>CAYQBU010000030.1:0-30286 GCA_964415785.1 uncultured Bradymonadales bacterium
GAGTATGTGGCGGGGTTTGAGGCCGGGGCGATGGTGACGCTCGATAACCTGCATCCCATCGAAGAATGGCCGGAGATATTCGCCGGTCAGCGCGTGCTGGTGCGCATTGATCCGGGCCAGGGGCGGGGGCATCACCGTTATGTGCGGACGGCGGGACCGCGCTCTAAGTTTGGGGTGTCGCCAGAGCAATTGCCGCGGGTCGCGCAAGTGGCAGAGGCGATCGGTCTGGACGTATTTGGGCTTCATGCTCACGTGGGAAGTGGAGTGCGTCAGCCGGGGACCTGGTCGCAGACGGCGCGGTTTTTGGAGTCCTGCCGCGAGTATTTTCCGTCGGTAGAGGTGCTCAATCTGGGCGGTGGCCTGGGGGTTCCGGAGCGCCCGGGGCAGCAGGCCCTGGATCTGGAGGCTGTCGATCAGGGATTGCTGGCCTTTAAGGAGACGTACCCGGAGTTGGAGTTGTGGTTGGAGCCGGGGCGCTTTTTGGTGTCCGAGGCGGGGGTGCTGCTGACGCGAGTGACCCAGCTCAAGCAAAAGCAACACCTGCGCTACGTGGGAGTCGACGCCGGCATGCATACCCTGATTCGACCTGCCCTCTACGGTGCCCACCATGGGATCGTGAATTTGAGTCGGCTCGAGGGGGGCAAGCGAGATATCTTCGATGTAGTGGGGCCGATCTGTGAGAGCGGCGATGTGCTCGGCCACGGGCGACGGTTGGTGGAGCCCCGGGAGGGCGACGTGTTATTGATCGCCAATAGCGGCGCCTATGGGCGGGCGATGAGTTCGACGTATAACCTCCGCGCGGAGGCCCCGGAGGTGCTGTTAAAGGGCGACGAATAAGGCAATGACGGTGGACTGGATTCAGTGGATACAGCGCTGATCGCAGCTTCGCTCAAGGTTTCGCTGAAAGCGAAGGTGATCGGGAAAGAGTTCGATTCCGAGGACTCCGGCGTCGGAGAAGGGCCACTCCAGGTCTTCGGCGCAGAGATCGTCGACCTCAAAGGTGCGACCCTTGAAGGTGCCCTCCATATAAAAGGGGCGAAGGGAGTCGCGGCACCAGTTTTTGCGCATCTGGTGGAGCATGGGCCCATTCCAGAGTTGGGAGGTAGCCATGTCCTCGTAGCGCTCGAGATGGCCGGGCTCGACGAAATAGGCGCGATCGATGCGAATATAGGGGTCTTCAAGGCGCAGGGTCTGGGGCATAAGAAGGTGATTCCAGCAGGGATCATCGATGCGGAGGTTGCTGACCATGGCCGCCGTGTGCTGGTAGCGCAATCCGGTATAGGGGCTAAGACAGTGGAGGGCGAAGGCGACGGTGAGCGCGATCGCCAATCGTCGAGGCCAACGGGGGGCGGCTTTGGGCGGGGTGACCAGAAGGGGAGAGGTGGCGCGAAGGCCGATGGCAATCAAGAGAATCGCCAGACCGATGAGGAGGGCGATGCGGGGGAGCATGGTCCAGTCATCAAAAGGTAAATCACCGGCCAAAATCAGGGCCGATGTTGCACCCAGGGTGGTGCAAATCCAGGCGATGGGGTGGGATCTGAGCCAGCTCCTGGCGGCGCTGATATCGGTGGGAGTTACGAAGGCGGCGTGGCCGACGAGCATGACGAGGGCAAAGGCCGGGGCGACGGTGAGGGTGAGGGGGAGGTGAAAGAGGATGGCCAGGAGAATGGCCGGACGGTGGCGGCCAAAGAGGTAGAGCAGGGAGATGGAGGCCTCAGTGACGATGACGGCGAGGGCAAGAAAGAGGGTCCATTCGGCACAGGCCGGGGGAAGAGAGAGGCCGAAGAAGTCCAGGAGGCCCTCCAGGCCGTAGAGGGCGCAGCTTCGGTGGGGGTCGAAGAAGTCGCGATTGAGTTTGTGGAAGGCAGCGCCGAGATAGGTGATGATGATCAGCCATCGCGTGGCATCGAAGAAAACGGAAAGTGGAGCGGAGAGGGAGTTTAGGGGTGTGGCAAATTGTCGCAGTTTTTGGGCGCCCGTCTGGAGGTAGGCGTGGACACCGATGAACAGGGTTCCATAGCAAGCGACGAGCATAAGGAGGAGCGATTGGGTCAGGTGGTCGCGGGCAAAGAGGAGGGGGAGGGCCTTGCCGGCGGCGCAAAGCAGCCAGGCGAGGGCATTGGGGCGCCACACAAGGAGGAGCAAGCCGGTGAGAAATAGAAGGTTACCGGGAAACCATGACCACTGCCATGCGTCGGCCAGCCAGAGATGGGAGAGGCCGGCGATGACGTAGAGGAGGCTCATCAGCCGAAGTGTGGGATGAGAAGGGGCGTCGAGAAGTGCTCGGAGGGGACGGTCGGAGCGAAATTGAGCGATTTGTTCGTGGAATGGCGGTTCAGTCATGGTGAGGAGGAGCGTAACATAGGCGAAAAAAAGAGGGGACTAACTTTTGCCTTTGGGATGGTTGTGCTAAAGATCTGCTCCGTTACAAGAGGCGCGAAAAGTGGCCCAAAAATGTCATCGCGCAGACGTTGACCACCTGGAGTATTAACCATGATTCCATTGAAACGAGCGCTGTCGTCGCCGGTTGGACGCAAGTTTGTGATGTCCATCTCGGGGATCGCCCTGGTGCTATTTGTGATCGTCCACCTGCTGGGGAATATGACTCTTTATCTGCCCGACGGCGGTGATGCATTTAATCGCTACGCTGCGGGCTTTGAGGCCCTGGGACCTTTCCTCTACGTGGTTGAATTGGGCCTGTTGGCGGTGATCGTTCTGCATATTGTCTGGGGGATCGCGACGACGCTTCGAAATAAGAAGGCCCGTCCCGACCGCTACGCCGGTGGGGAAAGGAGCAAAGGAGGGCCGAGCAACCTGAGCTTGGCCTCCAAGAATATGATCGTGTCCGGGTCGGTGCTGCTGGTCTTTCTGGTGGTGCATATCTGGCATTTTCGGGTGCGAAAGGTCACCGATGCTGAGAAGACGACGGTCAACGGAGAGGAGATGACCGATCTCTATGCCCTGGTGGATGCAGCCTTCGCCTCCCCCGGTTGGGTCGCGTTTTACGTGGGCAGCATGCTCTTTTTGGGTTTTCACCTTCGCCACGGGTTTTGGAGTGCCTTTCAGTCACTGGGGGCGATGAAGCCGGAATGGTCCAAGGCGATATACGGACTGGGGCTGGCCCTGGCGGTGGTGTTGACCATCGGTTTTCTGGGGATCCCCATTTATATGTACCTGACCTAAGCGATCGACGAGCGACCGAGTAGAGCCATTGTCACAACGACCACCACGGACGTGCGGGAGTATTAGAAATGACGCAGTTGGAATCCAGAGATCCAGAAGGACCCCTTGAAGAAAAGTGGGATCGACGCCGGGAAAAAATGGCGTTGGTAGCCCCCAATAATAAGAAGAAGCACGAGGTCATCGTCGTGGGGACGGGGTTGGCCGGTGCGAGCGCGGCAGCGACGCTGGGAGAATTGGGCTATTCGGTCAAGGCATTCTGCATTCAAGATTCGCCGCGACGAGCGCATTCCATCGCCGCCCAGGGCGGAATCAATGCCACGAAAAACTATCCCAATGATGGCGATAGCATCTGGCGGCTATTCTACGACACGATCAAGGGCGGCGACTTTCGAAGCCGGGAGTCCAACACCTATCGCCTGGCGCAGTTGAGCAATAATATCATCGATCAGGCCGTCGCCCAGGGAGTGCCCTTTGCCAGGGAGTACGGTGGGGAGTTGGCCAACCGCTCCTTTGGTGGTGCTCAGGTGTCGAGGACATTTTATGCCAAAGGCCAGACCGGCCAGCAGTTATTGCTGGGGGCGTTTCAGGCGCTGATGCGCCAGGTCGATAACGGAAAAGTGGAGATGTTTCCGCGCCGTGAGATGCTGGATTTGGTGATGGTCGATGGCAAGGCGCGGGGAATCATTACGCGTCACCTTGTGACCGGTGAAATGGAGCGCTACGCCGCCGATTCGGTGGTCTTGTGCACCGGCGGATATGGGCGCGCTTATTTTCTGTCGACGAACGCGTTTAACTCCAATGCGACGGCGGCCTGGCGATGCCATAAGCGGGGCGCCCAGATGGCGAATCCCTGTTATGTGCAGATTCACCCGACCTGCATTCCCCAGAGCGGTGACTATCAGTCGAAGCTGACACTGATGAGCGAGAGCCTTCGAAACGACGGTCGAGTATGGGTGCCGAAAAATAAAGAGGATACGGACAAGCCGCCCCATCAGATCCCGGAGTCCGATCGGGATTACTACTTGGAGCGAAAATATCCGGCGTTCGGCAACCTCGTTCCCCGCGATGTGGCCTCCAGAAATGCCAAATACGTCTGCGACGAAGGTCGCGGCGTGGGAGCGACGGGACGGGCGGTCTACCTGGACTTCAAGGATGCGATCGCAGAGCAGGGAAAAGATGCGATCGAGGACAAGTACGGTAACCTGTTCCATATGTATAATAAGATCACCGACGAAAACCCCTACGAAGTGCCGATGCGAATCTATCCGGCGGTGCACTATACGATGGGGGGGTTGTGGGTGGATTATGAATTGATGAGCACGATCCCCGGCCTGTTTGTGGCCGGAGAGGCCAACTTCTCGGACCACGGTGCCAATCGTCTGGGAGCGAGCGCATTGATGCAGGGGCTGGCCGATGGCTACTTCATCATCCCGTTTACGGTGGGCAACTACATCGCCAACTACGATGTGGACAAAGTGACCACCGATCACGAGGCTTTCGACAAGGCGGAGAAGAGCGTCAAAGACCACATCGACGAGATGATGTCCGGCGGAGATGAGAATAGCCGGACGGTCATCGAGATCTATCGGGATCTGGGCAAGATCATGTACGCGGAAGTGGGCATGAGCCGAACCAAAGAAGGACTGGCCAAGGCCCGCGATGAGATCGTGGCCCTGCGCGAGGAGTTCTGGAATGGCGTCAAGATCCCGGGAAGCTCCGATGGATATAATAAGATGGTGGAGCTGGCGGGACGACTGGCAGACTTTTTGGAGCTCGCCGAATTGATGGCCATCGACGCATCGGATCGAGAAGAGTCCTGTGGAGGTCATTTCCGAGAGGAATACCAGACCGAAAATGGGGAAGCGCTGCGAAATGATGAAGAATACACCTACGTTGCCTCCTGGGAATGGGAGGAAGCTGGCCAGTGGACGCTCCACAAAGAAGAGCTGGAGTTTGAGAACGTGAAGTTGTCCACGCGAAGCTATAAGTGATCCCACCCCAGTGCCCAATGGGTGTCGATCGCACTAGTCTTAGTCACCTGGAGTAAACCATGGCGAATGCCGAAACGATTACGATTCATCTCAAAGTCTGGCGTCAGGCGGGACCAGAGGCCAACGGAAGTTTTGAGACCTATACGGCCGATGAAGTCAATACGCATATGTCTTTTCTGGAGATGCTCGATGAGGTCAACGAGGACCTGATCCACGCCGGCAAGGAGCCGATTGCCTTCGATAGTGATTGTCGAGAGGGCATCTGCGGCACCTGCGGGTTTGTGATCAATGGACAGGCCCACGGCGAAGAGCGAGGAACGACGGTATGCCAGCTTCACATGCGTAATTTTGATGATGGAGAAACGGTGGTCATCGAGCCGTGGCGCGCTCAGGCGTTTCCGGTACTCAAAGATCTGATCGTCGATCGAGGGGCCTTTGATCGAATCATTTCCGCCGGCGGTTACGTGTCCGTGAATACGGGACCAAAACCGGATGCCAATTCGGTCAAAGTTGGCAAGGACGTCTCGGATATGGCGTTTGATTCGGCGGCCTGCATCGGCTGTGGAGCCTGCGTAGCGGCCTGTCCCAACGCATCGGCATCGCTGTTTACGGGAGCAAAGATCTCGCAGTTGGCGATGCTGCCTCAGGGCAAGCCGGAGCGCGGCCGTCGGGCCAAAGAGATGGTCCACCAGATGGAAAAAGAGGGCTTTGGCAACTGCTCCAATATTGGCGAATGCGAAGCGGTATGCCCCAAAGAGATCTCGATCAATAATATTGCTCGGATGAAGCGCGAGTACTTGCGAGCGATGCTCACGGAGAGCTAACCCCCATCGCCCATTTGACTAGAAAGCCGCTTCCCGATGAGGGAGGCGGCTTTTTTGCGTCAGGGAAAGACGGGGAGGACGAGGAATTGGTCTTCGATAGGGGCGGGGATGGGGGCATCGCGGGGGCCGAGGAGAAGGGAGAAGTCTCCGCCGCCGGCGCCGGAGGGCTTGGCCACGCTGCGCGTGGTGTGGGCGAGGGCGCGAATGCGGCGGTGAGCATCGGTAATAATCGGGAGGCTCGCTGTTTCGCCGAGGTCCTCCATGGCCTGATCGGCGGCAGAGAAGGCATCGAGAAGAGATTGAGGGTCGCCGTCGACGAGGGCCTGAAGGCCGGCTTCGCTGGCGTCATGGAGGTCGTGGAAAACGCTTCGAATGGAGGGGAGGTGGTCATTGAAGGCGCTCTGAAGACCGCTGATGAAGGAGACGGAACTGGCCGGGGTCCCGGTCCAGATGGCGTCGAGGCGAAGGGAGTCGGGCAAGGAGGGCAGAGAGCCAATGTCGGCGAGGTGGGCCGGGGTCATCTCCAGGTTGTGTTGGCGTTGGGGAAGTTGGAGATCTTGGAAGGGCGGTTGTTGGGCGTCGCGGTGAAGCTCGTAGGCGATGAGGCCGCCGAAGGTGGAGGCGGCGATATCAGCACCACTGCCGATTTTGCCCTGAAGGAGGTGGTGAATTTTCCAGGAGAGGGTAAAACGCTCGGTGGGGGTGAGGTCGGGGGCCACGGAGCTGACAAGGGCGACCGTAGAGGCCGCAGAGCTTCCGAGTCCGAGCTTGGCGCCCTGGTGGTAGAATTCACTGAGATCAGCGGTCAAGTGATTGAGATCGACCCGGCGATCGAGGGTGTCGTCGAGGACCTGTTGGACGAGAAGGGGAAGCTCGAGGGGGTCTTGAAAGGAGGCACCGCGAACTTCATAGCCTCGGCGGTCATTTCGAGGAGTCACGGAGACGCGGCGATCAACGGTGGTCAACAGGGCCGGGGCTCCAGCGAGCACGGCGTATTCGCCGAGGAGAAAGAGCTTTCCAGGGACGGTGACGGGCAGGGAGGGAAGAGGCATTCAATCACGGTGGTCGAAACAAAAGGCTGAGGCGGGAGACACTCCGAGAAGATCCCGGAAGTCTCCCGCGAAGAGAGCGATCAGACACCGGCTTCGGCCGGCTGCTGGTGGGGTTGGAAGTCGAAATCGAGGGCATCGTCATCGTCGACGGAGACCTTGACGACACCGCCATCTTCGAGGCGGCCAAAGAGAATTTCTTCGGCCAGGGGCTGTTTGACGGCCCGTTGGATAAGACGAGCGAGGGGGCGGGCGCCGAGTTTTTCGTCGTAGCCGCGGTCGGCGAGCCAGCGCTTGGCCTCGCTGTCGAGTTCGACGGTGACGTCCTTGTCGGTGAGTTGCTCCTGCATTTCGTCGACGAATTTATCGACGATTCGAAGGATGACCGTTGGGGGCAGGGCGTCGAAGATGACGATATTGTCGAGGCGGTTTCGAAATTCGGGAGAAAAGGTCTTTTCCATGGCCTTGTCGGCCTTGCTGAGGTCGAGGCCCTGATTAAACCCGACGCGGGCGCGGGAGAGTTCCTGAGCGCCGGCGTTGGAGGTCATGATGAGGATGATGTTGCGGAAGTCGGCCTCGCGTCCGTTGTTGTCGGTGAGTTTGGCGTTGTCCATGACCTGGAGGAGGACGTTGAAGATATCGGGGTGGGCCTTTTCGATCTCATCGAGGAGAAGGACGGCGTGGGGGGTCTTGCGGATTTCCTCGGTGAGGAGGCCGCCCTTGTCGTAGCCCACGTAGCCGGGAGGGGCACCGATGAGGCGGCTGACGGCGTGGCGCTCCATATACTCGGACATATCGAAGCGCATGAAGCCGATGCCGAGGGCGGAGGCGAGTTGACGGGCGACCTCGGTCTTTCCGACGCCCGTGGGGCCGGCGAAGACGAAGCTTCCCACCGGCTTGTCGGGGCGGGTCAGGCCGGCGCGGCTCATCTTGACGGCGGTGACGACGGCGTCGATGGCGCGGTCCTGGCCGAAGACGTTGGATTTGAGGGTGGATTGGAGTTTGTGGAGGCGTTGTTTTTCGTTGGCCTCGACCTTGAATTCGGGGATGCGGGCGATGGAGGCGACCACGGCCTCGATGTGGTCGATGGTGATCTCGCGAGGGTCGTCGGGGGCAGCGTGGATGCGAAGGCGGGCGCCGGCCTCGTCGATGACGTCGATGGCCTTGTCGGGCAGGGCGCGGTCGGTGATGTGCTTGGCGGCCATGCGGGCGGCGGTCTCCAGGGCGTCGTCGGTGTAGTGGACGTCGTGAAATTCCTCGTAGTATTGGCGCAGACCAAAGAGGATGTCCCGGGTTTCATCGACGGTGGGTTCGACGATATCGACTTTTTGGAAGCGACGAGCGAGGGCGCGGTCGCGCTCAAAGCTCTTGCGAAACTCGTCGTGGGTGGTGGAGCCGATGCATCGAAGCGAGCCCTCGGCGAGGGCGGGCTTGAGGATATTGGAGGCATCCATGGTGGAGCCAGAGGTGGCACCGGCGCCGACGATGGTGTGGATTTCGTCGATAAAGAGGATGGCGTCGGGGCGGTCTTTGAGGGCCTGGATGACGGCCTTGAGGCGTTGCTCGAATTGGCCGCGGAATTTGGTGCCCGCCAAAAGGCCGCCCATGTCGAGGGCCCAGATGGTGGCGTCGGCCAGTACGTCGGGGACCTCGCCGTGAGCGATTTTTCGAGCGAGGCCTTCGGCGACGGCGGTTTTGCCAACGCCCGGTTCGCCGACGAAGACGGGATTGTTTTTGCGGCGTCGACACAGCACCTGGACGGTGCGTTCGATCTCGTCGGCGCGCCCGATCAGAGGGTCGATATGGCCCTGTTGAGCGCGCTCCACGAGGTTGGAGCAATAGGTCTCCAGGGGGTTGTCGACGTTGTCCTGGTCATCGTCGAGGCCGGTGGGGGCGTCGTCCCAATCGGGCTCGTCGTCGAAGTCCGGTTCGGCGTCGGGCGAGCTGTGGGAGTGGTCGCTCTGGTTGAGCTTGGAGACCCCATGGCTGATGTAGCTGACGACGTCCAGGCGCGTCAGGCCCTGGTCTTCGAGAAAGTAGACGGCGTGGCTGTCGGGTTCGCTAAAGAGGGCGACGAGGACGTTGCCGCCGTCGACTTCTTCCTGTCCGGAGGAGCGCACGTGTTGGATGGCGCGCTGCATGACGCGCTGGAAGGCGACGGTCTGCACCGGTTCGGCGACGGCGTCCGTGGGCAGGCGGTCGATCTCCTCGTCGAGGTGTTCGTCGAGGTCGCGGGTCAGGCGGTCGAGGTCGGCGCCGCAGTGACGGAGCACAGAACGGGTGGTTTCGTCAAAGCAAAGGACGTAGAGCAGGTGTTCGAGGGTCAGGTACTCGTGACGGCGTTGCTTGGCTTCGCGGACGGCGGCATAGAGAGCGATTTCAAGGTCTTTTTGAATCATAGCGTCTGGCTCCAGCAAAGGGGACCGCGAGGGGCATTCAAGAGAAGCCCCCGATTATTCAGGTTCCATGGTGACCATCAAAGGGTGGCCTTCGCGGCGGGCAAGGCCGATGGTGGTCTCGACTTTGGTTTCAGCAATTTCGCGGGTGTAGACCCCGGCGATACCCTGGCCAGACTTGTGGATGCGCAACATGATCTGGGTGGCCTGGGCGGGCGATTTATGAAAGATGGACTCGAGGACTTGCACCACAAATTCCATGGTTGTGTAGTTGTCATTATGAAAGAGCACCTTAAAGCGTCGAGGCTTTTTGGTGGATTGCTTCGTTTGCTCAACGACATCGGTATCAAGATCGTGCTGACTCACGTCGGGGCCTCCCTGGGCGGCTGCGTACAACAACGGTGACAGTCCAAGTCAGGGCGAGGGCAACCGGGGCTGAACGATGACGATCAGGGGTCGACTTCGACTCTAGATGATCGTAAGCGCCAACGAAGTGATCCCAAGGGCCAATTTGAACGCGGGCCCCGAAGACCAAGGAGTGATTGACTCTCAAGGCACCGATCCTAGTGTGAAGGGCCGTTTGCCAATGGAGTAACCGAGATGCCGGAGTATTTATGCCCACCCTTCCAATGGATGATCCGCTGACCTGGTTTGAGCAGTGGCTGGAGGCGGCCAAGGCTTCCCCGGAGAGGGAAGCGACCGCGATGAGTCTGGCCACCGTCGATGACCGGGGTCAGCCGACGGTACGCATTGTGTTGCTCAAGGGCTACGATCGCAAGGGGTTTGTGTTTTATACGAACCTGGGAAGCGCCAAGGCAAGGCATCTGGAGGGTCAGCCCAGGGCGGGGTTGTGCTGGTTGTGGAAAGAGGAGGGGCGCCAGGTGAGGGTCGAAGGGGCGGTGGAGGCGCTGGGAGATGAGGAGGCGGATGCCTATTTTGAGACGCGGTCCAGGGGAAGTCAGATCGGGGCCTGGGCATCGCGACAGAGCGAGGGGTTGGCGAGTCGCGGGGCGTTGGAAGAGCGGGTCCGCCAGGTGGAGAAGCGATTTGAGGGAAGAAAGGTGGAGCGGCCGCCGTTTTGGTCGGGCTTTCGGGTGGTGCCTCGGCGCATGGAGTTCTGGCAGATCGGCGATCACCGCCTTCACGACCGGTGGGAGTTTCGGCGTCAGGGCCCGGCGTGGCGGTGGCAGCGCCAGCGCCTATTTCCCTGAGCCAAACGCATTGACGCCTGGTGACGGGGTCTCATGACTAATGGGGGATGAGAAGGAGTCGGGCCATGGGTTGAGGCATGCATCAAGGGGGGCGAGGCGAAATTGGGCATTGATTTTGGGGCGTCGGTGACTAAATCTGCGTCGAGACCAATATACGTAAGGGTTCGACGACGAGCCATTCATCCAACCGACGATGTTGAGGAGCGACGATGCAACCGAATAAGCGAATCTTTGTAGTGGGCGGGGCGTTGACGCCCTTTATCGGCAAGTATCACCCCGATTTCATCTGGAAGAAGCACCCCGATTTTGGGACGAAAGAAAACCCGAATCTGGAGGACTATCTGGTGAACTCCATTCGCGACGCCCTGGAGGCGACGGGCGTGGATGCGGAGTCGATCGATCGGGGATTTGTGGGCAATTTCGCCGGCGAGTTGTTTTCCAACCAGGGTCACCTGGGTGCCATGGCGGTGCGGGCCGACGAAGCCCTGGAGGGCAAGCCCTTTACGCGACTGGAAGGGGCCTGTGCCTCGGGAGGCCTGGCGGTGTTGGGCGGCGTGGACGCCCTGCAGGCGGGAAGCGACGTGGTGCTGGCGGTGGGCGCAGAGGTGCAGACGACGGTGAGCGCTCGCGATGGCGCGGGTTATCTGGCGCGAGCGGCCCACTGGGACGAAGAGCGCGACATCGACGAGTTTACCTTTCCGGCGATGTTTGCCCGACGGGCCAAGCACTACAAAGAGGCCTACGGAGCGACGGACGAGCAGATCGCGCACGTGGTGGTCAAGGCCTATGCCAACGCCAATAAGAATCCCAATGCGCACATGCGCGAGATGAGCATGGAGTTGGAGCACGCGGCCAAAGCGGGCAAGAAGAACCCCGCCTTTTTGGCCAATGAGGAGCTCAAGCCCCATTTGAAGATGTCGGACTGTTCGCAGGTCAGCGATGGCGGTGCGGCGCTGGTGTTGGCGACCGAAGAGGGGCTGAAGCGGTTGGGGATCGACGAGTCCGATTGCGTGGAGCTTGTGGCCTACGGACAGGCGACGGGCGCGCTGGGCCGAGTCGACGATTATCGCGAATTGGGGACCACGAAAATGGCGATCAACGAAGTCTACGAAGACGGTGGGCTGAGCCCGGAGGACGTGGATGTGGCGGAAGTGCACGATTGCTTCGCGGTGACGGAATGCCTGATGTACGAGGCCCTGGGCTTTGCCGAACCCGGTGAAGGGGCAGCGTTGGCGGAAGCGGGAGAGACGACGCTGGAGGGGTCGATTCCGGTCAATACCGGCGGCGGACTGCTGGCCTTTGGTCACCCCGTTGGAGCGACGGGGATCAAGCAAGTGCTCGAGATCTATCGCCAGATGAAGGGTCAATGTGGCGATTATCAACTGGAGACCAAACCGTCGATCGGCGTGAGTGCCAATATGGGCGGCGACGATCGTAGCGCCGTATGCATGGCGTTCAAGAATCTGAGTGAGTAACCCCGATGGGTCATGACAGGTCGACGGCGGCTCATGAATGACCCGGGTTTCGCCCCGCGGTTTGAGCTGTGGAGCTGAAAAAGAAACCCCCGACGCGGCGTCGGGGGTTTCTTTTTTGAGCAGGGAGTTATTGGCAGTTGGGAGATCAGGCCGTGGAGCGGGTGACGTGGTGCTGGAAGTGGCGCTGCCAGAGCATTTCGGCGTGCTCTCGTGCCTCGGGGGTGTCGACGTCTTGCCACAGGTGGGGGCCGATGTCGGGGAATCCAAAGGTCTCGTCGGCGACCAGGCGGGTGACGGCGTCGGAGGTGGAGCAGTCGCCGCGTTGTTGTTCTTCGCCACGCAGGGCGTCGACGAAGCCTTTACCGCACCAGAAGAGGCCGACGTCGACGGCGTCAAAGGCGTCGAGTTGCTTGGAGATGGCGAAGGGGTTTTGGAGGCGGACCTTGGTGGCGTCGGGCATGTCGAAGATGGTGTCGAGCTTGCGGTCGATCCACAGGGCGCCCTGCCAGTGGTCGGGGCGGCGGTGGTCGAAGTCGCGAAGGTGGTCAAACAAAGCAGGGTCAAAGAGGTGGTCGCTCATGGTGAGCCAGAAGGAGGAGGGCTCGTCGAAGGTCTCGACGCCGGCGAGGACGCTGAGGCCGTTTTGGCTGTCGAAGTCCGGGTTGTAGGCAAAGTTTACCGACAGCGAGAAGTCGCGGGCCAGTTGCCGAGAGGTCTGGACGAGATCGTCGGCTTCGTAGCCGGTGACGATGGTGACCTGGCGGACGCCGATGGATTGCAAGTGGCGCAGGTGATGGCAGAGCAGGGGGGTGTCGCCGATGGGGGCGAGAAGTTTGTGCCCCTCCTCGGGTTGGAGGCGACTGCCATAGCCGGCGGCAAGTATGATGGCGCGCGAAGTGGACACGATGGACTCCAAACATCCAGAGACAAAAAAATTGGAATGCCAAAAGGGGCATCATTGGTTCTTTAGCTAAATGGGAGTACACTTATCAAGGCTGAGGAATCAACCGCAAGGCAAACGCCGGGAGTCGATGATGGGACAGCAAAGCAAAGTCAAACCGTCGGTGGTGGGAGAATTGGGTCGATGGTTGCTGGCGACGATGTTGATGTCGGCGACGGCGATGATGGTGCCTCTGTTGTGGATGGGAGGGGCTCAGATCAAGGAGGTGATGATCGCGGGGGCGGTGGTGGCCGGGGTGTTGAGCCTGACCTGGGGAAGCTGGGCGTCGCTATTATGGACGCGTCGGCGGATCATTAAATTGGTGATGATGGTGGTGGTGGCGATGCCGGGAGCGCTGATGGTGGGAGGGGGGCTATGGGCGTTTGTGACGATGCCGGAGAATCGCTTTATCTGGCGGTGGGGCTGGTTGGTGGTGGCGGGCCACGGGCTGGGAGCGATGGCGCTGGGACTGATGCTGACGGGGTCACGAAGTTTGACGGCGATGGTGTCGGTGGCGGAGCGGTCGCGAAAGGTAGCCCTGGGGTGGACGCTATTTCCGATCGTGTCGGCGGCGATGCTGGGCGGTGTTCTGGCGGTGGTGGTGGCGATGTGGCCGGAGTTTGGAGGAGCCGCGGTGGCTGACCAGGAGATGGTGGAGCGGCTGGCGCGGTGGACAATTCCAAGCCAGGTGTTGGTGATGGTGACGACGGTGGTACCGGCGACGGCGTTTTGGCTCAGTGACGAGTTGAGCCGGGGCGATGATTGAGGCCAGCCCGGGGCGCCCTTCGAAGAGGTCTACAGATCTGATAAACCGTCGCCGGGGCGCAGTAGGACCTCGACGAAAGGGCAGTAATGCAAGGCGATCGGCACACAGACAGAGAGGCGGAGGAAATTGAGGCGTCAATGGAAGAGCAAGACACGAGGATTGACACTGAAGAGATGACGAGGTCGGTGGGGCTGGCCGACGAGGCCACGGAAACCGACGAGATGGAGTCGCCGATCACAGGGGCCAAGCTAGAGGACCTGGGCGAGGCCACGGATGTGGGTCTGGAGAGTACGACGGATACGGGGATGTGTCGAAGCGTGCTCTTTGTCGATGATGAGGTGCATATCCTGAAGGCGGTCAAGCGTCTGTTCTTGGGGATGGATTACGACGTCCTGGTGGCGGAGGATGCGCATGAGGCGCTGGACGTGGTGCACTCCCGAGAGGTGGCGGTGGTGGTGTCGGACCAGCGCATGCCGGGCTTGTCGGGCTCGGAATTGCTGGAGGAGATCCGTCGCAAGTATCCCCATATCACGCGGATCATGTTGACGGGCAATAATGACGTGGCGACGGCGATGGAGGCGATCAACGCCGGGCAGGTGTTTCGATTTATCACCAAGCCCTGGGAGCACGATACCTTTATCGAGGTGGTGGAGCAGGGGGTGGAGCAATATCACCTGCGCAGGTCCAAGGAGCGCTACGAAAAGCATATCGAGGAGCAAAATCAGGAGCTTCTGCGGCTCAACGACCAGTTGGAGGGGTTTAACGAGCAATTGGAGCAGCGGGTTCGGGAGCGCACCTCGGAGCTCAGGGAGCAAAAACAGGAGGTGGCGCGGCTGTATCGAGAGCTGCAATACAGCTTTGACGGGATGCTCAAGGCCCTGCTGTCGGTTATGGAGTTGGGCGAGATCCACATTGTGGAGCATTGCCAGCGAACGGCGGAGAGGGTGCGGTTGTTTTCCAGTTTTTTGGGGTGGGAGGAAAGGCGGGTCAAGCAATTGGAGCGGGCGGCGTTGCTGCACTGGATCGGGCTGATCAACGCGTCGAGCGAGTTGTTCAAAAAGTCGGTGGATGAATTCGATGCCGTGGAAGAGGCGACCTGGGACTTTCATCCCCTGCTGGGGCAGCAGGCGATCTGCCATGTGCCGGCGCTGGAGGAGACCGGGCAGTATATTTTGTATTATATGCAGCGCTTCGATGATCCGGGGTTTCAGGTCGGAGAGCCGATGTCGGACGGGATGGAGGGACGGTTGACGCAGGCCTTTATCGACGGGTGCCAGGTGCTGGGGATGTGCAGTGCATTTGAACAGGAACGCACGGGGCGTCGCTTTGAGCGCGGGGGCATCGACCAGGTGGAAGTGATGTCCAAGGGGCTCCAAGAGGTCAAGGAGGGGCGAGGCGGGCGCTTTGCGCCGGGACTGGTCGATGAGTTCGAGGTGTTTATCGAGGACGAGATGGGGCAGACCAATAACGAACAACGCAGCATCGAGTTGGAGAGTTTGGAGGCCGGGATGGTGCTGGCGCGTCCGCTGGAGACCAGCCAGGGCATCCCCGTGGCGCCGCGGGATATGATCGTGACAGAGGAGCTCATCGAGCGGCTCAGACGATTCAATAGCTCCAACGGATTGAGCACGATCTGCATCTGGAGTTGAGGCGACACAAGCGATGGGGGGAATGGCCAGGCAAGGGCCAGTCGTTGTACAATGGCGCGAGGCAATGGGAGAGCAGCCAACAGAGGCCATGAGCCATGGATTTGACCCACCAGATTGTTCGACGTCTGCTGCGCGATGACGAGGTGCAATTCAGTCGAAATCGAAATTTCGAGGCCTATGAAGATCCCCAGGTGCAGCGGGCGATGCGAATTTATCGTCACCTGCAGAGTCTGGAAGACGATCTGCTGGGCCTGGAGAGTGATGGACGGGTGAGCCTGGAGGCCGTGGAAAGGGATGAAGAGGAAGTGGCGGTGCGCCTGATCTTTGAAGAGGCCAAGGGGCGACGGATCAGCTACCTCAAGGCGAAAGAGTGGGAGTTGCTATTGGAGAGCGCGAAGGTCAGTCGCATCCTGGAGGGAGTGTTGGATGATGTGGATGGAGAGACCCGAGAGCTGTTGGAAGGCGAGTTAGGGGTTTCGTAAGTGAATGGACGACTAGGCAATGAGGATTGAGATGAGACAACTCAAAGGGCAGCGCTGGGCGCCGATGCTCATGGCGATTGCCATGGTAGTAGCGATGATGGGCTGGGGATGTTCGTCGGGGCCGTCGGTGCCCGATGCGTCGCCGATGCCGGAGGGCGAAGACTACTCGGGGATGTGGTACTCCGAACAGTTTGAGCACATGTTTTTGAAGCAAGAAGGCGACGAAGTAGTAGGGGTCTATACCTACCAGGGAGGCGGAAGCATTGAGGGACGGGTGGAGGGCAATTTATTGCTCTTTGACTGGTATGAGCCCGGCGATCGGCAGCGGGCGCGGCGAAGCATGGAGGGCAAGGGTTATTTTCAGCTTCGAGGGGGACAAGAAGGACCGGAATTGGAAGGGCAATGGGGTTATCGTGGCGATCGGCAGGGAGCTGGCCCATGGAATGCGGAGTGGATTCGAGACTTGGAAGATAGGGATCCCTTAGATCTCAGTGCGTTGAGCGGTAACTAGAACAGTGGAAAGGATGGATATGCAGGAACGAGCCTGGAGAGATGGTCGGTTGCTGGTGGTGTGCTTTGTGGCGGCCATGGGGTGTGCGGCGACGCCACCGGCACCGGAGTTGGACGAAGACCTGAGGTCGGCGTCGGAGGAGGAGCGAGAGGAGATCATGTCGGCGCTTCAGGGGGAGTTGGATCGCTCCATGGATCGGCTGGAGATCGACGAGTTTGAGTCGCCCTATTTTCTGTCCTACCACGTTCGAGATGATGAAAGTTACAATCTCTCGGCCCGCTATGGGTCATTGACCGGGGAGAGCCACAATCGGCAGCGCTATGCCTATGTGGAGAGTCGAGTGGGCGATTATGAGTTCGATAATTTCGCCAATATCGACGCGGAGAGTTTTCGCATTGGCGATTATACGCCAGATCGGATCACGCCGATCGACGCGGAGGCCAATGCGCTGCGGGGCGCCCTGTGGCTGCTGACCGATGAGGCCTATAAGAAGGCGCTGAGCGATTACCAGACCAAGCGAGGGGGGGCGGTATTTAATGTGGAGCAAGAGGAGACGCCGCCGAGCTTTTCGCAAGAAGAGGTGGAAGAGTACCGCGGGGAGGTCAAACCGCTGGATCTCAATGTGGGGCAGTGGCGCCGGATGCTGCGGGAGTTGAGCGGAGAGATGCGAGATCACGACTTTTTGATGGACGCCAAGATGGACCTGTCAGCTCGTCGGGTGGTGCGCTACCTGACGAATTCGGAGGGCAGCGATATCATCGAGGAGTTTACGATTTACTCGGTGCATGCCCAGGGGATCACGCGAGCGGAAGACGGCATGCTGTTGGAGAATAGCCGGCGGTTTTACGCGTTGGACGCCGGTGAGCTTCCCGATCGGGAGACGATTGAGGAAGAGATCGAGGAGATGTTGGCGGATCTCAAGGCGCTGAGGGAGGCTCCGGCGTTGGACCCCTATACGGGGCCGGCGGTCCTGGATCCGGAAGCCAGCGGTGTGCTGTTTCACGAGGCGGTAGGGCACCGGTTGGAAGGTGAGCGACAGCTCGATGAGGCGGAGGGGCGGACATTTTCGGGACAGGTGGGCAATCGAATCATGCCTGATTTTTTGACGATTTATGATGATCCGAGCATGGAGAGGTATAACGGAACCCAGCTCAATGGCCACTACCACTTCGACGATGAAGGGGTGAGGGCGCAACGGGCATCGCTGGTGGAAGATGGGGTGTTGAAGGGGTTTTTGATGAGCCGAACGCCGGTGGAGGGATTCGAGACGTCGACGGGTCACGGCCGGGCCCAGGGGGTAAGGACACCGCAGGGAAGGATGGCCAATTTTGTGGTGGAGGCCGATGAGGAGTCGACCTACAGCATGGAGGAGCTTCGCGAGCAGTTGCTAGAAGAGGTCCGGGCCCAGGACAAGCCCTACGGGTTGATTATTCGGGATATCACCGGGGGATCGACGAATACGTTGGGTTTCGGCTATCAGGCCTTCAAGGGCATTCCGCGGATGATCTACAAGGTGGATGCCGAGACCGGAGAGGAGACGTTGGTACGAGGCGTGGAGATGGTGGGGACGCCGCTATCGGCGATCAATGAGGTGATGGCGGCGGGTGATGAGTCGCGGGTGTTCAACGGGTTCTGTGGGGCGGAGAGCGGCTTCATTCCGGTGTCGACGGTGGCGCCGGCGATGTTGACCGCCGAGGTGGAGTTGCAACGCTCCGGTCAGAGTCGGGAACGGGCGCCGATCTTGCCTGCTCCCTGGGCCGACGAGGGTCAAGACATCACGCCCATGATGGAAGAGGTCAGCGACGATCTTGAAGAGTAAGGGGGGGCTCGGCTAGGTTGGGGGAAGACGAATAGAGGACAATCAAGAAGCGTCTTTGGTGCAGGCAGTGCGCCAGAGGCCAAATAGCCAAGCGGAGGAACGCATATGGATATGGCACCGAAGGCGAGCGACGAAGGATTCGACAGTCTCAAGATGGAGAACGCCGGCTTTATATCCCACGAGGGAAAGAGTTATACGGCGGAGGAAAATGAGACCTGGAAGATCTTGTGTCAGCGGCGGATGAAGAAATTGCCGAAGACCGCCAGCAGAGCCTGGTTGGAGGGGTTGGAAAAGCTGCAGATGCCCCTTGATAGGGTGCCCCTATTCGATGAACTCAACGCCAACTTGGAGCCGCTAACAGGGTGGACGGTACGAGCGGTGGACGGGTTTATACCGGCTCAGATGTTTTTCGGCTCCATGGGCAAGCGTGAGTTCCCATCGACGCTGGAGATTCGATCGCGGGACAGTCTGGAGTAGATCCAGGAGCCGGACATCTTCCACGATGTCTTTGGTCATGTGCCGATGCACACGGATCCGGTATTTGCCGATTTCGTGCAGGAGTACGGGAAATTGGCCTCGGAGCTCGAAGATCCGGATAAATTCGATGCTCTGGGACGGTTGTGGTGGTTTACGGTGGAGTTTGGGCTGGTGGAAGAAGAGGGCAAGACCAAGCTCTATGGCTCAGGCCACATGTCGTCGTTTGGAGAGGCTGAAAATGTCTTCGGATCGGGACCAGAAATACGGGAGTTCGATCTCGAGGAAGTGATCAGCACGCCGTTTCGCATCGACATCTATCAGCCGGTGTTGTGGGTAGCCCAGGGTTTTGATCAATTGAGGGATTCCGTGGCCGTGCTCAGAGAGCGGTGGGCCGAAGAGGTGGAGGGCTAGTCGCTCTTAGATGAGTCATTGTCATCGTCGTCGGAGTCCGAGTCGCGGTCGTGAGACTCGTCGGAGGCCTTGTCTTCACCTTCTTCAGAGGAATCGGAAGACAAGGCCTCATTGAATTCTTCGAGGGGAAAAAACTCCTCCATGGGTTTAGGCCCCAGGGGCCCGGGGCGCTCGAAGGGGCGAGCGCGTTGGTCATCGGCCAGGTCATCGCGAAAGAGAGCGCCGTCTTTAAGGCGGCTCAAGGGGGAGGGAAGGCGACGCCAGCTGAGCATCTGCTCGGAGGGAGCGCGGAGGGCAAGGAAGAGGACAATAAGCGAAGAGATGGAGACGACGGTGAGGACCAGGGAGCCGGAGAAGTCGGCAATTTGGGCCCGCTGGACGAAGTCGGAGAAGGAGTGGGCCTGGTCGGGGTGAAGGTACATCTTGAGGAGCCAGGAACTGACGGTGAAGAGGTAGATATAGCCGTAGTTTCTGCGGAGGCGGTAGCCGACGGCATCGATAAAACGCAGGTGGGGAACGGCGCGGCCCAGATCGTGGGCAAGGGCCAGGCGGCCGCGTTGAATATCGTCTTCGCTGGGGGTCTCGACCGGAGAGAGCTGAGGGGCGATGACGTATTGATTGAGGCTTCGGATTCGTCGGCGCCAGAGGTCATAGGTCTGGTAGCGACGACTCTCCATGATCAAGAAGAGGGAGCTGGAGGCGACGAGAAAGAGGAGCACGAAATGAGGGGTCTCGGGCCGGCTGAAGGCAAAGGAGATGATGCCGATGGTGATGACGACGGCCCAGTTGGTGGTGGCGTCGAGGCGCTCGCGCCAGACGTCGGCGTGCATGACGATAGCGCGATAGAAGTGGACGACCGCGGAATTGGGCTCCGAAGGGGAAGTCATGGGAGGTCGCAAAACGGTAGGGGAAAAATAAAGGCCCATCACCGGTGGGCGATGGGCCAGAGCCAAACGAGGTGCGATGCTTATTCGTCGTCGACGTAGAGGTCGAGCTGCATGCCGTCACTGAAGCGGTTGCCGACGGCGAAGTCGCCGACCATCTCGAAGGTGTGGCTCCACTCTTCGTTGGGCTCGACATTCTCGTCGATGTCGAGGGCCGGAATATTGATATTGTGGGGCTCGGGATCGCGGTTTTCGAAGGTGACGGTCGTCCCCGGGCGAACGGTCATGCTATTGGGGTTGAAGCGATATTGGTAGAGGACCACGGAGCGCTCTTCCTGTTCCAATTCCGCCTCGGTGACGGGATCGTCGGGGACAGTTTCGGAGCTGCTGCAGGCGAGGGCGAAGGACGCCACAAGCACAAGAAGGGTCAGGGCCGACAAACGAGAAGCGAAACGTGAGAGCATGATCGATCTCCTCAGACAAATACTGTCAATGATTAGGGGGCGTCCTCAACAAGGATGACCCCAAAGGGATGTGTCGCTTGTGGACACCAAGTGGTGAGGTAGGATAGTGCCGGATGGGGGAAAGTCAATTCGAAGTCCATTGCAGCGGTGGAAATATGGGGATGAAGGGAGCCAAGAATGAGTAGGGAGCGCGACAACGGCAGTGGGGAGTTGGGCGATCAGGATACGGAACCGGTGGAAGTGGAAGAGGAGCAAGATCCCTGGCAGCGCGATCAGGACATGGCGGTCACTCGGCAATTCGTGCGGCCCGATCGGATCGAGGAGAGGCTCGGCGATCAGCGGTATCTGGAGAAATACGAGCTGGGACGGGGAGGAGAGGGACGAACGCTTTGTGTGCGGGATCGGCTATTGAGGCGAGATGTGGCGATGAAGGTCATGGAGAGGTCCTCACCGCAGGCCCGACGCAGATTTATGGCGGAGGCCCAGGCGGCCTGTCAGCTGGAACACCCCAATATCATGCCGATCTATGATCTGGGGTCGCGAAGCGATGGAAGCCTCTACTATACGATGATGCTGGTGGATGCCCACACCCTGGGAGAGGTGTTTAAGGCGTTGAACCAGGGGCGACGCGATGCGGAGGAGTCCTATGGGTTGCGCCGCCTGCTGGAGGTGATCATTCAGGTGGGCAGGGCGTTGAGCTTTGCGCACTCAAAGGGGGTGGTGCATCGGGATTTGACGCCGTCGAATATCATGCTCGGGGAATTCGGAGAGGTGTTGGTGACGGATTGGGGGATGGCGGCGGTGAGGGGTAAAGATGTGGCAGTGGAAGAGGATGCGGAGCATCGTCCGGTGAAGGGAGAGACCTTCGGAACGCCGCGATATATGTCGCCGGAACAGGCGCGCGGAGAGGTGGAGGCGATCGACGAAAAGAGCGATATCTATTCGCTAGGGGCGATCCTCTTCGAGGCGATGGCGCTTCGTCCATCGGTCAAGGGAGGATCACCAAGAGCGATGATGGAGGCCATTAGCCGTGGGGAACGGCGCACCTTGAGCGAGGCCTGCACCCATGGGCGATGGAAGTTGTGGCCGGAGCTGGAAGCCGTATGTGAGCGGGCGATGGCGATGGAGAGGGAGGAGCGATACGGGCAGTTGCAAGAGATGGTAGAGGACCTGGAGTCGTTCAGTGGAGGGACGCGACGACGGAGGGCGGAGGAGGCGATGGAGAAGGGAAGGCGGGCGGTGGAGCGCTATCTCGATCACGGCTCGAGGTTGGAGCGCACCGAGGAGGGGATCGAGAATCGAAGAGCGGAGCTCAACCCGTGGGATGGGTTGGAGCAAAAGCGAAGCCTGTGGCGGCTCGAAGATCAAAGAGAAGCGCTGCGCATCGAAAGGGCGCACGCATTTGGCGAGGCGATTCACTACTTTCAGCGAAGTCTGGTCAACGATCCGGAGGCCGAAGAAGCGCTGGAGGAAATGGCGGAATTGTACTGGCATCGCTACTGCGAGGCCGAAGAGAGGGGCGATGGGTTCGACTCCATGTACTATTCATTGAGGCTTCGGCAATTGGGCCTGGAAAAATATGAGCAGCGATTGTCTCGGCAGGTGGAATTGAGTTTGAGGAGTCGGCCAAGCGGCGCCGAGGTGAGGGTGTTTCGCTTCGAGGAGCTCGATCGGCGATTGGTGGTCAGTGAGGCCAGGGAGTTGGGAGAGACGCCGGTGGTCTGCGATGACCTGCGGGTGGGAAGCCACCTGGCGGTGCTGCAGGGAGAGGGACGTGGGACAGTGCGGGTACCGCTATACGCTCGTCGGGCAGAGAGGGTGGAGCGCGAAATAGGGCTTCCGCCAAAAGAGGAGGTGGAGCCGGGATTTATCTATGTGGCCGGGGGCCCCTATCTGAGCGGAGGGGATCGGGAAGCCCTGAACCCGAGGACGTTGAAAACTCGGGAAGTGTCGCCATTTTTCTGTGCTGAATTTCCGGTGACCTTTCGAGAATACCTGGCGTTTTTGGACGACTTGCCCCCGGGAGACGCCCGGCGACGGTGCCCTCAGAGCGATAGCGGCGATGCATTATGGGCGAGCTATAGCGAGGACAGCGGTCGATGGAAGCCGAGGGTGCCCGGGGAAGACGATGCCCGGCGCCAGGAGACGCTCTCCGAGCAGGCGCCGCAGTGGTCCTATCCGGTGGTGGGGATCAGGGCGTCAGATGCCCTGGCGTATTGCCGTTGGCGCAGCGAGCGGGAGGGGCGGGATTATCGCTTGTTGACGGGGCGAGAATGGGAGAAGGCGGGGCGTGGGGTGGATGGGCGCGACTTTCCCTGGGGGGATCATTTTGACGCCACTTTTTGCAAGGTACGCGAGTCACGCCCGGGAGCACTGAAGATGGAGCCGGTGGGCACCTTTGTGGACGATGTATCGCCCTACGGGATCAGAGATATGGCGGGAGGAGTCCAGGAATGGTGCATGCCGGCAGATGATGAGCGTTTTGAAATTCGGGGAGGGGCGTGGACGAAGGGGGAGCGTCGAAGTCGATTGGCGAGTCGAGGGCATGCCGATGGAGCTCGTCGCTCGCACACCATTGGGTTTCGAGTGGCCTACGACAGTGCGGTAGAGGCAAGGCTGGAGGAGACCCAATTGGTGAAAAGGCCGCAGTAGGCGGGTCGTGAAAAATTTAGCCCGCAAGGCCGTTGAGGGGAGAGTGCTGGCGGTCGAGGTGGCGATATTGAATGGCCTCGCCAATCTGGACGCAAGTAGGGGTGGATACATCGTCGAGGTCGGCGATGGTGCGGGCGACCTTGAGGATGCGATCGCAGCTCCGGGCGCTGAGTCCGAAGCGTTCGACGGCGGCTTCCAAGAGGTCGTGAGCCTGGTCGTCGAGGGGGCAGTGTTGGCGCAATAGGTCGGTGCCCATCTGGCTATTGGCGTGGATGGGGTGGTCGGCGAAGCGCTGGTCCTGGCGGCGGCGCGCCCGCTGGACGCGTTGGCGGATGGTGGAGCTGGGTTCGCCGCGCTGGGCCTTGCGAATTTGGGCGTAGGGCACGGCGGGGACATCGACGTGGATGTCGATGCGGTCGAGAAGGGGCCCGGAGAGGCGTCGACGGTAGCGTTTGACGTCCTGCAGAGAGCATTGGCAGCGGTTGGGATCGGCGCCGAAGTAGCCACAGCGGCAGGGGTTCATGGCGGCGATGAGCATCACAGAGGCAGGGTAGGTGACGCTGAGTTGGCTGCGGGTGAGTTGGACTTCGCCATTTTCCAGGGGTTGGCGAAGCACCTCCAGGGAGGAGCGACGAAATTCGGGCATTTCGTCGAGAAAGAGCACGCCGTTGTGGGCCATGCTGAGTTCTCCGGGACGAGGGATTCCAGAGCCCCCGCCGGCGATGCCGACGTCGCTGATGGTGTGGTGAGGGGCGCGAAAGGGGCGATGCTTCATGAGGCCCTGGCGCTGGAGGTGGCCGGTGACGCTGTAGATGCGGGTGGTCTCCAGGGCTTCGTCAAAGGACATGGGAGGGAGGATGGTGGGCAGGCGTTTGGCGAGCATACTCTTGCCCGAGCCGGGGGGGCCGATCATCAAGAGGTTGTGATCGCCGGCGGCGGCGATCTCCAGGGCTCGCTTGACGGGCCCCTGGCCGGCGACCTGGGCGAAATCCAATCCGTTGTCGGCGGGCGATTGAGGAGGAGAGGAGGGAGGCTGGCGAAGGGGCTCCAGGTCTCGATGGCCCTGGAGCACGGAGAGAAGCGTGCGGAGGTGATCGACGGCGAGGACGTCGATGTCGTTGACGACGGCGGCCTCGGCGCCGTTGTCGGCGGGGACGATGACGCCCTCAAAGCCCTGGTCGCGGGCGAGCACGGCGACGGAGAGGGCGCCGCGAATGGGGCGAAGGGAGCCGTCGAGGGCCAGCTCTCCGATGACGAGATAGCGCGAAAGGTCGATGACGCGACGGGCGGGGATATCGCCGAGGGAGACCATCAAGGCGAGGGCGATGGGGAGGTCGAGGGCAGTGCCCTCTTTGCGGATGTGAGCAGGGGCGAGGTTGACGGTGACCCGCTTGTCGCGGGGAAATTCGAGGGCGAGATTCTCCATCGCACTCTGAATGCGAAGGCGGCTCTCACGCACGGAGTTATTGGGAAGGCCTACGAGGTGGAAGGCGGAAAAGGCGCGGGTGATAAAGACCTCGACGTCGATTCGAAAGGCGTCAATGCCGAGGACGGCGCCGGAGTGGATCTGGGCAATCATGGGGGCTCCCGAAGCGACGGAAAGGCCAGTGGAGAAGGAGGCCGCCCTGTTATCGCTTCGGGAGGGAGGGAAGTTTCGTCATCGACGGGCGATGGTCCCCGGGAGGTGGTCGCGCTGGGGATCACTGAGACGGTCGAGGATGGGGCCCTTGGGCACGATCTGGGTGGGGTTGATGGTGGTGTGGCTGTAGTAGTAGTGGCTCTGAATATGGTCGAAGCGACAGGTGTCAGCGACGCCGGGGAGCTGGTAGATTTCGCGGGTATGGCCCCAGAGTGCGTCGAATTCGTAGAGGTGTTGGAGATTGCACTTGAAGTGGCCGTAGTAGACGGGGTCAAAGCGGACGAGGGTGGTAAACAGGCAGAGATCGGCCTCCGTCAGGACGTCGCCGGCCATGTAGCGGTGTTGGCTAAGGTGGTCGTTCCAGTGTTCGAGGGCTTCGAAGAGTTCGGCGACGGCGTCCTCGTAGGCCTGCTGGGTGGTGGCAAATCCGGCACGATAGACGCCATTGTTGACGGGTTGGTAGATGGCGTCGATGAGGTCGTCGATGCGCTCGCCGTAGCCCTCGGGATAGAGGTCGATATCGGAGGTGGCCAGGGAGCGAAGACCGGTGGAAAAGAGGCGGATGATCTCGCGTGACTCGTTATTGACGATGGTCTCGGACTGGCGGTCAAACAGGACGGGAACGGTGACGCGGCCGGTGTATTTGGAGTCGGTGTGGGCATAAATCTGGCGCAAAAAGTCTTTATTGAGCACTGGATCACCGGTGGTGGCATCGAAGTCCGTATCGAAGCTCCAGCCATCGTCGAGCATATGGGGATGGACGACGGAGACGTCGATGACGTCTTGGAGGCCCAGCAGCGCTCGGGCGATGAGGGTGCGGTGGGCCCAGGGGCAGGCGTAGGACACATAGAGGTGATAGCGCCCGGTTTCCGCGGGAAAGGCGTCGTCCTCGCCAGGTCCGATGGAGTCGCGAAAGGTGGTAGGATCACGCTTGAATTCGCCATCTTCGTTGCGAACCCAGGTGTCTGTACGCCAGATGCCGTCGACCATTTTGCCCATGATTGCTCCCGTAGTAAGGCAGGTTCGACCTGCCAGAAAGATGAAGTCAGGAAAGTGATAAGCACGCATTGTTCAATTGCCAGCGCCTGGAACCAGGGGGGCCACAGGGCAGAAATCTGTTCATTTACTGTTCACATTTAGAGGATTGTGTATAGGTTGATCGGCGAGGCGTTCAGAAGGTGTTCAGTTTGATTTTCAGGAATCGAAAGTAAT
This sequence comes from uncultured Bradymonadales bacterium, assembly GCA_964415785.1. GTDB lineage: Bacteria > Myxococcota_A > Bradymonadia > Bradymonadales > Bradymonadaceae > SLJM01. Next base: position 26,036 of record CAYQBU010000030.1, read on the forward strand.
CATGAGTAGCGGAGACGAAGCAACCCTAAATATTGGTGCTCTATCGATGGCCACGGGCGTACCTGTGGAAACGATTCGCACCTGGGAGCGACGCTACGGATTTCCGGAATCGCAACGCAATGATGCCGGACATCGAATCTATGATCTGGACACCATCGAGCATCTTCGGTTGATCACGGCGATATTGGCGCAGGGATACCGACCGTCCCAGCTGGAGGGCAGGAATACGGAGGAGCTCGAGGCGCTATTGGAGAAGACCACCGGGGGGGAGGTGGAGTCCAAGTCCAAGACGGGGGCAGGAGAGGACAAAGAAGAGATATGTTTGAAGTGGTTGGAGAAGTGGATGAGGGCGGTCAGCGAGCTCGATCGAAAGCGCTTTGAGGGGTATCTGCGAGGTGATTTCAGTCGGATGAATGCCCTGGATTTTATGAATGAGAGGGTGCAACCATTTCTGGTTGAATTGGGGGAGGGGTGGGCGGAGGGGCGTCTGAGCGTGTTGCATGAGCATTTCGCAAGTGAGTGCATCCGCGATTTTCTGGTGGCCGCCTGGCGGCCGCTGAGCGATATGGCGCGAGGCCCGAAGGTGGTGTTGGCGACCTTTTCAGGAGAGCAGCACTGCCTGGGGCTGCATATGGCGGCGATGGCGGTGGCGATCGCCGATGGACGAGTGGTGTTTCTGGGCTCCAATACGCCGGTGGAAGATATTGCGGCGGCGGCGGTGCAGAGCGAGTCATCGGCCATCGCACTGAGTATCTCGGGTTATGCCAATGCGGCGGCATCGGTAAGCTTTTTGAGTCGGCTCCGCGATCTGGTGGATGACGATGTGGAGCTTTTGGTCGGTGGAGCGGGGGCGCCGCGAGAGATCTCGGGCGTCAAGAGCCTGGGAGGGCTCCAGGAACTCTACGACTATCTGGAAGAGTGAGCGACGACGAAGGCAATCGATGGGGGTTGCGACCAGGCCAAAGGGGCCGTCCTGAGTGAGGACGGCCCCTCTTTGGTTAGTGAGTATTGCAGATGGCGTGGAGATCAGGCCTGGCTGATGGTGGTGCCCTTTTGGAGTTGAATGTCGGTGACTTCGGCGATCTCATCGATGGCCTGTACGGAGTGGTCGCCCATCTCCTCGGCGCGGGTCCTGAGTCGGGCCATGCGCATGGCCATCTCCTGGGAGAGGTGATCGACTTTGTCGTTGGCGTCGGTGGCCAGTTCTTTGACTTTGTCATGGGCACCACGGCGGACGCTGTCGATGGAGTCGCGAAGGTTGTCCAGGCGGGCTTCGATGTCGGTGCTCATCTCCGCGATGCGCAGGGCCATGTCCTGGCCGAGGTCGTCGGCGCGATGAGAGGCGTGGAGGCGAGCGACGCGGGCGCGCTCCTGAAGGTCGGCGACGCGCTCATCGAAGTCTGCGCGGGCCTGTTGGGCGGCCTGGCGGAGGGCGACCTTGGGGTGAGGGCGGTCTTCGACGACGTGGGCCGGGGGCTCGCGCAGGTCGGAGACGAGGCGCAGCTTATCCATCGTCCACAGGATGTAGTAGGTGATGTCGATCTCCCACCAATAAAAGCCCTGTCGGGTAGAGGCCTGGTAGTGATGGTGATTGTTGTGCCAGCCCTCGCCAAAAGTCAGGAGGGCGAGGATCCAGTTGTTGCGGCTGTCGTCGCCGGTCTCGTAGCGACGGGATCCATAGACGTGGGCCAGGGAGTTGATGGTGAAGGTGGAGTGCCACACGGCGACGGTACTCCAGATAAAGCCGACGACGAGCCCCGCCCAGCCCATCCAGAGGTAGGTGCCGAGGGCCATGAGGAGGGCAGGGATATGGGCATGCTTGTTGAGGAAGCGAAGCTCGGGGTAGCGGGCCAGATCCTTGACGCGATCGATGTCGGTGTCGCGCCACTGCGGTGAGATGACCCAGCCGACGTGAGACCAGAAGAAGCCGTCCTGGCGAACGGAGTGGACGTCTTCGGGCTCGTCGGAGTGCTTGTGATGGTGGCGATGGTGGGCGGCCCACCAGAGGACGCCGCGCTGCATGGAGGTTTGGGCGAGGAGGGCCATGAGAAATTGCATGACCCGTCCCATCTTATAGGTGCGATGAGAGAAGTAACGGTGGTAGCCGGCGGTGACGCCGAACATGCGAATGGCCCACAGAAAGACACCGAGGGCGACGGCCTCCAGGGGCACACCGGTCCAGATGGCGGCAAAGCAAAAGATGTGGAAGGCCAAAAAGCGAAGGGCGTAGTACCACTCTCCAGCGGTGGAGGGGTAACGGCTGGTCGATGCGTTGGTGCTGGACATGAATCTCCTTGCGACGTGGTGCGGCAGGCAAACAGGCGAGCGTAGGATTTAGTCTGGGGATCCACCCCCCAGTATGAGTAAAAGATAGGGTTTTGACCAGCGAGTCAACAGCAATTTGGTAGACGTGGGACTCGGGATCGCCGATAAGTAAACCAGAAGTCAGTCAAGAGACGGCAGATGGGTCATTATGGACGCGACGCAGACGGAGAATGAGGTTCGCGATCGGGTGGCGGGATATCTGAGTTGGAAGATCATTCCCGTCATGGCGTTGACGGTGGCGGTGTTGTACGGGCTGGTCAGTTACGTGAGCGATGGGGAGGCGATGGCCCAGGCCATGAAGGGAGCGCGCTGGGAGTGGTCGGTGGTGGTGGTGGTGCTGTTGGGCTTGAATTTGGTGTTCAATGGGTGGCGGTTTCAGGTGGTATTGAAAGCCGCGGGACATGATATCGGGCTGAAGCGCTCGCTGTCGGTGGTTCTCTCGGTATGGCCGCTGGTGTTGGTGATTCCGGCGCGGATCAATGATCTGTTGAGGGCCTGGGCGTTGGCCGACGAGGTGCCCAAGGCGGATTGTCTGGGGAGTGTGGTGGCGGAGCGCTTCGTCGATGTGCAGACCCTCTGTGTGCTGGGGATGATCGGTGGGATCGGGTTGGGGGCCTGGCCGGTGGTGGGGGTGCTGGCGACGATGTGGATCGGGGGATGGTCGGTGGTATTGGTGGGGCTGAGGTCGGTGGACTGGGTGGTGTCGCTGCCGGTGGTGAGGCGAAAAGAGAAGACGCTGCGGGCGCTCTTGGTGGGGTTTCGGTCGTTGGTGGAGAAACCGAAGCTGTTGGTGGCGATCATCGGGGTGTCGACGTTGGCCTGGTCGACGGCGATGGGCAATCTATGGGTGCTGGGTCAACTCTTTGGTGCGGGGTTGAGCGCCGGGGTGATCCTCGCTCTGTGGCCGCTGGCCCTATTTGCGGGGATGGTGCCATTGACGATGGGGGGGATGGGCACGCGAGATGGGGCGTTTTTGGCGCTGCAGGCGGCGGTGGGGGTGGAGGTGGCGTCGGAGTCGGCACTATTGGCGGCGACCTTTGGGTATGGGTTGATGCTGGTATTGCTGCCGGGGGTGATCGGGATCCCCTGGATGATGCGATGGTTATTGCGACCCAAGGATTGAGATGACGAAGAGCAACTGGACAAAAGCGGCGATGGCGGTGGGGATCCTAACCAGTCTGTTGAGCACGGGATGCCTGGCCGGTGGCCAGCATCACCGAATCGTTGGAAGCGATCAGCCGGAGGAAGGCCTCGACTACTCGATGGAGGGGTCGGTGCAGAGTGTGGATCTGGGGCTGGTGGCCGACTTTCGAGTGGTTCGGCTGGGATCGGTCTTTGAGGGGCAGCGCCGCGAGATCGTGGGACGCGGTGAAGAGGGAGGGGGAGTGAGCATTGATCAGACGATCGAGCTCAACGCCATGCGTCTCGATGTGCCGCTATTGAGCCTCACAGAGTTCGGCTCCAGCGAGCATGGAGGGTGGTATCCGGGGACGATGGCTCAGCGCCATGGGCTGGAGGTGTGGTTGTCGGGGTCGGTGGGGACAGGACCGATTCAACCGGCCTCGGTGACCCTGGGGCTTAGCTACTATCGCTACGGCGGGGTGGCGGCGCGTCTCTTTGGCGGATGGTCTAGCCATCCCTATAGCGGGGTGGCGGGAGGAGCCATTATGGACGGGGGCCAGTCCCGGCGCGTCGAGGGACGGGCCCAGGGGGTGGTGGTGGGATTGGAGATGACGATGGCCGCCGGGGAGTATGCCCTGGAGATCGCGCGGGGGATTCTGGATATCGACCGGGAGTCCCGTTCGACCTGGTAAGATCCTACCTGGTGGGCAACGGGGACTCCCGGCGCGAGGGGGGTGGGTCAATCGTCAAAGAATTCGACGACGCGATACCAGTTGCGCTCGATGTCGTTTTTGAAGGCAAAGA
>CAYQBU010000031.1:0-28236 GCA_964415785.1 uncultured Bradymonadales bacterium
TTCCCGATGGCGTCGACCACGACATCGAGGTGATCGATAGCGATGGCAATGCGATGTCGCTGCCGCAGAGCGGTCAGCTCACAGCGCTGGAAGCGGGCACCTACGACGTGGTGCCAGGCGATGTCGAGGAGGGGTTGGCCACCTATGAGGCAGAGGCCCAGGAGGTGACCATTGAGGTCGATGAAACCACGAATATCACCGTGGAGTACGAGGCGACCGATGGAGAGTTGCCCGTGGAGATCACGGGGCTCAACGGCGTGGACGCCGACGTGACCCTGGAGGGCGATAGCGGCGACATCACGGTGACGGAGACGACGACACTGACCCTGGAGCCGGGCACCTACGATGTGGTGGCCACGGACGTGACGGCCAACGGAACGACCTACGCGGTCAGCAGTGCTCCGACGACGGTGGATGTGAGTAGTGGCGATAACGACGCCCTGGAGATCGATTACGAATTGGTCCTCGGCGATCTGCAGGTGGTGGTCGATGGGCTCAATGGCGTCGATGGCGACGTGATGGTCAGTGGTCCCGATGGCTTTGAAGAGACGATCACGGAGACCACGAGCTTTAGCGAGCTGGTTCCCGGCGAATATACGGCGACGGCAGAGACGGTCACCGACGGCCTCCGGGAGTACAGCGGAGATAGTGCGAGCCTGGAGTTGGAGAGCGGCGACGACGAGGATCTGACGGTGACCTATTCTGTGGTCCCGGCGGAAGTGGATGTTCAGATCAGTGGGCTACCGGCCGGGCTGGATGCCGACGTGCTCATTGAGGGCCCGGAGGATACGCTGACGCCCATGGAGACCACAAATTACACGGATCTGATGCCCGGGACCTTTGATGTAACGGCCAATGCGGTCAGCGATAATGGGGCGACCTACGAGGTGGCGTCGGCGCCGACGTCTGTCGACCTTTCAAGCGGGAGCAACGACCCCATCGAGATCGAATACGAGGTAGTGACGACGAGCCTGGAGGTGGTCGTCGAGGGACTCGGGGATTTGGACGCTGACGTGCTGGTGACTGGCCCCGAGGGCTTCGAGGAGAGCGTGACGGAGACGACCTCTTTTGAGAATTTGCTCCCCGGCGAGTACGTGGTCACGGCCAATGATGTCAGCGACAATGGCATCGACTATACCGCCGATGGAGACACGGTGGAGCTGGAGAGCGACGTCGGCGACACGGTGACCGTGAGCTATGAAGCAGTGCCCGGCGACGTGGAGGTGCAGATCAGCGGGTTGGCCGATGGTGTCGATGCCGACGTGCTCATCGAGGGCCCGGAGGATACGCTGGAGCCCACGGAGACGACGAGCTATACGGATCTGATGCCCGGCACCTTTGAGGTGACGGCCAATGCGGTCAGCGATAATGGAGCGACCTACGAGGTGGCGTCAGCGCCGGAGACCGTGGAGCTGGGAAGTGGAGATAATGATCCCATCGAGATCACCTATGAGGTAGTCACCGGTGATATCAACCTGACGACCCGGGTCTACGAGGAACTGGACTTCGAGGTGACCCTGCAGGGGCCCGACGGCTTCTCGGAGGTGATCACCGACGACATCAGCTTCGGCGAAGTGGTGCCTGGCGACTATGAGCTGAGCGTGACCGACGCCCCGCAGGATGGCGAGGATAACGAGCCCTATGTGTCCTTCGAAGAGGCCAGCTTTGAGGTGCAATCCGGCGATGAGGTGGAGCAAGAGATCGTGGTGGCGCCGGGACACCTGGTGACTCGAGGCTCTGACGAAGGAGTGGGAACACTCCGGGATCGGGTGGCGGAGGTGGTCGCCGATACGACGATCGAGTTTTCGCCGGCCGTGACCACGGTGATGGTGGGCGAAGATCCCATCGTCATCGAGGAGAACCTGGCGATTGACGGGGGCGATGCCTCCACGGTCACCCTCGATGGCGACGACGATGGCCGTCTCATTGAGGTCGTCGGTTCGGTGGACGTGGGCCTGGCGGCAATGACGCTGAGCGGCGGCTCCACCATGGAGGATGGCGGTGCCCTTTATATCGGCGGTTCGGCGATGGTCGCTATGGAAAGGCTTCGCTTCGAGGCCAACTTTGCCGAGGGCGGAGGAGGCGCCGTATATGTGACCGATGATGCGACGGCGTACGTGATGGAGTCGGTCTTTGAAGGCAATAGCGTCGACGGTGGAGGAGCGGCGTTGGCGATCGGCTCCGATGCCACGGATGCGATGGTGGAAATCCGACAGAGCCTGGTGGACACCAACCAGGGGCTGTCCGGCGGTGCGTTGACCATTCTTGGAAGCGGCGATCTTCGGGTGGCGCAGTCGACGGTGGTCAATAACCAGAGCGACACGAACTCGTCGGCGATCAGCGCCACCGGGGGAAGCGCCGAAGTGCTGGGGACGACGATCGTGGGCAATACCGGTGCCGTGGCCGTGTCCTCGGAGACGTCGATGACCCTTCGGGGCAATATCATCGCCGACAACGCCGACGGTGACGTGGGCGGTGACGCGAGTAACTACGCCGACGCTGGATATAATGTCATCGGCGTCGGTGCCGCCGGTTTCCAGGATGGTGAAGAGGGCAACCAGGTGGGCAGCGAGAGCGAGCCCCTGGATCCGATGCTCCTGGCCTTGGCCGACAATGGAGGGCCGACGATGACGAAGAAGCCCGAAATGGGCGTCAGTCCCGCCGATGGGGCGATCCCGGCGTCGGCGTGCTACGGATTCATCGATATTTACCTGTCGATCTGGGGTGAAGACCAGCGAGGCGAGCGCCGACCGGCGGGAGCGAGCTGCACGGCCGGAGCCTATGAATTCGACAGCTCCTTCGAGAGCTTCGATAATGCCGACATGAGTCGAGGTAGCTATGAAAATGGTAGTTTTGAGGGCGATCTGGGACTGCTCTGGACTTATGAAAGTGTACGCCGGCAGTCGGAAGATGAAGACGATGATTTTGTTATCGATGGAGAGTCTCTGATCCTCGATGGCAGTAGGGATAGTCGAATCTATGTCGACGACGTGCCCGGTGGCGTGGATTCGATTTCGCTCCAGGTCTCGATGGCATTTACGAATAGTAATCCCCGTCAGGTAGACGTGCTGGTCAACGGTGATGTGGTGGCCACCTCGCCTGATGCCATGGTGGATTCTGATGAGTTCGATGCGCCCTTTCCGGTTTTCACCCTTGAGGTCGATGGGCTCGATATTGAGGGTGACTTCGATCTCGAGATCCGATCGGCGTCGGGCAGTAGTCAGACGGTGATCGACAATCTGAGCTTCCGCTGATCTCTTCGGCGAGAGCGAGTTAGTTAACCCCTCCGAGCCCCAGCTCGGAGGGGTTTTTTAATACCAGGAGCGTATCTGACCTGAGCGCAAAAATTTGTTAGGATGTACTTAACAAGGTCATTGAGATGAAAATGAGTGCGGCCCAGGGAGGCCAGAATGGTGAATAAATGGCGACAGGTGGTCCCGGTGGGGTTGCTTGTGGGCGTGATGATGGTGGCGGGATGCGCCAAAGAATACGATCTGGAGCGCCAGGACTTTGAGCGGGGCACCCTGGGTGAGGAGCTCTACGAGATCTGGGCGAAGGATACGGCGCGCAGCGCCACGCGGCCCGAGGAGCGCATGGAGCTCTTGGAGTCGCAGCGCGACGACTTCGTCGATGGCGTCGACCGAGCAGTGCCACCGGGCCAGACGGGGGAACTCGACGAATTCTTGGTGACCTTTGTTCCCATGATCGAGGAGGGATATTTCCCGGCGTTGACGCGGCGGGTACCGGGGTTCTTCGACGAGGCCAGGGCCGATGAAGAGCTGATGGAGAGCCTCACCGACCGGCCGCTCTACGGCCCCTTTGACTACCTGACGCCCGTCGAGCGCGGGGGGCTGCTGGAAGCGGTGATGGGTTACGACGATGCCCTGATGCTGGTGGGCCACGTGGGCGAGGTGATGGTCAATCACGATGGGCGAGACGAGTGGGGTGAAGAGACGATGGAGGTCTCGCCGGGCTACGCCGATCTTTTGCGGGCGGTGTCCATGGCCCTGGATGAGCCGCCGGAGGTGGAGACCACGGATCGCCTGTCGCGCACATTGAGGGATTTGTTGATCGCCCCCGACAATCGCTATCGCAGCGGGGATCGCCGGGATATGTACGTGGCGCTCTTCAATGAGGCCGGCGGCCCGGCGGTGCGCACAGAAGACGGCGAGGTAGTAGCGCCCTTCGTCGATAGCACTGGCGACGGCATGGCCGATGTCGACGAGGAGGGACGCTTTGTGCTCGAGGGCGGCCAGGTGTTGGAGATCGCGCCCCTATCCCAGGAGCCCATCGATCATCCGGAGTTGAGCCGCGACGTCTTTGGGCGAGCCCAGCGAGGGCCCGGCCAATACGTCTTTGAGTACGTCGATATCAGCGATACGGCACTGCCCTTCATCCTCAGGATGGCCGGAGAACTTGCCGAGGGCGATGCCCTGTATCATCTGGCTCGGGTGGGTCGCGATCTTCTGGGGCCGGCAGAGGTGGGCGAGGATGAACGGGGGACCTACCGGAGCTTTTCGGAGGAGCATCCAGTGGTCGATCTCTTTGACGCCATCATCAGCGGGATGTCGATCTCGGAGTTGCCAGAGGTCATGAGCCTGGTGGAGCGCTACCTCAATCGCGACGTCGATACGCTGGCCAAGCTCAGCTATACGGTGGGCGATGCGGCGGAGGTGATCGCCGAGGACGACAGGGTCGATATCGACCCCGATGTGACGCTCTTTTATGACGTGCTCGATGTCTTGCGTGAGATCGCGGCCGATGAGGCATTGTGGGCCGATGTGATGGACGCGCTGCGCGATCCGATCATGGAGCGGGCCGGCGAATCGATGGCGACGATGATCCGCTACGCCGACCTGGAGATGAACCCCGAGCCCGGCGGCGCCTACGACGCCTGTTTTCAGCAGTGCAGAGGGTCCCATCAGATCGGCAGTGATGCGCGCTTTGAGTGCATCCGCGATTGTCCCATGGACGGCCTATTGTCGGTGCCCACGGACTTTGACGCCGCGAAGTCGAGCACTGAGCCCAGCGCCAATCGAAGCCGCTTCCAGCGCCTCTTTCACCTGCTATGGGATACGGCGGGGGCGCCCTATACGATCACCGTCCAGGAGCTGGAGGCCGACCTGGCCATCGATCCGGCGGCGCTGCCAGAATTGGCGAGTATGGATGGGGCGGCGGAGGCCTTTCTGCGCTCTGTGGGCGGAGAACTACACCTGTCGGAGTTCTTGTCCATCGACGATGACGACGAGCTGGGCACGTTGGTCAATATGCTCAACGCGGTCACCGGCGGAAGTTTTAACGACGGCACCGTCGTCCTGGCGCTGAGCGAGGCCACGGAGATGATGGGGGCGAGACTCGATGCAGAGCCTACACCGGATCAGATCACGCGGCTCTTCAACAAGGAGACGCTGGCCCTGGACGAGGATGAAGTCTACCTGGAGGTCAACGCTCCTACAGGGCACGACGGGTTTATCCTGGCCAATCATCACGCCAATGAGCTGTACGCCGCCGAGGCGTCGGGCCTGATCGATGTGGTCCATCCGTTGGCGCGGGCATTTGCAAAACATGAGCGCGAGGACCTGATGGCGAAGCTCTTCTCCGTGGTTCACGACCACTACGCCAGCCGCGACGACTTCTATCGAGACGCCGACGGTAACTTCTCGCCGATGAGCGCCTCCAATCTGGTGAGCGCCGAAGAGGCGATGCTCGAGATCTTTGAGGATGGACGGCTATTTACTGCGCTTCGCGAGCTGGCGCTGTCGACGCAGACCTTGAGCGACGACGACGGCGTGGGCATCGACGAGCGCCTTCGGCAATTGCTCTATCAATGGCTCCGAAATGATGATGGGTACTCGCCGCGAAGCCAGCCCTTTGAGATCGAGCTTCCCGACGGTCGGGTTCTCGACGAGGTGAGCCGCCTGGAAGTGATCCTCGACCGAGCGGTGGAGATGGTGGATCGCGTGGAGGATGACGAGCAGGCCAAGGAGCATCTGACGAAGTTGACGGAAGAGGTGTTCCGGGTCCTGCTCAGCGCCGACGAGTTGCCCAATGGGGACTACGAATTCAGCGAGCCCGGAGTCGTCGCCCTCGTCAACCACTGGCTGAGTTACCTCGGCGAGCGAGCCCGGGAGATGGAGGCCCGCGGCGAGTTTGAGCCCTGGCTTACGGAGCGGGTCCCCGATGGGCTGGAGCGAGTCTATCATTCGCGGGGATTCTTCGCGGCCATCGAGCTACTGGATGCGCTGCACGCCACCGAAGAGGGTCGGGCGGTGATGGCCGACGCGCCGGCCTATTTTGGGGGAGATGCGGAGCGGGCCGACCAGTTGTCGATGGCTCTTTACGCGCTGTTAGTCCAGATGCACGATATCGAGGCGCTGATGCCGGCGGGACGATTTGCGATGCAGGTCCTGGATCCGGATCGAAGCACGGAGATCGAGCCCTTTTCGGCGATGCCAACGGGAAGTCTTGTGGCGGTGCTGATGGCGCGGATGCCGGAGATCGATCCCCATGGATATGGGATGGAAGTGGTGCGCCGCGGGGCGACGACCCGAGAGAGCCATGATGCGACGTGGAGCGTCCTGGGAAGTCTGTTTTTGCGCTATTTCAGCGGTGATCCGGCGGGAGAGGGGAGTTTGAGTCGACCGGACCTGGAGGAAGCGCTGATCCAATTCGGCGATTGGCTCCATGATTCGGAGCGAGGCCTGGAGCGCTTCTACGAGATCATCGAGATACGGGGCCGCCTGGAGCTGGAGTCGCTCCCGGAATGAGAGACCTCGGGGACTAAAATTCGACGGCCGGTTGTGGTTGGTTGGCCTGGTGATGGGCGTTTTCGATCTGGGCCATGAGCTCGTCGACGGCCTGGTCGTCGTGCGTAAAGTCGACGTCGTGGGTATCGACCTCGATCAGAGGCGTCTCGTCGTAGTGCGCGAAGAAGTCGTGGTATAGCCGGCTTAGGCGACTGATATAGTCGGGGTCCATGTCGCGCTCGTAGGAGCGGCCGCGTTGGTCGATGCGCTCCAGGAGGGTGTCCAGAGGAGCGTGGAGGTGGACAACCACGTCCGGGGTCGGGACCTGGGTGGTGAGGATGGAGAACATGCGGTCGTAGAGCGTGAGCTCGTGGTCCGAGAGGGTGAGGCTGGCGAAGAGCCGCGACTTGACGAAGAGGTAGTCGCTCACCGTGAGTCGGCCGAAGAGATCGGTCTGGGCAAACTCCTCCTGCTGGCGGTAGCGGCTGAGCAAGAAGAACATCTCCGTCTGGAAGGCGTAGCTCTCCTGGTCGTCGTAAAAGTCCGCCAGAAAGGGGTTTTCCTCAAACACCTCCAGCACCGTATGGGCCGCAAATTGCTCGGCAAAACGGTTGACCAATGTCGTCTTGCCCACACCGATGGGGCCTTCGACGACGATATAGCGGGGCGACTCGGGGGCGGATGGGGGCTTCATACGCAGCCGGGGGCACGACGGGAAAATGAATGGTCAATCAGACGCCGCGAAGGCTAGCCCGAGGGGTCGACGATGGTCAATATCAGAGGGCAAATGATCGCGGAGGCCGACGATCTTGACAGGGGAAAAACGACGCGATGGCACGCCGAAGCGAGGACGAACTTCAGTGGGCCTTCGAGGATATCGGAGGGCGCGATCTGAGCCAGCGGTGACGGGCGGGCATATCTCAGGGATCGCTTCGGAAAAGACTATTCGTATTGCGATCACTTCAAATAAAAGAGGTGGTTGTTGGTGAGCCGTGCCTGTGCGATATTGAGGCATCATCAGGGACGTATTGGGATGCAGAATCAGATAAGGATCATCGATGGTGCCCAATTGGTACGGATTGATCGCCTACCAGTCAGATCGGATCGAGGAGCTCGTCGATCACCTGGCGGTGGAGATGGAGTGGGAGCTCTCCCGTCGGGGGATCGCGGAGGTAGACCGCCCCTTTATCAGCCACAAGGTGGTGGTCCCGACGAAGAACCTGGAGGCCTATCTGCAATTTGAGCTGGCAGCCCGCCGCGGGGTGGTGGCCAATATGGAATTTATCACCCTGGAGAATTTTCTGGAGGAGCTGTTGCCCCGAGATGAAGAGGGTGAGAGCGAGGTGAGGCTACTCGATCAGACGGCGTTGACGCGCCTGGTCTTGTCGGTGCTGGAGTCGGAGGCGTTGGACAGCGATCCGGCCCTGGCGCCGGTGAAGGCCTTTCTGGAGGCGGGCTCCGATGGGGCGCGCTCGCGGGCCCGGCGCCACTATCAACTGGCCTTTCGGGTGGCGCGGCTCTTTGAGGAATACGGCTATGCCCGTCAGCGGCTGATGCGCCATTGGAAAGAGGGCAACCGGGGCATCAAGAGGGAGTATCCAGAGCGGGCGACGGCGGCCCACGAGGAGATCGAGGCCTGGCAACTGGCGATCTGGCGGGCGATTTTCGGGCCCGGCGGGTTGGCGAGTGAGCTTGAGGGCGACGATGAGCGGCCGTTGATGACGCTTCCGCAAGCCGTGATGCATCACCTGCGTCGTGGCGATGAGCTGGCCTGGCCGAAGATGATCCACCTCTTTGGGCACTCCTATTTTCCGCGCTTTTTCAGCGAGTTCTTCGAGACCCGTCGGGAGGCCCAGGGCCATCGGGTGGCGCTCTATGTGATGAACCCCAGCCAGGAGTACTGGGCCGATGGGGTGGCCGGCGACCGCCAGGAAGACCCGGTATTTGAGATCCTCGATGAGGAGAGCTTGCTTCAGGGCGATGACTATCCGCTGCCGCTGGCGATATGGGGGCGCGCCGGCCGCGATTATCAGCGCATGATCGATGATGTGGCCCGAGAGCGCGTCGATATCCCTCGGGAATTATTGGGTGGCGATGGCACGCGAGAGCGCCACACCTTGCTCCATCACTTCCAGGCCATGATCCGCCACATGGAGCCCGCCGACGAGGTCTTTGAGGAGCACCCGTTTCCGAGCGACCAAAAGAGCGTCAACCTCTGGTCCTGTGCCAGCGTGCAGCGCGAGTGCGAGGCCATCGCCAGCGAGATATGGGAGTTGGTCAGCACCCACGACGATCTGCGCTTCAACGATATCGGCGTGGTCGTCCAGCCCGGTGATCGCGACATCTATCAGACCCACCTGCAGGCGGCCTTCGATCAGACGGGGGGCATTCCGAGCAACGTCATCGACGTCGAGGAGGCCGGGGTTAGCCCCTATCTGGAGGCCTGTCGACTGCTCCTGGAGCTTCCGCTGGGGAGCTTTAATCGCCGCGAATTTCTGGCCCTTTTGGTCCACCCCTGCGTGGTAGCCAATTACGAGGAGGCGGAGCCCGAGTTGTGGCAGGGGTGGTGCGACCAGTTGAATATCTATCAGGGGGCCGACCAGGAAGATCTGGCGGGTACCTATCTGGACGAAGACCGCTTCACCTGGGGGCAGGGCATGAAGCGGTTGGTGCTGGGAGCCTTTATGGAGGAGGCCACCGACCGAGCGGTGAAGACGGTGTCGCTGGGCTCGCAGGAGTACCTGCCAATGAGCGCCGACCACGGCGAATTGGACGCCCTCGGACGGCTGCAAAACCTCGTCTTTGAGCTCATCGACGACGCTCGGAGGTGGCGCCGAGAAAAGCGCAGCCTGGAGGGGTGGATCGACGAGATCACCCAGTGGATAAGCCGTCATGTCGAACCCACGGAGCGACAAGAGCGGCGCACACGTATGCGCTTTATGGGCGGGCTTGGCCGAGTGGCCGATGGGGATTGTCGACCCGGCGAGAAGATCGATTATGCGACAGCCCTGGAGTTTGCGCTGGCGGCGATGGGGGAGTTGGAGCAGACCCGAGGGCATTATCTGGCCGACGGGGTGGTGGTGTCGGCCTTTCGACCGATGCGGCCTATCCCCTTCGAGGCGGTCTTTATTACAGGACTCGGCGAGGGGAAATTTCCGGCGCCGGACCCGCCGGACATGCTCGACTTGAGGCGGGTAAAGTCGGAGCCCCACGATGTGAATCCGCGCTATCAGGACCAGTATATGTTCCTGGAGACCCTGATCTCGACGCGCTCCAGGCTCTATCTGTCGTGGGTGGGTCGTCACGCCGTGACCGGCGATCGGCTGGAGCCGGCGTCGACGGTGCATCAATTCCGAGAGATGCTATTGGAGATGGTGCCAAGTGGCGAGCGGGGCCAGGAGGTAGAGGGGCAACTCGAGGAGCAATTGCAGATTATCGAGCATCCGCTGCGGCGCTATGACAAGAGTTATTTCCCGCAGATATCGGGTCAAGGAGAGGTGGAGCGCATCGACGCTCGGGGGCCCGACGGGATTCCGGCGGGGCCCGATGAGGCGCGCCAGGAGGGCGAGCCACGGTGGGAGGCAAGGCTTCCAAACCACCATCGCGAGGCCGCTCGCGAGGCGCAGATGAAGGCTGTTCGAGAGCTGCTCGACGAGCGCCTGCCTAAGGGGTATCGGCCATCGATGGGGGAGCTGTCGCAACTGCTCGATGGGGAGTCCTTTGGGCGGCTGGCCTCGCAATCGAGGTGGGTGCGGCCAGAGAGCAAGGGTGAGGACGAGGCGGGGGCGAAGACGCGATCGATGATGCTTCGCCTGCGAGATCTCAGGGAGTTTTTAAAGTGTCCGATGCAGGGATCGGCGAAAGTGGTCCTGGGCCTCTACGACGAAGAGGAGGAAGACCTTATCGCCGCAGAGAGCGAGCCCTTTGAGTCCGACTTCTTGACGCGTCTGATGCTCGTTCGGCGGGCGTTGAACGAGTGCTTTTCGGAAGGGCAGTGGGAGTGGTCGGCGATGGAGGCAAAGATCGACGAGATCGCTCGGGTTGCCGAGCTTCGAGGAGATCTACCGGCGGGCTTTTTCTTCGATGCCGAGCGCAAGCGATGCCTGGGGGAGATGGGCAGTTATCGAAAGGGATTGCTTAAGCAGGGCATCGAAGAGGGGACTGAACTTCGCCACCTCCGCGTCGGCGGTGGAGGGTTTGATGAGGCCGTCGATGAACACCTGGAGGCCCTGGTGCTCGACGTGGAGATCGATGGCGAGAGGCGAGCCGTGGAGCTACACGGAAGCGCGGCGCTCTTCGACATCGACGGCGGGGTCTCCTGGCTGGCGGCGGCGGGGAGCAGCGCGAAGTTTAAGTATGTCGTGGAGGTGGGCCTGGAGCAGATCTTTTTGCGGGCCCTGGGACGAGAGGTCAGCGGCCGCGCCGTGGTGGCGACGAAGAGGTCCTATAAGTCCCAGGCCGTGGATCTGGAAGCGATGACCCCAGAGGGAGCTCGGGCCTACCTATCGGGGTTGGTCGAGGACTTATTTGGCGAGGTTCACGACTATCATATGCCCGTGGAGTTCGTGGGAGAAGTGCTCAAAAAGGGCGATGACATCGACGATTATTGGGAGAGTTCGGAGAGCTATAAGTACAAACGATACGGTCGAAGCTCGTCGCAGTACGGGCCCATCCGGCGATGGAAGAACGTGGACTCGCTGGAGAAAGACCAGGTGTTGGCGCGAGTGGAGAGACGATTTCAACCGTTTGTGGCGATCATGAGAGGGTCGAAATGACGACGTTATTATACGAAGCGCCGGAGGCGGTGAGCACCCTGGACACGACGCGACACGGCGTGATCGATGCGTCGGCGGGCACGGGCAAGACCTATACGCTGCAGCATCTATTGGTGCAGATATTGCTCGACGATCGAGAGGTACGCCTCGACGAGGTGTTGCTGGTGACGTTTACAGTGGCGGCGACCTCGGATCTGAAGCGAAAGATTCGCGAGACCCTGGAGGGGTTGGTTCGAGGCCACGAGAGAGCCGTGCGCCGGGGCCTGGAGTGGGCGAAGGTGGTCGATGGAGAGGTGGTGGACGCCAGCCAGGAGGTGGAGGCAGCGCGCGACGAGGAGTCGATGTGGCTGCTCGACGGGGCGGCCATCGATCACCTTCGCCAGGCCCTTCGCAATTTTGACCGGGCGGCGATCTATACGATCCACGGGTTTTGCCAGCGGATCTTGGTGGAGCACGCCTTCGTCAATCAGCGCCTCTTTGAGCAGGAACACGTGTCCGAAGAGGACGTGATCACCCAGGCCTTTCGCCAGATGCTCCGCGAGGATATTCGCCCCGGCACGGAGGCCCAGGAGTGGCTGGAGGCCTATCTGGGAAGCGGCCATGACATCGCGTCACTGGAGGAGAGCCTCGGCAATTATCTGACCTGCAATGGCGAGTATCGGCCGCGCGTAGACGTCGATTTTCAGGAGTTTGACCGGTTTGTCGAGGAGCTGGCCTCAGTACTTCAGGGCCTGGATGTGGAGGCCTGGATCGAGGAGACGATACCCATTGCGCAGGCCACTGAGGGTGTGACGGCCACTCAGGCCAAGTCTGTGGGAAGCCGCATCGAGCGGCTCCAGAACAATCTATTGCCCAACCTGCAGGAGGGTCGGCCTGTGGCCAATCTGGTCGCCCTGGCGGGGATCAAGGGGTCTAAATTAAAATATCTGCAAAAGGAAAAGAGCCAGCTCTTATTGGGTCAACTGGGGCATTTTGGGGCATTGCTCGATCGGATCGACGACTATTATTTCGATGTGAATCTGATGGTCGTGCAGTCGCTGGGAGATCTGCTCAAGGAGAGGGTGGAGCGCCTCAAGGAAGAGGAGGGCTATTTTACCTTCAATGATATGGTGAAGGTGGTGCGCGATCGGCTCATGGACGAGGGCGAGGATGGGGCGTTGATCCGTCATCTGCGCGAGGAGTATCGCTATGGGTTGATCGATGAATTTCAGGATACCGACGAGGCTCAGTGGGATATCTTTCGGCGGATCTTTGTGGACAGCGACGATGAAGAGCGCCACTTTCTCTATCTGATCGGCGATCCGAAGCAGGCGATCTACGGATTTCGAGGAGGCAATGTCTATACCTACCTCAAGGCCCGAGAGGCCCTCCAGGAGAGGGGGGCCGTGGAGGCGGCGTTGGGCCATAATTTTCGCTCCACCTCGGAGGTGATGGCGGCGACGAACGCCATCTTTGAGAAAGGGGCGAGCCCGGGGGTCAATCTGGGCGAGGGCATCGAGTATCGAGAAGGGGGCGTGCGCGCTGGCAAGGAGTGGCTCCACCTCTACGACGGCGATGGCGAGGTGGCCCCGGGCCTGGTGGCCATGGACCTGAAGACGGAGAGCGAGAAGATCGGTGTGGACGCCATTCGAGACGCCATGGTGGAGCACTACGCCGACGAGATCGAAGTGGTGGTCAAGGGGGAAGAGGTGCTGAGCTATCGGCCCGAGGAGGGGGCCGACGAGGAGCGCGTGGGGGCGAGCGAGATCTACGTGCTCGCCCGGGCCAGAAGGGAGTTGGACGCCATGGCCGACGCCCTTCGAGCGCGGGGCGTACCCTTTGCCTTTCTAAAGCTGCGCGGCCTATTTCAGAGCGATGAGGCCGAGGATATCTATGATCTGTTGGTGGCCATTGATGATCCCTACGATCGGTCGAAGCGGGCGCGAGCCTGGATGACACCGTTCTTCGATCTGGAGATCAGAGACCTTCAAGGAGCAGCCGATGGCGATGGAGAGAGTCGGCTCCTTCGACGGCTATTGAGTTGGCGGCAATTGGCAGAGCACGTGGACTTTGCGCAGCTCTTCGGTCGAATTCTGGAGGAGAGCGGGTTGATCCGCCGGCGATTGCTCCTGGAAGAGGGCGAGCGGGAGTTGACCAATTATTTTCATCTCTTCGAACTCCTGGCCCAGGAGGGGGCGGGCCAGATTCAGAGCATGGAGCGTCTGGCGGCCCGGTTGCGGGCCTTTATCGACGGCAAGGAGGCGCCAGAGGCCGACGAGGCCGACCAGCAGCGCCTGGAGACCGACGAGGCGGCGGTTCAGCTATTGACCATTCACGGCAGCAAGGGGCTTCAGCGGGGGCTGGTCTTCGTGGTGCCCAAATTCAGCAAGTTGACGGACAAGGGCAAACCCTATCGCTACCACGAGTTGGGCCAGGGCGGTGAGGTCGCCCGCGTGGAGTGGCATGACAGCCGAAAGAATATGGGCGACGAAGCCGAAGCCCAGTATTTCAAGGAGGCGGCGGCCGAAGAGATGCGCCTGGCCTATGTGGCCATGACGAGGGCCGCGCTGCGCACCTATATTCCGTGGACGGGGAAAGCGGGAACCGTCAAAGACAAGATCGATGGGGCGCCCTTTGCGGAGGTCGTCGAGCGGGTCGGCGCGGTCCTCGAGGAGCGTCCGGAGCTCGATATCGAGGTGCGCGAGGCGCCCCTGGAGGTGGAGCGCCAGCGCATGGGCGTCGAGGAGGCCAAAAACCGCCTGGACGTCGACAAAGGGGGCGTCGCCTTGCCCGTGGTGGAGGCGGTGGGCGACGACGAGGCCCGCGATGAGATCTGGCAAGAGCTGATGATGCGCCGTTGGGAGGTAACCTCCTATAGCAAGCTCAAGAGCCGGGGCAGCACGGCGCGAGTGGTCGACGAAAAGGGCGATGACGACACCGATATCGGCCAGCTCGATCTGCCCGGCGGCATGGGCACCGGTAATTTTTTGCACCTCGCCCTGGAGGAGTTGGACTGGAATCTGGTGGAGCGCTACGAGCGGCCGCAGTGGTTTGAGGACCAGCAGGTGGACCGCTTCATGCGGCGTCAGGCGCGCCGATTTGGCAGCTACGACGACGCGGCGATCCGGCGGGCGAAGGCCATCGTCTATGACGCCCTCAAAACACCGGTGGATGTCGGCTCCCAGGGTGCGACAATGGCCAGTATTTTCGGGGCCGATCCGCGATCGGTGCAGCGGGAATTGGAGTTTCTATTCCCCGTCCCAGAGCGGCGCGA
Source organism: uncultured Bradymonadales bacterium (assembly GCA_964415785.1). Classification (GTDB taxonomy): domain Bacteria; phylum Myxococcota_A; class Bradymonadia; order Bradymonadales; family Bradymonadaceae; genus SLJM01. The sequence continues at coordinate 14,775 of CAYQBU010000031.1, forward strand.
AGATGGTCTGATTCAGCGCACTTTTTGGAGGGGCACAGAGGTCCATGCGGGCTTTGTGACGGGGATCGTGGATCTCTTATTTCGCTACGAGGGGAAGGTCTATTTTGCGGATTGGAAGAGCGATATCGCTGCTGATTACTCGGCCCAGGGTCTGGAGAGGATGGTGGAGCAGCGCTATGGGACGCAGGCGATGCTGTATACGGCGGCGATCAGCCGGATGTTGGGGATCGACGACGAAGAGCAGTACGAGGCGCGCTATGGGGGACATTTCTATTTCTTCGTTCGGGGCATGAGCCCGGAGCGCGAGGGCGAGGGGATCTACAATGGTCGGGTGGGCTGGGAGGAGCTGCGGGCCTATGAGGAGCGGTTGATGGGGATCGTCGATGAGAGCAAGCAGCAGGCGTCGTGATGCACTGGGTCAACGCGGGAGCGATTGGGAGAAGAGATGAGTGAACAGATCGATCTATTTGCCAGCCCGGGTCCAGAGGAGGATGGACGGGCGGAGAGCAATTCGGCGCTGGTCTTTGATGGCCACGGTTTCGAGCGTTTTGGCTTTGTGCCTGGACTGGCGGCCCACCTTGTGGAGGAGGGGTTGTCGGCAGGGCGGATCCGGCTGGCAGAGGCCCTGGTGGGGCTCTGCGAGGGGTTGGATGAAGCAGAGCGGCGGGCGCTCTTTATGATGGTGATTCTGGGCCTGGATGCTCAGTCGCGGGGGAGCACCTTTGTGCCACTCGGTGGGGGTGATGATTATATGCGACAAAGGTTGGAATCGCTGGTGCCAGAGGCGTTGGTGCAGGCGCAGCCGGGGTGGGCCCCGGAGGTGGTGATGGCGCAGGTGGAGGCGCTGTCGGCGCGGCGCGATCTGGCCGTATTGGGTGGTGATGGTGATTATAAGCCACTGGTGGTCAGTGAGGGCCGGCTCTACCACCAGCGGATGAAAGAGGTGGAGACTCGTTTGTTGGGGTTGATTAAGCATCGGCTCCAGCGGCCGGATCGGAGCTGGGAACAGACAGCGCTAAAGGAGGCGCTGGAGGATGTACGGCGTCGCCAGCCGCCGGGAGGTGGTGGAGAGCCCGTGGTATTGAACCCGGAGCAGGAGTTCGCGGCGCTGACGGCGGTGCATCGGCCGCTGACGGTGATCACCGGTGGGCCGGGCACGGGGAAGACATCGATCGTGGTGACCATCTTGAGGCTGCTCCATCGCCTGGGCATGTCGCCGGCAGAGATCGCGCTGGCAGCGCCGACGGGAAAGGCCGCCAATCGCATGGCAGAGTCGATCCACGGGCAATTGTCCAAGGTCTCGGAGCCCTCGGCGCTGGACCGAGAGCTGGGCGAGGCGCTACCGGAGCCGCGGACGCTCCACCGCCTTTTGGGTTATTCGCCGCGGCGCGACCGCTTTCGCCATCGCGGCGACAACCCGCTTCCCCAGAAGGTGGTGATCGTCGACGAGGCCTCGATGATCGATCTGTTCATGATGGAGCATCTGATGGAGGCCCTATCGCCGAGTTCGAGGTTGGTGCTGCTGGGCGACGCCGACCAGTTGCCGTCGGTGGATACGGGGGCGGTGCTGAGGGATTTGATCCCCGACGAGGTGTCGACGATGGCACCCTGGAGTGAGCTGGTAGGCGATGGATTGCCCAAGCGCGATGGCCAGTCGGCGACGTCGGGCGCTGCCGTGCGCCTGGAGACGAGCTATCGAATGCGCGCCGACGACCCGGCGGGGCGAGCGATCTTGAGTTTCGCGAACGCCGTTCGCGATGGCGTGGAAGAACTTCCACAGATCGAGGAGATCCAGAGCCTGGAGGCCGGGGGTGTGGCAGAGGGGATGCATCGATGGGCCCTCGATGATGCGGAGGCCTTTGGGCGCTGGTGGTTCAAAGAGGTGGTCCTCGATGGGGATCGCAAAAAGTGGAAGGGCCGATTCAATCAACGCTTTCACTACGACGGAGAGGGCCGGTGGCTCGACGAGGACCAGGCGCGCCTGGAGCAACTACTGGCCCATCACAAGCGCTCGCGGATCCTGACGCTGACCCGGGTCTATGAGCGGGGCTCAATGGCGATCAACGAGGTTATTCACCGAGCGATGGCGGGACTGGGCAGGGACCGGGATCATCCCTATTACCCGGGAGAAGCGGTGATGATGCTGCGCAATGACTACGATCGCCGGCTCTTCAACGGCGATCAGGGAGTGGTCGTGTGGGCGGCCCCCGTCGACAAGCAGGGGCCGCCGACGTTGATGGCCGTCTTTGAGCGACCCGGAGGATTGCGAGCCTATCCCGTCCAGGAGTTGCAACGCGATCTGGAGCACGCCTTCGCGATGACCGTGCATAAATCGCAGGGGTCGGAGTTTCGCAAGGTCGCGCTGGTGCTCCCCGATCGCTCCATGGAGTTGCTCAATCGAGAGCTGTTGTATACGGGGCTGACCCGGGCGAGCCGTGGGGTTCTGGTGGTCGGGGAGGTCTCCCGTCTGCAGGAGGGGGCAGAGCGCCAAAACCGCCGCTTCAGCGCCATCGGAGAAGTGCTTTGAGGGAATAATTTAACCCCCTTTAAGCCAGCGGCGAGACCTGCTATTATGTCTCCAATGCAACGAAGTAAGTCGGGAGGCTGTGGCCTGTAAATCAGACAGGTCACAGGAAGCTCGTCAGAATATCTGGAAGATTAAATTAGGGGATTGGATATTTTCTTGGCGTGTGCGCCCAACCCGCGAAGAAGCCTACGGAGAGGCGTGTTGGATTGGGTAACGAGCTCGATACATGGAATGCGTCGGCGCTGGTGAGGACTGGTGAGCGGTTTCGCGGCAATGATCCTTGCGGATCACCACCGTCGGTCGCTCAGGTCTTGATCTTGGAGATGTCGGCGACCTCAAAGAAGAGGGTTTGAAGCTCTGCCAACAGCGCGAGGCGGTTGTGGCGGGTGGCCTCGTCGTCGGCCATGACCATCACGGAGTCAAAGAAGTTGTCGACGGGGTCTTTGAGTTGGATCAGGGCGCGGCAGGATTGGGACCACTGGCGGCTTTCAAGGGCCGATGAAATCTCGGACTGGGCCTTCTGGGCGGCGTCGAAGAGCTGTTCTTCGGCGGGGTCGTCAAAGCGCGCGGCGTCGACGCTGAGGGCGTCGAGGTCGACGGATTCGGCCTGCTTTTCAAGGATGTTGACCACCCGTTTAAAACCCAGAGCCAGGGGGCGAAAATCGCTGGCGTCGTCGCTGAGTTCGGCGAGCGCATGGGCGCGGCCGTAAACCGAGGGAAGCTCGGTGACGTCAACGGCCAGGACGGCGTTGACGACGTCCGTGGGCAGTTCGTCCTGGAGCTGGTAGCGAAGGCGGGTGACGAAGAACTCTTTGACGGCACGGGCCACCTGGTCGGTGCCGTGCTCAAAGGGAGTGGAACCATCGTCGAAGACGTAGGCTTCGGCGGCGGCCTCGATGAGGACGTCCAGATCGACTTGACGGTCGCGGAGGATTCGCAAGACGCCCAGGGCTGCGCGGCGAAGGCCGTAGGGATCGGAGGTCGACGAGGGGATCATGTTGATGCCAAAGCAGCCGACGATGGCGTCGAGCTTGTCGGCCAGGGCCACGACCTCGCCAGCCGGGGTCTGGGGCAGGGGCCCGTCGGACTTGGCGGGCAGGTAGTGCTCCTCGATGGCGATAGCGACCGCCTCGTCCTCGCCGGCGCGCAGGGCGTATTCCCGGCCCATGACGCCCTGGAGATCGGGGAATTCACCGACCATGGCGGAGACCAGATCGGCCTTGGAGAGTTCGGCAGCTCGACGAGCCTCGGTGGCCACGGTGTCGTCAAAGCCCAGGGCGTCGGCCAGAGACGACGACAGCTTGGCCATGCGCACGGTGCGCGCCAGCGTGGAGCCCAGCGCAGCGATCCAGATGACGTCGGAGAGGGCCTGGCGAAACTCCTCCAGAGGGGTGTCGAGGTCGTTTTTCCAGAAGAAAAAGGCGTCGTCCAGGCGCGCCCGCAGGACCTTGAGGTTGCCCTTATTGACCACCGAGGGGTCCTCGACTGGCGTGTTATAGATGACGGCGCAGGCCGAGAGCAGACCACTCTGGTCGCTCTTTTCGATGGCGAAGTAGCGCTGGTGGGAGCGCATCGAGGAGATGAGGACCTCCGGTGGGAGATCCAGATACTTGTCATCGAAGTTCAGAGTGGTGGCCAGGGGAAGTTCGATGAGGTGGGTGACCTCGTCGACGAGCTCGGGATCGTCGACGACCTGACCGCCAGCGTCGGCGCCGGCCTCTTTGAGGGCGTCGCTGATGGCCTGGCGGCGCTCGTCGGGATCGACGATGACCTGGGCTTTGCGAAGTCCCTTGAGGTAGTCGTCGATGGAGCCGACGGCGAAGGCATCGGGGGCCGCAAAGCGGTGGCCCCGGGTCTTGTCGTCGCTTTGGACACCGGCAAACTCAAAGGGGATGACCTCACCGTCGCCCAGGGCCAGAATCCAGCGGATGGGGCGGCCAAATTGGAGGTCCAGAGAGCCCCATCGCATGGATTTGGGAAAGTCGATATCGGCGAGCATGTCGGCCAGGATATCGGGCAAGATGGCGGTGGCGGCGGCGCCCTCTTCAAAGACGTCGGCCGCCAGATACTGGCCGCGCTCGGTGTCGACGGTGTAGAGGTCGTCGACGTCGACGCCCTGACCGCGAGCAAAGCCCTGGGCGGCGGGGGTGGGGTTGCCGTCGTCGTCGAAGGCAATATTGGCCGGGGGACCGGTGCGCTCTTCGCGCAGGTCGCTTTGCTTGTCGGCCAGGTCCTCGATGAGCAGCGTCAAGCGCCGGGGAGTGCCGGCGGTGTCGATGGAGCCGACGTCGAGGCGTTGGTTCTGGCAGGCCTCGACGAAGAAAGCTTTCATCTGGCGGAGGGCCGGATCGACAAAGCGAGCCGGAAGTTCTTCGCATCCAATTTCAACGATCAATTCCATGGCGTCAGATCCTGCGTTCGAAAAGATTCAGTCGTCGAGGAGGGGAAAGCCCATGGCCTCGCGCTTGTCGAGATAGGTGCGGGCGACCTTGCGGGCCATCCCGCGGATGCGGCCGATGTATTTTTGGCGCTCCGTGACGCTGATGGCGCCGCGGGCGTCCAGGATATTGAAGGTGTGGCTGGCCTTCATGATGAAGTCGTAGGCCGGAAAGACGAGCTCTTCGTCGAGGAGCTTGTGGGCGCTGGCCTCGAAGTCGTCGAACCACCGGAGGTGGCGGTCGACGTCGGCCTCGTCGAAGTGGAAGTGGCTAAATTCGACCTCTTCCTGATGGCGGATCTGGCCGTAGCTGACGCCAGGGGCCCAGGCGAGGTCGTAGACGTTGTCGACGTCCTGAAGAAACATGGCGATGCGCTCGAGCCCATAGGTGATCTCGGCGGGCACGGGGTCGAGGGCGATGCCACCGACCTGCTGGAAGTAGGTAAATTGGGTGGTCTCCATGCCGTCGGTCCACACCTCCCAGCCCAGGCCCCATGCACCGAGGGTGGGTTGTTCCCAGTCGTCTTCCACGAGGCGAAGATCGTGGACCATGGGGTCGACGCCGATCTCGCGGAGGCTGTCCCAGTAGAGGTCGAGGACATTGTCGGGGCCCGGCTTGAGCAGGACCTGAAATTGGTAATAGGCGCCCAGGCGATTGGGGTTTTCGCCGTAGCGCCCATCCGTGGGGCGGCGGCAGGGCTCGACGTAGGCCACATTCCAGGGCTCGGGGCCCAGGGCGCGAAGAAAAGTGGCGCTATTGTAGGTGCCGGCGCCCTTTTCGACATCCCAGGGTTGCTGAATGACGCAGCCCTGCTGGGCCCAGAAGTTCTGGAGGGTGAGGATAAGGTCTTGGAAATAAGCGGAGGACATAGGCGTTCCGATGCATCCAGAGAAGGTGGGCATCCATCGTCAAAGGCGGCCCGACTTATAAGGGGAGGTGGGAAGGGAGACAAGGGCACAAAAAAACGCCCCGGCCCATTGAGGGACCGGGGCGCAAGGTGGGCTCTCAGTGAGCCCGTTGGGCCATGAGGCCTTAGTCGGCGGCGATGCCTTCGCCAACGCCGTCGATGGTCACGCCTTCGGCGCTGAACTCGAGGCCGACGCTGATGGCGTCGTCGTTGCCGTTGTTGTTGGTGTCGACGTCAGCAGCGATGGCGACGAAGTCCACGAAGTCGCAGAACTCAGCGATCGTGCCACAGAGCTCTTCGTCGGTGGCCATGCAGGCTGCTTCGGCGTCGTCGGCGTCATCGTGGAGGTCGAAGTCGCACTGCGCTTCCAGGTCATCGAATTCGTCGATGGTGACCATTTGTTCGGGATTGCCGAGGCAATCGCAGTCGGAGATGAAGTCATTGAGGACGTCGGCCAGGTCTTCGAGAAGAAGGAGGCCGCCGATGGTGCCGTTTTCGAGGGTCACGCCGTCGGCGAGGTCGCCGTCGAGGCTCGCGTCGGCTTCCACCTGAGCGGAGCTGATGGTCAGATCGAGCTCCAGGGCGATGTCGCCACCGGTGAGGGCGCCGATATCGAGGGAGAGGAGAACCGTACCGGGACCGGCGGTGATCATATTACCGTCAAACACCTCGGCGCCCGGGATTTGAGCCAGAGGATGCGTTCCCTGATCAAAGCTGGCGGGGTCGATGGTGGCCATGCCGTCTTCGATGGCTTCGGCAAATAGGAAGTTGATGTCGAACTCAGCGCCCACTTCAAATTCGTCGAGGCCTTCGTGCTCCAGCACGATGGCGATGGAGCCGTCGTCGATGCTCTCCTGAATGGTCTCGTTGAGCTCGTCGCGATCGATGTCGGCGGCCTGCGACGCGAGGTTGATGAGGGCGGCGAGGCCGTTATTGGGTTCGCCGCTACCGTCGAAGTCTACGCAGCATTCTTCGTCGGCGATGCCGAGACTGGTGACATAGGAGGCGGGGTAGAAGTCTTCGAATGCTTGGGGGTCATCGACGTCGCAACGGGGCGGCGGATCTTCGTCCTGACAGGTGGGAGCGACGATCACATCGTCGTGATTATTTGGGGTGGCGTTGTTGGGTTGATTGTTGGGCTGGTTGTTGGGCTGGTTATTGGGATCCTGGTTGTTGGCCTGGTTTTCGTCCTCGTCGTCGTCACCGCAGGCCACCACAGTGGTGGCGAGGCCGGTGGAGAGAAGGGCGATGAGGGCGAGTTTGAGCAAGTTCTTGATGTGCATGATCGACTGCCTCCTGAAGTAAAGAACCACTGATCATTTCAGCGGAAATCCATATTGACCGGATCATCACTGCTGGCAAAGACGCGTTGAAGTGAGATAGTCAGGCGGACGCTAACAAAAATATGACCGGCAGGTCAAGTTTTTGGAATAAATAGTGAGCCAGCATTCATGGCGATCAGACCACTGGCCAGCCCAGGGTGGAGAGGGCGAGGTTGTGAGATGAAAGTTCGTTGGTATAAGGTGCCGGCGCCCGACGGGAGTCCCCGTCGAGCCGAGAGGCCCGGAAATTTGTGGAAGGACGTAGTATGTCGAGGTCGATGTGAGTAGCGCAGGTGGAACGATAGCCGTGGTGGGAGCCACGGGAGCAGTGGGACGGGAGATGCTCCGGATATTGGAAGAGCGCTCCTTTCCCTATGACACGCTGCGCGTGATGGCGTCGGCGCGCTCGGCGGGCAAGACCCTGAGGGTGGGCGACGACGAGGTGGTGGTCGAAGATCTGGAGAAGGCGTCGTTCGAAGGGGTAAAATTCGCCCTCTTTTCGGCGGGGTCATCGGTGAGCCGGGCCCACGCCCATCGGGCCGTGGAGGCCGGGGCGGTGGTTATCGACAATACGAGCGCTTTTCGGATGGATGATGAGGTGCCCCTGGTGGTGCCAGAGGTCAATCCGGAGGCCATCGGCGACCACCAGGGGATTATAGCCAACCCCAATTGCTCGACGATCCAGATGGTGGTGGCCCTTAAACCGCTGGCCGACGCCTACGGGCTGGAGCGGGTGGTAGTGAGCACCTATCAATCGGCGTCAGGAGCGGGCCAAAGCGGGGTCGAAGAGCTGATGGAAGGGGTGCGGGCGGTGGTTAATTCGGAACAAGAACCGGAGCCCTCGACGTTTGCCCATCCCCTGGCCTTTGAAGCACTTCCCCATATCGATACGTTCGACGCCTCGGGGTATACGCGAGAAGAGTTGAAGATGGTGCGAGAAACCCAGAAGATCATGGCCCTGCCACAGCTCGCCGTTTCGGCGACCTGCGTGCGCGTGCCCGTTCGCCGCAGCCACGGCGAAGCGGTGACCGTCGATATGGGGCGGGCCGTCGATCTGGAGGACGTACTCAGGCTCTGGAAAGAGCAGCCGGGCTTGGAGCTCCTCGATGATCCGGAGCAAAACGCCTATCCCCTGTCGCGACAGGCCGAGGGCACCGACCCCTGTTGGGTGGGGCGAGTTCGCCGCGACATCAGTCGCGACAACACCCTGCATTTCTGGGTGGTCAGCGATAATTTACGAAAGGGAGCGGCTCTCAATGCCGTTCAAATCGCCGAATACATGATCGAGGATACGGAATGAAGCTGAGGATGTGGAAGTCGCTGAGTCTGGGATGCATGGCCGTGATGGCCTGGCCCCTGTTGGCCGGGGGAGGGGAGGCGATGGCCGCCGAACCGCAGCAGAGCAATCTGGTCGATCCGCCGCCGCGCATCGATGTGGAGCCCAATTTTAGCAGGGATTTCCATAATGCGCAGACGGCCTATGCGGGGATCGCTCAATGTGAACGGCTCGTCGACGAAAATCGCACCATCAGTGTGGAGTACGATACGGTCACTGGCGTCGACATGACCGATTCTCAGCTCTTTGGTGGGGTCTATATGCGGGGCTATGAGCGCGGCGAGGAGGGCCAGGTGAATTGCCGCAATCAAGATGGTGATCTGCGCGATGAATGCACGGAGATCTCTAGCGATGATATCAGCCGCTTTGTAGATGGAGTAGACGCGGAGGTGTCCTTCGAAGATCTGACGGGCTTTGAAGACCCCGCAATCTGCGAGGAGGGCGAGATCGATCGCAGCTATTATATTCAGCTTAGGCTTCGCGATTACACAGGGGCGGGGACGACCACAGGCGATTGGCAGCGCTCGGAAGTGCGCTTTGTCTTCGATTTGATTCGCCCCGGTTCCCCGACGCTGGAAGACGCTTTTGCCACGGAGACCTCGATCATGGTGGAATTCGAGGAGTCCACCACAGACGACGTGGAGACCCACCATGTGTTCTGGTCGCGGAGCGCTTTCTCGGCCGGTGAATTGGCCAGTGATATCTCTTCGCGAAGCCCGCGACGTGTCGGCGGCAGCGAGTCCGGCGAGATCAGCGTGGAACTCGACCCGGGCGAGACGATTTATGTGGCCATGGTTGCTCGCGATCGGGCCGGAAACTACAGCACTGTCTCGGAGCCTATCGAGGTCCAGGTGACGCAGACCAATGACTTCTGGGATTATTATGTGGACGCCGGAGGCGCCGAAACCGGTGGTTATGGATGCCAGCAAAGCGGCGGGCAGGGCACGACGATCGTCCTGGTGCTGGCCGGCTTGCTGGGATTGGCTTTGGTGCGACGGCGACGACGAGGGGTGGCTCTGGCGGCCACGGCGGCGGTCGCCCTCCTGGCGATGAGCCCCACCGTGGAGGCCAGCGATAGTGAAGACCTGTCGGGATTCTTTCAGATCGGCTTTGGCCCCTATGGACCGTCCATCGACGATGAGTTCGAGGGGACAGGCCCCTACGAGGAATTCTTCGGCGACGATAGTCTTCGCTATATCGAGGGCCAGGCCGACGCTCACCTGTGGCAGGGCGTGGGCAAATTGAGCCTCGGCTTTCACGCCGGGTATGGACGAGTCAGAGCCACGGCGCGGGACGACGACGGCCAGCGTCTGGAAACGGACGATACGGCGACCTTCCGCATCATTCCCCTGAAGACCTCGCTGGTCTATCGCTACGATTATAGCGCCCACAACCACAATATTCCCCTTGTGCCAGTGGCCAAGGCGGGCCTCAATTATAACTTCTGGCGCGCCAAGAATACGGCGGGAGATACATCGCAGGTCGACGACCAGCGCGGATCCGGTGGAATGTTGGGGTGGCACGCCGCCCTGGGGCTTCACCTGCACCTCAACTTCTTCGATCCCAGAAACGCCGCCTCCTTTGATATGACCTGGAATGTCGCCAACTCCTACCTCTTCTTTGAGTACGAGTGGACCCGTGTCGGCGATTTCGGCGATTCGGTACTGAACCTGGACGCCAATCACTGGTCGGTGGGACTGGCCTTTGAATTTTGAGATCCAGGCGATGAAGACGATCAGGATGCAGGTAGCCTATGACGGGTCGGCCTACCACGGCTGGCAGATCCAGTCTCGGGATCGCTCCGTAGAGGAGGCGTTGACCAAGGCGTTGATGCGCATTCTCAACGCCGACGAGCCCGTAAAGGTTCAAGGGGCGAGCCGAACGGACTCAGGGGTGCATTCTCTGGGGCAGGTGGCTCACTTTCGACACGATACGGATCGAACCCCCTGGGAACTCATCCGGGGGCTCAACGGGCTGACCGATGACGACATCTGCGTGATGCGGCTGGAGGAGGCCAGCGATGATTTCCACGCTCGCTTCAGCGCCGAGGGAAAGATCTACCGCTATCGGGTCTGGAACCACCGCTTTCCCCATCCCTTCTTGAAGGGGCGGGCCTGGCATATTCGCCGGGATCTGGACGTGGAGGCAATGCAGGCGGCGAGTGAGCTCTTTTTGGGACACCACGACTTTGCGGGCTTTCGCTCATCGAATTGTTCCAGCGGGCGAACGGAGCGCACCGTGGATCGAGTGGAGGTACGCCGGCAGGGGAAGTGCTTCGTGGAGATCATCGTTCAGGGGCAGGCTTTTTTGCAGTATATGGTGCGGATCATGAGCGGAACGCTCGTCGAGATCGGCATGGGAAGGCTGGACGCCTCGGCGATCGAGAAAGCGCTGGAGAGTGGAAATCGCAGCGACGCAGGCCTCACGGCTCCCTCCAGAGGACTGGAGCTGGTGGAGGTCTTCTATCCCGACTTTGAGTGGAAGGGCGATAAGCCGACGCTCGGCGGGGCTATCCTGGCGGAACACCAGTACTACGTGACAGCTTGAGGGTCAGCGCCAGCGGAGCTGGAGGTGATCGGCGACCGAGAAGTGGTGGTTCGCCGATTCAACGCCCTCGATGGGCATGGAATCGGAGCGCACGCGACGGATGGAGAGATCGACGTTGTCGCCGTGGCGCGAGAGTTCGCGGATTTTGGAGGCGGGAACGGAGAAGGCGCCCACGTCCTCGCTGCGGCAGGTCATGGCCATGGCTCGCGAGCCCTGGCCGGTCTGAAGCTCGATAAAGACGTCATCGTCGGAGAGGTGGGACCACACCAATTCCAGGTCCTGGTTGTCGTCGATGAGGACTTCGCGCTGGTATTCGGCGATCTCGTCGCCGTTGGCGGCGACGAGCATCATCGGCGCCGGCGTGGTGAAGCGTGCCTCCAGAGGGCCCGTGCTGTCGGCGCCAGGGGCCCAGATGCTCCACTGCTCGTCGGCCTCGTAGGAGAGACGGTGGTCGCCCCAGGTGCTGTCGTAGATGACGCCATAAAAGGAGGCCAGAAGGTCGGGCAGGCGCATCGGTGACAGGTGGATCTGTTCCGTGGGGGTCGTGACCTCGATATCACCGACGTCGAGCAGGTGAAGCGAGGCCGTATTGTCGGGGTGAGGCTGCAAGCTCTGTCGGTTCTGAAACTCACATTCGCCGACGTCCAGGTGGCGAGGCGGGAGCCAGACCTCGAGGGCCTTGAGGGCGGGAGCGGCGCGCAGGCCGCGGGCCTCCACGACCTGTGCCTGAAATTGGACCGCCTGGTCGCCCCCGCTTCGGTCGTGGGTGTAGCTGGCGATGAGGGCGCCGTAGCTCTCCTCGACCACCGTCTCGTCCTCTTCGGAAGAGCGATCGTCGACGAAGCTGTCCTCGGAGGTGCAACCCACCCACAGAGGGGCGATGGCGACGAGGAATGTGGCTAGGGAAAGGCGATGGCGCATGGTGGTACGTGCTCCTGAAAAAGCAGACGCTACTCATTAGAGGAGGCTAGCATGGCCCCATGGATCGTCAAGCCGTTTATCTCGGTTCACCGATAAACAACGGGTGCTTCCATTGTACGCGGCGAGGTGTTCATTTATTCATGGGCTCCGATTCCCGGGAGGGGGTCGGGCCGAAGTCTCGCTATTACCAGATCTTGAAAGCGCAGAGCGACAACGATGAAAGCATCTTTTAAGGGAACCTCGTCTTATATTGCGGACGCCGAGCTGCGACAGATCGTCAACGTCGCCCTGGCGTTGGAGAAACCGCTGTTGATCCGCGGCGAGCCGGGCACGGGTAAGACCTTGCTCGCTCAGGCCGTCGCCGAGGCGTTGGAGATGCCGCTTATCCGGTGGCATGTCAAATCGACGACCGATGCCGACGACGGCCTCTACCACTACGACACGGTGCAGCGCCTCAACGACAGCCGCTTCGGCGACGGCGACGTCAGCGATATCTCGAGCTATATCGAGCTCGGCCCCCTGGGTCAGGCCTTTGATGCCGAGGAGCGCTCGGTGCTCTTGATCGACGAGATCGACAAGGCGGATCTGGAATTTCCAAACGATCTGCTCCACGAGCTGGACGCCATGCGCTTTGTCATCGACGAGACGGGGCGCGAGGTCGTCGCCAGAAAACGCCCCTTTGTGCTGATCACGTCGAACGCCGAAAAGGAGCTTCCCGACGCCTTTTTGCGGCGCTGCCTCTTTCACTATATCGACTTTCCAGGCCCGGCGCTGATGCGCCAGATCGTGGCCGTCCATCACCCCGATCTCGAGGAGCGCCTCCTGGAGCAATGCCTGGAGAAATTCTACTGGCTTCGCGACAAGCCCGATCTGCGCAAGCGGCCGTCGACCAGCGAGCTCATCGACTGGATCGGGGCCATGAAGCGAGCGGGCATCGATCTGAAGAGCCATCAGGAGGATTTCCCCTTCCTGGGCGTCTTGCTCAAAAAAGAGCGGGATCTGCAGCGTTTGTCCCGGCGGCGCTGACGCATTTTGAGGGCGAGGACGAACCATGTTTATACCCTTCTTTTTTCATCTGCGCGATCGAGGGCTGCCGGTGTCGATCACCGAGTTTCTGACCCTCCTGGAGGCGCTGGAGGCCGGGCTGGCCAATGCCAGCCTGACCCATTTTTACGGCGTGGCGCGGGCGATTCTGGTCAAGCGGGTCGAGGATTTCGACCGCTACGACGCCGCCTTTGCCGAGTTCTTTGAAGATAGACCCTTTCGCGACCCCGACAAGTCGGCGGCCATCGAAGAGGAGCTGTTGGAGTGGCTCGAGGAGGCGCGGTGGCTTAGGGAGCTCGACGAGGACAAACTCCAGGCCCTGGACGCCCTGGACCTCGAGGAGTTGCGGGAGCAATTTGAGGAGCGGCTCCAGGAACAGGACGAGCGCCACGACGGCGGCGACCACTGGGTGGGGACGGG
>CAYQBU010000032.1:0-28107 GCA_964415785.1 uncultured Bradymonadales bacterium
TCTCGTCGTAGCCCATCGCCAGGATCACATGACTGGGCTCCAGAGATCCCGCCGTGCACGCCGAGCCGCTGGAGGCGGAAATCCCCTCCAGATCCAGTGCCATCAAGAGGTCTTCACCGTCCACCCCTTCAAACGCTGCATTGACCGTATTGGGCAATTGGCGCTCCACATCGCCTCGAAACTCGACATCCTCCACCGCTCCTTCCAGGGACTCCGTAAACGCCTGGCGATGTCCCTGAAGGGTCCTATTCCAATCCTGGAGACTCCCCTTTAATTCCCTGGCTGCTGCTTCCAGCCCTGCCGCCGCCGGCACATTCTCCGTGCCCGGGCGCCGGCCCCGCTCCTGGTGGCCGCCGGCCAACAAGGCTCCCACCTTCAACCCTTCCCTTACCACAATGGTGCCAATGCCCTTGGGGCCTCCCATCTTGTGAAACGACAGGGTCATCAAATCCACGCCCGAGGACTCAAAATCCACTGGAATTCGGCCCAGGGCCTGGGTTCCATCGACGTGAAGCAGGGCTCCTGCCTGGTGGACTTTGTCCGCGATCGCCTCCACCGGATAGATATTGCCCATCTCGTTATTGGCCCACATCACGCTCACCAGGGTCGCTCCCTCTTCCAGGCGATCATCGAGCCATTCCAGATCTAGCCGGCCCTTCTGATCTACCGGCCAGATCGCTGTCTTCACCCCTTCATGGCCCAACTTTTCCACCACCTCCAGCACCGAGGGGTGTTCCACGGCGCTGCTGATAATATAGGGCTCCGTCGTCGTCTCCACGTGGTCGCGAAGCACCTGATTATTGCTCTCTGTCGCTCCCCCCGTCAAAATCACTGCTTGCGATGGGGCGTGAATCGCCGCCGCCACCGCGCGGCGCGCCCGTTCCACCACCGCCCGCGCCGCCTGCCCCTCGCGATGAACACTGGAAGCATTGCCGGGCACCTGGCGAATCGCCTCGCTCATCGCCTGCCACACCGGCTCCATAACCGGAGCCGTCGCGTTCCAATCCAAGTACAGCCGCTGTTGCTCATTCATCCCGAACACCTCGAGAAATCGCTTATCCTGGACTATTCATGGGACGTCTTAGCGCGCCCTGAGCGCGCTGGGAGCATCGCGACCGAGTACTCCTGGGGTGAAGCGAAGAAATGCCCTTGGAGTGAGATACAGGGATCTGAGCTCGGATGAGCCGCAGTAGACGTGTCGTGAATAATCCGGGTTAGTTATACCCTGCCGAAAGTCCGGCACGCTCCATTCTTAATCCCCGCCCTCACCCCCGTCAACGCCGTCTCCCATCGCTGCCACCGGGGCTCTTCCACAATTGACTATTGCGCCGCAGCGTTTAACTCCACTAGACTTACCGCCCCGCTGGACGCCCGATTTCTAAACCGAGGCTAGCTTTATGACCGACCATCCCAGCACCCAGACGCCATCTCAACGGGGAGACCTCATCCTCTCCCGTCAACCGATCCCCGAACTTCACGGTGGCTTCGATGATCTTCCCCAACCCTTGCCCCTGGTCGCCGGCGGCCTACTGGGAGCCCTGGCCCTCAAGCAACGCAACCTCACCGGCCTCTTTCTCGGCGGCCTGGGCGCCGGACTGCTCTACGGCGGCGTCCGCGCCAACGGCCTCATGGATGGCGGCTGGCTCCAGCGCCTCCTCAAGACCCGCACCCGTCACCTGGTGAGCCTTGAGCACCAGATGATCGTCGATCGCAAACCCGAGGAGGTCTATCAATTCTGGCGAAACCCCGAATTGATCGCCGTCTATCTCCCCCGCATCCGCGACGTTCAAACCGTCAACTCCACCACCACCTGGTGGCAGCTCAAGCTCACCGACAACCTGCGCGTGGAGTGGACCGCCGAGCTCGTCGCCGATGAGCCAGGCCAACTTTTGGTTTGGCGCACCCGCGAGCCCTCCGACCTCTATCAGGAGGGCTGGATCTCTTTTGAACCCCGCCGCGATGGCGCCTCTACCCTCCTTCGCTTCAAGCTCTCCACCCTCGCTCCTGCCGGCAGTCTCGGCGCCACGATCATGGAGTGGATGGAGGGCCTTCCCATCCGCTACCTCTCCGACGATATGGAGCGCTTTCGCCATGTCATCGAAACCAACAGTCCCGCCCTGGCCACTTCATGACCAGCTCTGATCGCCAGATCGCCGCTTTCTTTGACCTCGATCGCACCCTCATCGAGGTCAATAGCGGCCTCTACTACGCCTATTTTGAGTGGCGAAGCGGTGAGATCTCCAACCTCCAATTGATCAAATCCTTCCTCTGGATGACCCTCTACCACTTTTCCCTCATCGACATGGAGAAGGCCTTTGACGAGGCCATCAGTCACTACGAGGGCCTGCCGGAAGATGAACTCCGCCAGCGCACCCGGGACTTTTTCGAGGAATACGTCGCCTCCACCGTCCAACCCGGCGCCCTCGACGTCCTTGAGAGCCACCGCGAGCAGGGCCACCAATTGGTGCTTCTCACCGCCAGCTCCCATTATCTCTCCGAGTGCATCGCCGACGCCCTGGAGCTAGACGCCATCCTCTCCAACCGGTTTCCCACAGACGATGACAACCGACTACTCGGTGAATTCGAGGAACCCTTCTGTTACGGCCAGGGCAAAGTCACTCGCGCCCAGGATTGGGCCTCGACCACCAATATCGACCTCAAGCGCTCCTATTTTTATAGCGACTCCCTCTCCGACCTCCCGATGTTCGAGGCCGTCGACCACCCGCGCATCGTCAACCCCGACCCCCGCCTCCTCCGTCTCGCCCGGACGCGGGGATGGCCCATCCTCGATTGGAGCGCCCCTCAATAGCGCCCACTTCCGCCTCATTCCGGAAACCCTTCGTCTTCATAGAATTGGTCCAAGGGCTCAACCTCGACAAAGCCATCGTCGTCGACCGTGATTTCGGCGACATGCCAGAAGTCCCCGCTATCCCCTGACGTTGCCCCACTGGCACTTTGATAGAAAACTTCCTGCGCGCTGTAGAGCAATTGGCCCTGTACATAGACTTCGACCACCGCCTGCGCCGGACTCGCACTCGGATTCGCGCTAAGAAAATGCACACCCACCTGATAGTCGTACTCCGACGACGCATTGCTATGAACCACCGTCTCCGGGAGCTCTCCCGTCAAATCATCGATATCGAGGCCGACCTCACTTCCATCCCCCCAGTCGGGAGCTGCATTACTCCAGTAGACGCTATAGGGCGCCTGACCCCACTGCCCATCAGAGCGTAAATAATGGAGGTCCAGATCGCCTCCCACTCCATCTTCGGCCAACGGCATCTGCCAGCTCAGCTCCACATGAATATCCCCTTCCGGCACCGCCATAAACTGCACTGTTTCCGGTGAGCAGGCCTCGACGCCCGATGCCGTCTCCACCTGAAGCTCCACCCGATATTGGCCCGTCGTGCTAAACATAAGCCACGGTTCTTCCGCCGACGAATCATCGAATTCCACCATCGATGTCATCGGCCGCTCCACCAACTCCCAGTGGTAGGTCAACTCCCCGCCATCGGGTTCCACCGACTCTCCAGCACTGAAGTCGATGATATCCAGTGGTCTGACGATCGTGGGTTCCTCCAGCGCCACTTCTTCGCCGTCCATCGACGCTGTGATCACAGCCTCCGGACAGGGATCGGCGATCCCCTCTCCATTCATATCCAGATAGTGGGGCGCGCCCCGGTCGTTGCTTACGATCTCCAGTATCCCCTTATCCTCACCCTCCGTTTGCGGCTCGTAATGAACCCAAAAATAATCCATTTCTCCCGGTCCCAATGCCATTATGGGAGTTTCTGAGTTTAGCGACTCTTCGTCGACTTCGAAGGCTTCGTCCACGGCTTCAAAACTTCCCGCCGAGCTCAATTCACCCGTCTCGATGGACTCGACCTCGAGTTGGGCCTCAGGACTGCAATTTCTCACACTGACGATCTCTCGGCTCTCCTGACCTACCGTGGAGCCTCCAAACTCAAGATCGCCGCTCAGCACCTCCAAACAGGGTTCAAGTCCATTCCCCAACAACTCCACCTCCACTTGCGCCGCATCGGGGTCATCGCTCTCCAGGACCAACTCTCCCGTCTCCGGCCCCTCGTGTTCCGGCTCAAAGATCAGGCTCAGCTCCTCGCGCGCTCCGGCTTCGATGGTCACCGGCGAGTCCCAGCGCTCATCACCTCCATGAAAATAGGCATCCCCCGAGGTGATCGTCGCCGACTCCACCGTCAGGTCGTGTCGACCAAGATTGCGAAGCTGCACCGACCTCTCCAGTTGTCCTCCCACCACGGTCTGCGGAAAATGCACCACTGAGGGCTGCACAAAGAGCGTCCGGTGAAGTGCCTCGCTCACCAGGTCTACCTCTACTTCTCGCATCGAGTGCGAATTGCTCATGACCCTCAATCGTCCCTCATCGCGACCCACCTCATCCGGGTCATAGAGCACCCTCACTTCGTGGGTCTCGCCCTCCTCGAGGATGACCGGGTCTTTGACCGCTCCCTCGACCTGCGTGAAGGACGGCGAGCTATCGACGGTGGTCGACGTGGCGATGATCGTCACCGGACCGGGCCCCTCATTTTCAATGACCACCTCCCGGCTCTGCTCACTCTCCCCATCCACGTCCGGCGAAAACTCCACCACCTCCGGGCTCACATCCAGCGTCGCCGACACCCAGGGCTCCTCGTCGACATTAAAGCTGCCCTCCTCGTCGACATCATCGCTGCTGCACGCCATCAACCCCATCGCCAACACGATCATCCAAACCACGAATTTACGCATATCCGTCCCCATTTATCATCCGGGCTGGGCCTTGGCCGCCCAACTCCGCGCATCGTTATTTATATAGCTGCGATCATCGTAACCTTCGCTGTCCTACACATCAAACCCTCTGGCAGCGACCCGTGCTACCAAGACCACCATTCTGGCCTCACATCATCGTTTGCCCCCAAAATTGAGATAGCTCTGTAACCGCTTGCCGAACATAAAAAGCCCCCCGAACCCGGGAGGCTTTCAACCGAATCATGACCCGAAATTTAGCCCCGACTACTCATCAAACTCCATGAATAATCGGGCCAACCCGGATTGTGATAACGCCTTGAGCCGAGGTTGACGGTGTGTCTGACGCGTCGAGAACGTGCTGGAACTTCGTCGCGGAGCGTGCCCTGAGCGCGCTGGGAGCATCGCGACCAAGTACTCCTGGGGTGAAGCGAAGAAATGCCCTTGGGGTGAGATGAAGGTATCTGGGCTCTGATGCGCCGCAGTAGGCGAGTCGTGGATAATCCGGGCTAAATGCCAACAGGCGTTGTCTTCAAAACCCGTTGGTTCACACAACTCATGACCCGCCGTTGAAACGTCGACTTATCAAAGGGCCGGCACAAAATCCCCGCCGCTCCTAGCTGCTGAGCCTCGCGCTCCACATCCCTGTCTTCACAGGACAACACCAAAATGACGGGCACCCGCTCGCGACTGGCGCGCATCGCCATCAGCAGATCGAGCCCCGAATACTCGGGCATATCCACGTCCGCGATCACCAGGTCCGGCCATCCCTCATCGCGCCAGTAGACCTGAGACGCACCCAGATAGTTGAGCGCCTCCATCCCGTCGCCAAACTCGAGCCCCTCCCATCCCAACTCTTTGACCCAGTCCATTAGGCATTGTCGAAATATCTCCTCTCGCTCCACCACCATCGCCTGACAAGCTCTCTTTTGCTCATCCATTGGCTCTCCTCAATCGACGCCACATCGAATTTTCTCACCTCCTCCCACCTCCCCTACTACTGCCAACAATAGCTCTGCCACTTCTGTTCCACGCCCCTTCCTCTTTTTTCATCCACTCCATCGGGCCATCACCCCGTGTGCTCATGAGACCTCGTGACACGCCCTGAGCGCGCTGGGAGCATCGCGACCGAGAAATCCCCTGGGGTGCCAGCGAGGAAATGCCCTCGGGGTAAAATGCAGGCATCTGCAGCTCTGATGAGCCGCAGTAGACGAGTCATGACCCATCCGGGCCTAGAGCCCCGGAATGCCCTCGTCCTCCATAAAGTCGTCGACCGGGTCCACCCAAAACGCCCCTGGAGCTTCCACGACGATATCGGCCACATGCCAGAAGTCACCGGAATCCTCCATAAAGCCTCCCCCCCCTTCATAGAGCACGCGCTGATCGCTAAACACCAACTCCCCATCAAAGTAGATCTCCACCACCGCCTGGGCTGGCCCCCCGGGTCCCGATGCCGTGAAATAATGAGCCCCAACGCTATAGTGATGCCCCGCTTCCGGGCTATCGTGGACCACCGTCTCCGGCATCGCTCCATACCGATCATCGTTCGCTAGTCCGACCTCGCTCCCATCACCCCAATCGGGGCCAACATTCTGCCAAGACACCCCATAGGGAAATTGCGCCCAATCTCCCTTGGAGTGCCGATAGTGAAGATCCAGATCGCCTCCCTGTCCATCGGCGTTGAGCGGCATATGCCAGCTCAATTCCACGTGGATTTCATTATCCGGCGCTGCCACCACCGTTACCGAGTCCGGGCTGCAGGCCTCGACTCCGGACTCATTCTCCGCTTGCAACTCCAGGCGATACTGCCCGGTGGTACTGAAGACGAGCTCCTGGATCGCCTGGTCGGCCTCCTCGACATCCACCATCGACGTCATCGGCCGCTGCACCAGGCTCCAGTGATAGCTCAGGTCTTCTTCATTGGGATCACTGGACGACCCGGCATCGAAGATCACCTCATCCAGCGGGTTGACCTCCAGCAATTCATCGACCTCCACGGTCTCCCCGTCGATCTCTGCCGAAATCACGGCCTCCGGACAGGGATCGTCGATCCCTTCTCCCATCACATCCAGATATACGGGCGAACCGGGATCGTTGCTCTTCAGGCGCAGCATCGTCTCATCCTCCCCCGCCGACGCCGGCTCGTACTCCACCCAGAAATAATCCATCTCTCCCGGCTCTAGCTCCAGCAGCTCCCCTCCATCCAGCGCCCCATCGAGCGAGTCTTCATCCACTTCAAAGGGACCACTGCCCTCTTCGAACGAGCCCGAGGGGGTCAACTCTCCCAGCATTGCCGACTCCACCACCACGTCCGCCACGGGACTGCAATTTCGCAGGCTCACGATCTCTCGACTCCGTTGACCCACCGTCGACCCTCCAAAATCCACATCGCCACTGATCACCTCCAGACAGGGCTCCACCCCATTGCCCGACAACTCCACCACCACTTCCGGCGAATTGGGATCATCGCTCTCCAATACCAGGCTCCCCATCTCTTCGTTCTCATGATCGGGCTCAAAAACCACGGGGATCGTCTCCCTACCCTCACCCTCGATGGTCACCGGTGAGTCCCAACCCTCCTCTGCGATCTCGAAATACTCCTGACCCGTCTCCACCCGCACATCCTCCAGGGTCAAGGCATCGGTCCCCAGATTTCGGACTTGAATCTCTCGCTCTTGAACGCCTCCCACCACGGTATCCGGAAAATGCACAAACGTCGGTTGCACAAAGATCGTCCGATAGACGTCATCGCTAAATACCTCCACGTCGACGCGCTCTGCCCTCCGTGAATTGGTCTCCACAACCCACATCCCCTCGTGATGGCTCGCCTCCTCGGGCTCATAGACGACCTCAACGCGGTGCTCTTCTCCCTCTTCGAGTACCACTTGCGATCCTGCATCGAGCCAGCCCTCACCGCCTCGAAACCAGGGATCACTCTCTTCGGTAAACGCCATAGACAGCAATTCGATCGATCCCGGCCCCTCATTCTCCACCACGACCTCTCGCGTTTCTTCCTCTCCCCCGGTCACACCCGGTGGAAACTCCACCACCTCGGGATTAATATTTAGCGTCGCTCGACTGTCCAGCTCCTCCTCGGTATTAAACGTACCCGCCTCCCCGGGAACCTCATCACTGCACCCCATCGCAAGTCCCACCACCATTATTACCACGAGAGCTATCGCACTCTTGATCGTATCCATAGTATCCATCCATCTTCCTGCGCCCCAGCCCCACACAACGGCAGGCCGAGTGTCAATTTATTGGAATCAACCCACATTTTAACGGCAGAACCCGCATTTTTCCAGTTCTCCAAGTCCAATCTAACCCGGACTATTCATAAGACGTTGTCACGCGCCCTGAGCGCGATGGGAGCATCGCGACCGAGTACCCCTGGGGTGAAGCGAAGAAGTACTCTTGGGGTGAGGCAACATCAGAGGTGAGAGGCCAAAATTGAACCCCACAGGCGGCGCAGAGCACCGTCGAGGAGTTAAATACAGGCATCTCGACTCTGATGAGCCGCAGTAGACGAGTCGTGAATAATCCGGGCTAATTCCTTCAGCATAATAAGCCCCTCATGTCGCTCTTGAAGATTCATCGCCTCACCCATCGCTACGGGGATACCGCAGTTCTCGATGACCTGAGCTTTTCCATTGATCGAGGTGAGCTGGTGGGTCTGGTGGGGGCAAACGGGGCCGGAAAATCCACCTTACTTCGACTCATCGCTGGCCTCATTCCTGTCCAACGGGGCGATATCAGCACCCCCGTTGAACACCCGCGTCAGGCTCTCCTCGGCTACTGTCCCCAGGCCAACCAACTGTGGCCCGACCTCACAGTGGTGGAACACCTGCGGCTGATGGCGAGACTCCACGGGCTCCCCGCTCTCGACGACGATCGTCTCCACCATCTCCTCGACCAGGTCTCTCTGAGCACTCAGCGCCACACCCTGGCCGGCGCTCTCTCCGGTGGCATGAAACGGCGCCTGGCCTTGGCGATTGCTCTCCTCGGCGATCCTCCGCTCTTGCTCCTCGACGAGGTGGACGCCGGCCTCGACCCTCCTGGCCGCGTCGAACTTCGACACCTCCTCAAACGCCTGGTTGCTCGTGGTCACGCGATCCTTCTGGCCAGCCATCGCCTCGACGAGATGGAACGCCTCGCAAATCGCCTGCTCATTCTACACCAGGGGAAATTAATCGCCGACGGCCAGCCCCACCAACTCCTTGAGCAACATCAACTCCACACCCGGATTCGATGGGCCTTTCGCGATCCCCAAACAACCCCCATCGACCGTCAACACCCGGCGCTGACAACCCTAAAGTCGCGCTTCGACACCCTCAAAACGAGTAGCGCCTCACCCTTTCGACTTCAGGTCTCTACCACCGATCCCCTTGAAACTCTCCAGATGTTGACGACCTTCTCCAACGACCACGATTTGACGATCACTGACCTCGACATAGCCCCTCCCAGCCTGGAAGACCTCTATCTCAACCTCACTGGCCGAGTTCATGCCCCCAGTTAAATCTCATGTCGCGATCGTCATCGCCCTGCTCACCAAGGCATCGCTCCAACAGTGGCGCGACCCCTTCAGCCTCATCCTCATCCTTTTGACCGCTCCAATATTCGTGGTCATCTATCACCTTGCTTACGGCGAAGGGGCCCAGATTTCTCCCCAACAATTCGTGCCCAGTCTTCTGATCTTCGCCGTCATCATGCTCATCTTCAGCACCGCTTTGAGCATTGCCCGCGAGGTGGACTCGGGAATGCTCGAAAAGCTTCGCCTCACCTCCATGACCCCTGGCCATTACCTCTTGTCTACCGCTGTCTTCCAACTCTTTCTGGGCCTCACCACCGTGGGACTGACCTTTGGGGTCGCGCTTCTCTACGGCTTTGAGAGCACCGGTCACCTGGGCCTGGCCTTCGCCATCATCGCTGTTACTGCCGTCGCCTGCGTTGGCCTCGGCTGCCTCATCGGTGCCCTTAGCCCCACGCCCCAATCGGCCTTTTTGTTCTCCAGCGCCACCATGTTCCTCCTCCTGCTCTTTTCCGGCGCCCTCTTTCCCATTCCCGACGCCTCCACCGTCTCCTTGCTGGGCTCTGAGCTCAGCTGGCTGGACCTCCTGCCCACCGTCCATGCCGTTGAATCTCTGGGGGCCGTTCTCCTGATGGGTCACTCCCTGATCGAGGTGGCTCCCGCGCTCGTGACCATTTTTTGCCTCGCCGTGATTTTTTTCGCCCTCGGTGCCTTCAGCTTTAGCCGCCGACAACGCCTCCCTTCTCTGCCCCCCGGTTGACCCATGGTCCCTTTCAATCTTCGCGCCTGGATCCAGGCCTCTCGCCTGCCCTCCCAATCCTATATCGCCTTTCCCCTGCTGCTCGGCCAGATCCTGGCCTGGCATCTCACGGGACATTGGGATTGGTGGATCTTTTTCCTCGTCCAGGCCTTCGGGGTCTTTGACCAACTCTATATCGTCTACGCCAACGATTTCGCCGACCAGGAGACGGACCGCCTCAACAACACGGTCACCCCCTTCTCCGGTGGCTCCCGGGTCCTCGTCGAAGAGGCGCTCTCTCCCGCCACTCTCGCCAGAGCCGCCGTCACCATGGCCATCTTGGCGGTCGCCACCACAGTCTTGATCGCCTTCTTTTGGCAGCGCTACCTCGTCATTGCCCTCGGTCTCTTCGGGATCGCCCTGCTCTGGGCCTATAGCTATCGCCCCATTCGTCTTTCCTATCGAGGAGGTGGCGAATTCCTTCAAACCACTGGCGTCGCCATCGTCTTGCCCCTCCTCGCCTACTACGCCCAGGCAGGGACTTTTGCGGCCTTTCCCTGGATCCTCCTCGCCACCCTCATCCCTCTCAACCTCGCCAACGCCATCTCTACCGCTCTGCCGGATATCCCCTCCGACCGCCGCTCTTCGAAGTCCACCATCCCTGTCCTCCTCGGTCTTGTCCCCGCCCAGGGCCTGATCATCGCGCTCCATCTCGTCGGCCTCGCTCTCTTTGCCTTCCTTGGCTTTCCCCCGCTTGAGGACTTCGGTCTTGTCGCCATCGCCTTCTATGGCATCGCCGTCCTCTCCGCCCTCGCCCTCATCCCACTGATCCCACGTGCCAAACCCGGCGAAAACCCGATGGTCGTCTTTGTCGCCCTCAGCATCCTCGCCAACCTCGCCTGGGTCACCGCCACCGCCGTTGCCCTCCTCCACCCCCTATTTTGAGGCGTCGTCGATGACCTACTCCTTTCTCATCCTCTCACTTTTGCTTCTGATCCCGGGGTGCCTTGTGTGGTGGCGGCGCCCCGACCTGCGTGCCGTCATCTACCCCATGGCGCTTGCCTCGTTGCCCTTCGCGCTCACCGAGCGCCTCTTCTACCCCGACTACTGGCAGCCGACCTTCCTCTTCGATCTCGTCTACTTCATCGGATTTGGGATCGAAGACATCCTCTTCGTCGCCGGGCTTGCCGCCTTTACGAGCACCGCCTGGGCCTTCGTCACCGGCCAACGATACACCCCCATGAGCCCACCTCGATCCACCGGTCACCCCCTGCGCACGGCCATCTCCATCCTCCTCATCTGCTTTGCCCTCGTTGCCCTTTTCGCCCTGCTTCGCGTCCCCATGATCTATGGCTCCGTGATCATCATGGTCGCCATCGGGATCGGCCTCTGCGTCCAGCGCCCCGACCTCTGGAGGCCCGCCCTCGGCGGCGCCTCGATCACCACCGTCGTCTACACCGCCCTTTGCCTCATTCTTCAGGCGCTGATCCCCCAGGTCTTCGAGCTCGACTGGAATACCGATCAATTCCTCAACCTCTTTGTCCTCGGCGTCCCCCTGGAGGAAATTCTATACGCCTGGGCAGCCGGCTTTATCGCCACCATCTTTTATCCCTTCGTCACCCACCAGCGCTTCCAATCCCCTTCCTGAACTACCAATTTCGCGGTGCACTCTCGACTCGTCGTACTTAGGATTGAGGTGAGTCTTTGACCTGGCCCTTCCCGGGAGTTTTTGCCGTGACCCAGCCCCCTGACGATCGACCCATCCCCGACGAGCTTTTCGAGCGCATCGTGAACCTGCGTCGAGATCTGCATCGCCACCCCGAGTTGAGTTGGCGAGAAGAGCGGACCAGCCGCCGGATCGGCGACGAACTCGACGCCTTGGGCATTCCCTTTCGGCGCGTCGCCCACCACGGCATCGTCGCCGACCTCGAAGGCCAGGACCCCGACGCCCCTCGCGTCGCTCTGCGCGCCGACATGGACGCCCTTCCCATCGACGAGCAGACGGGCCTCTCTTTTTCCTCGCGCAGCGAAGGCGTGATGCACGCCTGCGGTCACGACGGCCACAGCAGCATCCTCGTCGGCGCCGCTGCTCTGTTGCGAGACGATCCCCCTCCCGTCGGTGTCCGACTTTTGTGGCAACCGGCCGAGGAGACCGCCGATGGGGCGATCGCCATGATCGACGCCGGCGTCCTCGACGGGGTGGCCGTTATCTTCGGCGGCCACCTCGATCGCCACTACCCGCCGGGCCAACTGGTCATCACCTCCGGTGCCGTCAACGCCTCCACCGACGTCTTCTCCATCCATATCCAGGGCCAGCAGGGCCACGGCGCTCGCCCCCATGAGGCCCTGGACGCCGTCGTCGTGGGCTCCCTTCTGGTCACCAGCCTTCAGACCATCGTCTCCCGCGAGGTCGATCCCGCCCACCCCTCGGTGATCTCCGTGGGCTCTTTCCACTCCGGCTCCGCGGCCAATGTCATCGCCGGACAGGCCACTCTCGAGGGCACCATCCGCTCCCAGGACCCGGAAGTCCGCGACCATCTTCACCGCTCCCTTCGGCGCATTGCCGACGCCGTCGCCACCCTCCACGGCGCCACCATCGAGGTCGAGATCGACCACCGCACCCCACCGCTGATCAACTCCCCTCACCTCGTCGAACTCGCCACCGACGCCGCCCGCCAAATCGTCGATGACGCCCAGATCACCGAGCTTCACACCGTCAATATGGGCGGCGAGGACTTCGCCCATTACCTTGAGCACATTCCCGGCTGCTACATCCGCTACGGCGCTCAGGTCCCGGGCCGCGAATCTTTCCCCGCCCATTCCAGCCAATTCGACATCCACGAAGAGGCCCTCGCCATGGGCGCTGCCTGGCTCAACGCCGTCGCCCGCCGTGCTGGCCGCCAGATCGCCCTGGGCCGTGACTTTCTCTTGGAGAACCCGCCATGAGCGACGACATCCACCTTCGACAGGCCACCGACGACGACCTACCGGCCATTCGCCAGATTTTTATGGAGGCCTACGGCCCCGACTACCCTTACCAGGACTTCTACGACCTCGCCTGGCTTCGACGCGCTCTCTACAACGACGACCTCCTCATGGCCGTCGCCGAGGAGCCTCATCAGGGCCAGGTCTTGGGCACCGGCTCCGTCGTCTTTAATGTCGGTGTTCACTCCGACCTCATCGGTGAATTCGGCCGCCTCGCCGTCCATCAAGATGCCCGCGGTCGCGGCGTCGGCTCCGCCCTCATGGCCTATCGCATCGAACAGTCTCGCCAGCGCCTCCACCTCGCCCTCGTCGACAACCGCACCGCTCACTCCCACTCCCAGATCATCTCCCAGCGCTTCGACTTTCGCCCCGTGGGCTTCATGCCCATCAAGCACCGCTTCCACGACGGCGCCCGCGAGTCCATCGCCACATTTGCCCGCCACTTCAATCCGGCCCTCGACCTTCGCCGCAACCATCCCCGGATCGTCGCCGACGTCGCCACCCTCGCCCACCTCTCCATGCAATCGCTGCAGCTGACCCCCGATCTGATCGTCGACGACTCCTCTTCCTCCTATCCCGCCGACGATGACTTTCAAATCTATACCCTCAACGCCAAACGCTTGCCCCACCTGCTGCGCATCGAACAGGGTCGCATCGAAAACCGCCAGGTCTTTGGACCTATCCAACTCCATCACGGATTCTTCAAGATCCGAGCCCAACGCGCCCACTACCTCGTCGCCCACCGGCCCACCACCCCCCGCTCGGCCATCCAGGGCGCCCTGGGCTTTATCCACGACGACTTCGAGCGAAATATCCGCATCGTTGAACTCATCGCCCCCTCCGAGCGCTCCGTACGTCATCTAATCAAATCCCTGTTGACCCGTGCTCGAAATATGAACGTCGAGTACATCGAGGTCGATATTTCCGCCTACGCTCCCCAACTCCAGCGCACCCTCCTGGACCTCGACTTCATTGCCTGCGCCTACATTCCATCGATGGTCTTCCACCGCGTTGAACGCCTGGACGCCATCCGCTTTGCTCGCCCTCTGGCCCCTG
Source organism: uncultured Bradymonadales bacterium (assembly GCA_964415785.1). Lineage (GTDB taxonomy): Bacteria > Myxococcota_A > Bradymonadia > Bradymonadales > Bradymonadaceae > SLJM01. Next base: position 14,070 of record CAYQBU010000032.1, read on the forward strand.
TGTCCACCGACGAGCTTCACTATATCGACAGCATGGCTCCCTTCGTGGACCATATCGTCGACGCCCTCAACGCCCGTCGCTTGGCCACCGACCTCGCCGGCCCTTTTCGCGAGGCCGACCTCTTTCGCGGCCTCGACGATGACCAGGCTCATCGCCTGGCCAATGTCCTCCGCCCGGTGACTTTCGACGCCGGAGAGCTCCTCTTCGAAGCCGGGGACACCGCCCACGCCCTCTACCTCCTCACCGGCGGCGAAGTCCTGGTCCACCTCGACGACCAGGGCACTCAGGTCTCGCTGACCAAGGGCGATATCGTCGGCGAAAACGCGATGCTCGCCGACCAGCCCCACCACTTTGGCGCCACCGCCAAAACCGACTGCCGCGCCGCCGTCCTTGATCGATCTAGCCTATCCAAATTGATCCATCGCCGCCCCGACATCGGCCTCCTCCTCTACCGCAACCTCGCCGTGGGACTGGGTGAAAAGCTTCGCCGCACCGACCGCCGCCTGACCCGGGGAGACGAGCCAAAAGCACTAAAATAGAGCCAATTGGCTCCCTCCGCTCCCTCCCATACCAGGCGTCTCCCCCACCGAAAAACGAAGGCTCTCCCCCGCTTTCTTCCTCGGCGCTGCCACTACCTTCACCGCCCTGGGCAGCACCTCGCTCACCGCCTCTACCGCCTTTTCGACCTGGTTATTCTTTTCGCTCAAGTGAATCAGCACCACCTGTTCCAGTCCTTTGTGCTTGACCGCCTTGACCAGCGCCCGGCTCTGGGCATTCGATAGGTGCCCACCGGCTCCGGCAATCCGACGCTTTAGAAATTTCGGATAGGGTCCCCAGCGAAGCATCTCCTCGTCATAGTTGGCCTCCACCAACAGCACTCGACACCCCTCGATCACCTCGCTTACTTCACGATTTACCCGCCCCATATCCGTCGCATAACCCAGTGAAAACCCACCATAATCAAAGCGATACCCCACCGGTTCCGCTGCATCATGGGCCACCCGAAAGGGCATCACCTCCACCGCTCCAAACGACGACAAAAACCCCGCCTCCACAGCGGTAAATCCCACCTCCCGCTCCAGCTTCTTTCCCACTTCCCTGGCCGTCCCCCTGGTCGCGACAAGCTCCCCCCTGAAGTCACTCTCCAATAGCCTCGCCAACCCCTTGATATGATCGCTATGAGCATGGGTCAGCATCACCGCATCCAGATCCGTCACCCCTTCGCCCACCAACGCCAGGCCCTGGTCGATCTTTCTCTTTGAGATCCCCGCATCCACCAGGATTCGCCGATCACCAAACCGAATATACGTCGCATTGCCCGACGATCCGCTGGCCAGAGTCTTTATCAACACTCCCGGTTGTTCATCATCTTTCATCGCCATTCCTCTTGTCTCACCGGAATCTATCGTCCTCGCAAACTCAACGCCTCGCGAATCACCCGGGGGCTAACCCGCTTCCTCAGACCATCTTTCATGACCGCGTCGATATACACCACATTACATGCCGGGAATGATCCGGGTTAGCATTTTAAACCCCAGTTATTCTATACTCACCGTACTGTCAGTAATACTTGCGCAAGGGTCGGCCATGACATTTGTACACCGAGCACTTTTGCTCCTGCTCAGCGCCTTTTGTCTATTGAGCGCCTGCTCCTACGATGGCGACCTCAGCGCCGTCCAATGCGATAGAGACTCCGACTGCGATGCCCCTGATTCGGAGTGCCATGACGGATACTGCCTGGTCATGGACCCTGACCCCAATAACAATGACCCCGATCCCAACAACAACGACCCTGACCCCAATAACAATGACCCCGATCCCAACAATAACGACCCTGACCCCAATAACGTCGAGCCCAACCAGCCCAATAACGCAGTCGAGCCCTGCCCCGACGATCAACTGCTCTGCGATGGCGACTGCATCGACCCCACCGAAAGCCTCGACCACTGCGGCGACTGCGACAACGCTTGCGACGGCGACATCCCCGACGGGGCAAGCCACACCTGCGCCACCAATCCCGACGACCCCGACCAATCCCACTGCAGTTTTGCCTGCAACCAGTCCTTGACCCAATGCGGTGACCACTGCGTGGACTTCGACTCCGACCCCGAATATTGCGGGGCATGTGACCGCACCTGCAGCCTCACTGAGGTGTGCAGCGGCGGCGAATGCCAGGACACGTGCGACGAGGGACTGACCGGCTGCTACGACTCCTGCGTCGATCTCGACACCGACCCCAGCTTCTGCGGCGACTGCGGCATCTATTGCGACGATGAGCAGGACTGGCCCGAAGACAGCACGACTATCTGTGTCGAAGGCGAGTGCGATTTCGAGTGCGACGACGGCTTCCAACTCTGCGACGATAATTGCATCCCCGAAGACGCTTTATGTTGCCTCCCCGACGAATCGCCCTTCGGTGGAGGCACCGGCGACAGCGATGATCCATTCACCCTCTGCAGCATCGATCATCTCGCAGAAATCGACGGCACCGACCACGTCGGCGATCACTTTGCCCTCACCGACGACCTCGACTGGAGTGACGCCTCCGCCGACCACTTCAGCGGCATCGGCGATCCCGACAACCCCTACGACGCCCACTTCGACGGCCAGGGCCACACCATCTCCAATATCACCATTGACCGTCCCGACGACAATTCCGTGGGCTTCTTCCGCACCATCGGCGAATCCGGCTCCGTCACCGATCTTGTCCTCGATGGACTCCAGGTCGAGGGCCGCCACTACGTCGGCGGCCTCGTCGGCAGAAATTATGGCCAACTCTCCCACCTTCGCACGGCGGGTCCGCTCGTAGAGGGCGGCTTTCGCGTCGGCGGACTCGTCGGCGGCAATCAAGGCCAGATTTCCGTTGCCCATAGTGCTGTGGACCTTGTCAAAGCCACGGGCCACCAGAACCCCCAGTCGGGCCTGGCCGACTTCGCCGATGCCGGCGGCTTTGCCGGAGCAAATAGCGCGCACCTCAACCAGGTCAGCTCCTCCAGCGACGCCCTCTCCGAGGACAAGGGCACCGCCGGGGGACTTGCTGCCTATAACCACGGCACCATCACCGATGCCGTTGCCACCGGCTCCGTCACCGCCGACAACTATATGGGCGGACTCGTCGGCTATAACGGACCGCCCCCCACCGATGATAGCGACCCTCCCCACACCATCTCCAACGCCTATTCCATCAGCTCCATTAGCGATGACGACGCCCCCAACTCTGGAGCTCTCATCGGTTATCGGGTCCAAGACGATAACATCCCAAGCATCGACCCCTTCCCCTACTCCAATCTCTATTTTGACCAGGAATCGTCCTCCTTATCCGCCGTTGGCAGCGGCCCCCAGGACGGCACCACTGGGCTCGATAGCGATGACTTTGATGACACCGACAACTTTGACGGCTTTGACTTTGACTCCGACGGACCCTGGACCATGGGCACCGACTCCGAAGGCCGAGAACGGCCCCTGCTCTACCAGCTCATCGATTGACATCACCCCATCGCGTGAATAGGGTTGGGCCCGACCTGGCATGCTTTGCATGCACCCTCCTCCCAAGTTATATCCCCCGGGGTTCGCTGTATCGACATCCTGGTGGAGCACCCATTCGAAGACATTTTTCCGAAGGCACGAGGACTGTACCCATGGCTATGTTCGACGTTGTCGCGAAGGGCTTTCGCGACGTCCGTAGGCGTTTCGAGGGAAAACGCGAGCTCACCGAAGATAATATCAAGGATGCGCTCAAAGACATCCGCATGAGCATGCTCGAGGCCGATGTCAATTTTCGCATCGCCAAAAAATTCATCAACCGCGTCAAAGAAAAAGCGGTCGGTGAAGTCGTCAAGGTCGAGGCCAAGGGCCAGGAGGGCAAGGTCGAGGTCAACCCCGGCGACCACTTCATCCGCATCTGCCATGAGGAACTCGAAGCCCTCATGGGCCCCGTCGACAATACCATCAACTTTGCCGACGAAGACGACGGCCCCACCAAAATCATGATGGTCGGCCTCCAGGGCTCCGGTAAGACCACCACCACCGGCAAATTGGCCAAATATGCCATGGAGCAGCATGGCAAAAAGCCCCTGCTCGTCGGTGCTGACGTCTATCGCCCGGCCGCCATCCAGCAGCTGCGCGTCCTCGGCGATCGCCTCGGCATTCCGGTCCACGCCGTGGAAGGCGGCGACCCCGTCCAGGTCTGCAACGACGCCATCGACATGGCCAGGGCCAATGGTCATGACCTCGTCATCTTCGACACCGCCGGACGCCTCGCCGTCGATGATGTCCTCATGGAGGAACTCGAACAGATCATCGACACCACCTCCCCGGAGAACGTCTTTCTCGTCGCCGACGCCATGATCGGTCAGGACGCCGTCAACACCGCCAAGGAGTTCAATACCCGCCTGGCACTCGATGGCTTCATCATGACCAAGCTCGACGGCGACGCCCGCGGTGGTGCCGCCCTCTCCATCAAAGAGGTCACCGGAAAACCCATCAAATTCATCGGCGTCGGCGAAAAACTCGACGACCTCGAACAATTTCGCCCCGAGGGACTCGCCAACCGAATCCTCGGCTTCGGCGACGTCATGGGCCTGATGAATCGCTTTGAGCGTTCCCTCTCCGAGGAGGAGGCCGAACAGGCCGAAGAGGATGCCATGCGCATGCTCTCCGGCGAATTTGACTTCAATGATTTCTACAACCAGCTCGAACAGATCTCGAAACTCGGTTCCATGAACGAGCTCATGGAGATGATGCCCTTCGGCGGCGGCATGCCCCAGGACGCCGACATCGACGACAGCGAACTCGGTCGCATCCGCGCCATTATTCAGTCCATGACTGAAAAGGAGCGGCGCAAGCCCGATCTCCTCACCCGTCAGCCCAACCGCGTCCGACGCATCGCTCGCGGCTCCGGCACCCAGCAGGACAAGGTGGAGCAGGTCCTCCAGCAATTCAACATGATGCGCAATATGATGCAGCAATTCGGAGGCATGGGCGACGACGGTGGCCTCCTCAGCAAGATCCCCGGCATGAAGAAGCTCAAGCAGCTCAAGAATATGAAGGACATGCAGGGCATGGACATGAACGAATTGATGGGCGACCTCCTCGGTGGTGGCGGAGGTGGCGGTGGAGGCATGCCCGGTATGCCCGGCATGGGCGGTGGCGGGCCCAACCTTCCCCCCGGCTATACCCCTCCCGGTGGACGCCGCCAGCAGGGCAAGTCCAAGTCCATGTCGCGCCGAAAGAAAAAGCGCAAACGACGCAAGGTCAAAAAGGGCCGTCGCCGCCGACGTCGACGCAATAGCGATGACGACTGAGACCTCCTGCGCCCATCACCCCCGCAGAGAGAGCCTCGCCCAGTGCTACCACTGCCAGGCCTCCATCTGCGGGGGGTGCCACAACGTTGACCTCCTCGGTCGCGCCATCTGTGCGCCCTGTTTGGAGGCCCGCGTGGTGCCCACCATCCCCTGGGAGACCACCGACTCACTCTCCTCCGCCTTCTCTGGCGCCCTTGAGACCTGGTGGCAAGTCCTTCGCCACCCTCGACGCTTCTGGCAGTCCTACCGCGCCTCCACCCACTGGGTCTTCCCCTCCCTCTTCGCCGTGGCCTCCATTGCTCTCGGCCTCTTCTTTTCCTCCTTCTGGCAACGCCAGCTCTCCCCCGACTATGCAGACCACCTTTTGCGCCTCCAGGACACCATCGGCCTCTCCATTCCGGCCCTGGAATTCCTCCTCGTCGCCAGCCTCCCGCTGACGGCGCTTATTCTCTTTGGCATCCACTCTCTGAGCCTCCTATTTTCCCTGCGCCTCTTCCAGATCCAGCGTGCCACCTGGACCGATGTCGCCCAGATCTCCGGCTATAGCTGCGCCGCCTTTCTGTGGCTGATCATTCCGCCCATCGCCGACTTTGGCCTCGGCCAATTCATGCTCATCCTGTGGCTCTTCAACCTGGAGGTCACCGCTCTTCGCCTGCGCTACCGCCTCGGCTTCTGGACCTCCATCCTCATCGTCTTCCCCCCCTTATTGCTCCTGCTCCTTTTTGTGGGCTAACCCATAAGCTTCGACGAACCCCTCTCCCCACCAAAAAAAGAGCGACCCCCTTTCGAGGGTCGCTCTTGATGCTGCTGTCGATCGTCGTTTCCCGTTCTTAGCGCTTCGAGAACTGGAAGCTGGCGCGGGCGCCACGAAGACCGTACTTCTTACGCTCTTTGACCCGGGCGTCGCGTGTGAGGTGACCGGCGTCCTTGAGCGTCTGTCGCAGATCGGGCTGAGCCAGCTCCAGCGCTCGGGCGACGCCGAGCTTGATGGCGTCGGCCTGACCGCTCTTTCCGCCACCTTGCACGGTGCAATAAATATTGTAGTCGCCACCGGTTTCGGTGGCCACCAGGGGCTGCCTCAAGATCATCATCAACGTGTCGCGGCCAAAATAGCTGTCCGCTGCTTCGTCATTGACGGTGATCTCACCCGATCCCGGGCGCAGAAAGACTCTGGCGCTCGCTTCTTTGCGGCGACCAATTGCGTGAAATTGTTCCGGTTGTGCCATGGGCTTTTCTCTCCTCATTATTCGTTAGTGGATCTTGGCCTGTCGCTTAAAGCTCCAGCGGCTCCGGCTGCTGAGCACCATGCGGATGCTCGGTGTCGGCGTACACTTTGAGCTTCTTGAGCATCTTCTTGCCCAGCTTATTGCCCGGCATCATGCCCTGAACGGCATACATCATCAGGCTTTCCGGAGCCTTTTCCATCAACTCCTCGGCGCTGATCGACTTCAGTCCACCAGGGTAATGCGAGTGGCGCTCATAGACTTTGTCTCGCATCTTATTTCCCGAAAACTCCACCTTGTCGGCGTTGATGCACACGACGTAGTCGCCGCAATCAACATGAGGAGTATACTGGGGCTTATGCTTGCCTCGCAGGATGGTCGCGATTTTACTCGCCGCCCTTCCCACCGTCTGACCCTCAAGGTCGACGACGTGCCAGTTCCGTTGAATATCCGATTCTTTTGCGCTGTATGTTTTCATCTCGCTTCCATCCATTCCACCCGGCGCGGGGCCGGTATCCGGTTGTTCGAGCGGCTGTTTCTATCCGTACGACCAGGTCATCTATACTTCGACGCCTGGCCGGACGTGGCCCTTAAAGGGGGCTTGTCATAGCTATCGCGTTCCTGACTGTCAAACCAGGTAATCATTTTCTTATCATCGACTCAACTCGCGGGCGGCCTCTGCCGCTCGCGGATGTCCTTCATGATGGTCCAAAAGATCGCTCCACACCGCCTCTGCACGATCGTATTCTTCCATCTCCTGGTAGGCGAGCCCCAATAGGTAGAGGGCCTCCGCATCCAGCCCCATCCCCGAATACTCGCTCAACAGGTGGCGCAGACGATTGACCGTGGCCCGCGGATTGTCCCGATCATGATAAAACTGAGCCACTTCGTACTCATGGCGGGCAAGCCGTGTCACCGCTTCGCGCCACATCTCCTGGGCCCTCTCGGCGTACTCCGAGTTGCCATAGCGATCGAGAAACAACTCCAACTCTCGCACCGCGTCTCGCGTCGTGCTCAAATCACGCTCGTGGGGCGATGGAAGCAAAAAGAAACCCGAGGGCATCTGCTCGTAGAACGACTCCGCAATTTTCCATCGGGCGTATTCCACTTGCTCGTGTCGAGGATAGAGATCGACAAAGCCCCGGTATTGCTGCACGGCACTCGCCAATTGGCCCTGGTCGAAATAGGCGTCGCCAATGCGAAGATTGGCCATCGCCGCCCATCGGCTATAGGGATACTCGTTTCTGACCGTGTTAAAGGAGTCGATCGCCCTGATGTAGCGGCCCCTTTCGAGCTGCGCCATCCCCTCCTCAAAGTGATACTCCGCCTGGTCGGCGTAATCCATTTCTTGGATCTCCGGTCCCGAGCTGCATCCCATGGTCCCCAATCCAGCTCCAACCCCCAGGGCGATGGCTGCGATCGCAGCTGCCCGCTTGATGTATCTTGGCTTCATTCTATCTCCTCAAACTTGCTCATCACTGGTCGCCCGCACCATAGGGGGCTTGGCCCCCCTCGTAAATGGCCCGCGCCCTCCACCGCCCTAACCCGGATTGTTCATGAGACGTCGTAGCGCGCCCTGAGCGAGCTGGGAGCATCACGACCGAGTACTACTTGGGGTGAGGCGAAGAAATGCCCTTGGGGTGAGATGAAGGAACCTCGACTCTGATGAGCCGCAGTAGACGAGTCGTCAATAATCCGGGCTCACCTGCGATGTACCATTTGCTTTCATGGTCTACTATCTGCATACCTTTGACCCCGTCACCACTGACCGCTTCCCCATTGACGGGGTTGTGGTAAGTCAGTTGACCACTTTTGGAATACCTTTACTCCAGGTCCTATTCCTCTCTCACGCTTTTTCCCCAACCAAGCCATATCCATGTCACGCTTCCTATTGACGCTCCTGACCGCCGCCCTCTCCCTCGCAGTCTTTGGACTGGCGGGCTGTGCCGACGACGACTCCGGCCTCCACGCCCAATGCACCTACGACTCCGATTGCAGTGGCGACGATAGCTATTGCCTCGCCCAGAGCTGTGCCCCCGCCTGCTCCAGTGACGACGAATGCCCGTCGAATACCTTCTGTGAGGCTTATCAGCGCGTCGACGATGGAAGCCCCGTTCAGGCCTGCCTCGACGCCAACACGGCGAGCAACGGCGGCGTCGACTGCTCCTCCAACCAGGAGTGCCGAGACGCCCTCGACGACCCTTCCGCCAGATGTGGCATTCACAACCGATGCGTCCTGACCTCCGATGACAATGGCGCTAATGGCGAACCCGGAAACTCTACCCCGGGCAACAACGATGCCGACCCCAACAACGCCGTCAACCAGCAAGATCCCCCACCAGAACTGACTTTTCTCCACCTCCAACGCCTCGACGATGACAACGACGACGATGACAACGACGACGATGATGCCGACGACCTGGGCGATCCTTTAACTCCCCTGCTTCTCTCCGCCGTCCTCGTGCGCGACGCCGACGAACGGGCCATCGGCATCGGTGAACTCGTCTCCATTACTCCCACCTCTGACTCTGCCTATGCTGATCTCGTTGGCGCCCCTATCCCTGTCGACGACTCCGGCCAATGCCTCGACGAACCCCACACACAGCCCTTTTCCAAACTCCAAGAGCCTCAATCGGTGGCCGTCATCGCCCTCGTCAATCCCGACGGAGATCCGCTCCTTGTCGACGCCGGCTATAGCATCGACCTCTTTGTCGCCCACGATCAATGCCCCCTGGGCGCCGACGCCAATACTCTCGACGACACCGACCAGCCTCCCTCCTTTAGCCTCTCCCTCTGTGACGACGACCAGCCTCTAGTCGATGAGGTCGGCTGCCTTCAGCACTGGGACGGCCCTTATTCCGGCTTCACTCGAATCGAGGTGGCCAATCCATCCGATTCAGGTTAATGTTTCAGCATCCGGCCAGTTTATGGTTGCCGGGGATCGCACCGCCCGCACTTCCTTGGGGAGCCCTGAGTTAGTGTGGCAGCATTTTTGCATCCCCATTTGGTCCGGTTTCACTCGGGAGCGTTTCAGTTTCGCTCTCACTTTCACTCTCAACGATGAGGTCATTCATGATTGGACGATTTAAGCACCTGACACTTCCCCTTCTACTGGTGGCCGGCTTTGCCGTTCTCACCGGTTGCGATGACGACGAATTCAACGGCGATGACGACGAATTCAACGGCGATGGCGACGCCTGCACCGAAGACGTGGAATGCGAAATCGATGGCGATATCTGCCTCGATGGCTCCTGCGTGCCCACCTGCGAGGGCCAAGACGACTGCTTCGAAGGAGAGGCCTGCGCGGAAGTCGACGAGCGCGACGACGACGCACGCATCTGCCAGGACTTTAACTGGCAAGACGAATTCGAGACCTGTGACGACACCGACGATTGCGGCGTCAACGAAACCTGTGAGGACAACACCTTCGAAGAAGGCGCCTCCGACATCTGCCAGGAGATCGCCTTAGGACAGGATTGCGACTTCAACGAGGATTGCCGCACCGACGAATTCTGTGACTCCACCCAGGATCCGGAAGACGGCGACTTTAACGGGGCCTGCAACGACATCAGCGAATTGGCCTTCTACACCCTTCTCATCCAGGACGAAACTCGTGAATACGGCGAAGAGCGCGCCTCTGGCGCCGCCGCCTGCGACGACGCCACCTTCGGTTTCGAGACCGCCGGTGCCAAATTGATGTACGCCGAGCTCATCGACGGTGAAGACGAGGTCATCGCGTATGGCCAATTGGTCGACGTCGACTTTGGCGAAGGAGCCTTCTACGGCGATCCCGATGCCATCTTCAACGGCGAAGCCCCTGACTTCACCGGCTCTTGCCCCGAGGAACAGACATTCCCCCGCGGCGATGGCGACGGCGACGTCACTTCCAACATGCACGAAGACGCCGTCTACGCCATGGGCTGCGATGGCTGGGTTGGCCTTCAGTTCCGTGACGAAGACGGCAACCTCATCGTCTTGGACGACAGCATGAGCGTTCTCATCGGTGAGTTCGGGCCCTCCTGCAACGATACTCACCAAACCGGCAACGACGCCTTCGACCTCTACCTCTGCCAGGATCGTCGTCCTGACGAACTCGATCTCAGTACTTGCGAGATGGAACCGCAAAACGACGAACCCGCCAGCGGCATCTTCGAGCAGCGGATCAGTCTTCCCCTCTAACCGAGGTGGATGACATCGCTTAACCCTTCGGCGGCCGCTTCTCACGAAGTGGCCGCCGACTTGTTTTCTAGTGCTGCCCGCTCCCCATAAGTCGGTGCCACACCGTGGCACCACCGGCCTTCACTGTCTCCCCCACGAGACTCGCCCGCCTCTCCCAGCCCTGGCGAGTCGCCCCCAGAGTCTCTTCCTCGCCCAACATCCCCTCTTCCCACCAGGTTTGACAGCGATGGCGCTGAATCTTACCCGTCGCCGTTTTCGGCACCGACCTCACGGGCAACGCCTCGATCCTCAACTCACTGAGCCCCAGGTGGGCCTCCAGCACCGCCGCCACTCGCCGCTCCAATCGCCCTCGATGAGCCCCGCTCTGGCCCTCAAACACCACCACCACATCCCCTGACCTCACCGCATCGCCGATCGCAAAGCACGCACTACTCCCCGCCCGCACACCGTCGATGGCGTCTACAAATAACTCCACCTCTTCGGGGATCACCTTCCTCCCCGACTTCAACTCGATGAGGTCACTGGCCCGACTGACAAAATACAACTGTCCCTCCACCAGATAGCCCAGATCGCCGGTCAACAGCCACCCCCCTTCGCCTAGCCTCGTCTCCCCCTCGTTTACCTCCTCCTCCTCGTCACCCACATACCCCTGCATGACCTGAGTTCCCCGAATCGCGATCTCGCCCAACCGGCGATCGCCGAGCACCTCTCCTGAAGCGCCGCGAATTTCCACCTCTAACTCCTCCAGCGGTCGCCCCACGGACACCACGTGCATCCGCTCTCGTCGACTTTTCGCACCTTCCTCAGGCAGCGCTTCCGCGACCCCCTCTTCCTCCAACTTACGGCGATTGATCCCGTCGATTTCGATCGGCCTGCCCGCCTCGTGAAAACTTACACCCAGGGTCGCTTCACTTAGCCCGTAGACTGGCATCATCACCCGGTCCCCTAACCCGTAGCGGTGGAAACGCCGAAAAAACGACTGAATATGCTGAGCCCGCACCGGCTCCGCACCATTCATCGCGATACGCCAACTCGACAAATCGAGCCCCTCCAATTGCTTCTCATTGCATCGCCGTACGCAGTAATTGAACGCAAAATTGGGGGCCAACGACAGCGTCGCATCGTGTTCCTCGATCGTCCAAAACCAGTCCTCCGGCGCCTCCAAAAAGCCCTCCGGCTCCATCAGTACCGGTCTGATCTCCCAGTGCAGCGCAAAGATCACCACCCCCACCAGGCCCATAATATTATCCAGGGGAAGCCAGGACACGATGACATCATCCTCATCGACCTCGATTCGTCGACCAATCGCTTCCACGCTGGTTCGAATCCCCCGATGGCTCAACTTCACTCCCTTTGGCTTGCTGCTGGTCCCCGACGTCAATTGGATAAACGCCATCCCCTCCTCGTCCCGTTCTTTGACCGCCACATCGACGCGCGAGGGCAGGCCCTGTGTCAACGTCTCCACCGTCTCCACCGACCGCAACGGGTGCATTGCCCACCGCCACGCCATCCCTTCCATCGCCTCGTCGACCACCAGATGATCAGCTTCATAGCGCCTCGCCAACTGGCGCCAACGCTCCATTTGTTCCCATTCTCCACCCTCCGCATATCCCCGCACGGCGATCGGAATGGCCCCTATTCGAACCAGGCCAAAGAATGCCTCCAAAAACTGGAAGCTCGTCGCCGCCTCCACCAATACGCGTTCACCGGCCTTCACCCCTCGATCTGAAATCCCCCTGGCCACCCGAGCACTTCCACTTCGCAACTGGGCCAGTGTCCGAAACTCTTGAACCCCTCGCGCTCCCCGAACATAAATGCCGCGCCCCGGCGTCGACTCCGCACGCTGATCCAGCAACTCTCCCAGATGATTCCACCGCATGACCTTTGCCTCACTTGCTTGACCCACCATCCATCCCCTGAGCACCTCGGGACTCCTCTATGACGCCTAACATAGGCGGCCATCCCCCGTCGAACCACCCCGCTCCAACTCCGGGAACCGACCTCAATGCCGGAATATTCTCCCCCCAACTTATCCTTTATATTCCCGGGACGGGGCCATGTCTTCGGTGGTCATGCGGCCCATCCCATTTGCGAGACCGCGCGATGGTGATTACTCTTTAATTCATCTGCGAAGACCCACTCACTTCCAATTCCAACGAGGTCTTGTCCATGTCTGCCATCCTCTCCTTTCTCATTGCCTTCGTCGTCCAGGTGATCGCCCTCAAGTTGTCGCTCAGCCTCGTTGGCCACAAGGGCGCCAACAATACGCTGACCAACGCCTTTGGGGTCATCCTCTTCATCAATATCGCCCTCATTGTCGTCAGCTTTGTGCCCCTCTTTGGCGCCCTCTTGAAGCCCCTGGTGGTCCTCCTTGTGATCATGGCCTTTTATAAGATCAGCTTCTTCAAGAGTGTCGGCACCGCCCTGCTTCATATTGGGCTTCAAATGGCCATCAAATGGCTTCTGGCGCTCATTGGCTTTAGCCTCGCCACCCACCACCTCTGGCATATCGGCTAAACCCCACACCGGACCGTCTAAATCAGAAAACCCCCGAGCCCTTCTGGCTCGGGGGTTTTCTCTTTCCGCTCCTCTTCTCGCTCACTTCCCGCTCAACTTCTCCCTCTCCATAACCAGGTCATGGACAAATTGACCGGTCTGCCGAGCGATATAGGCCATGGCACTGATCTCCTGACCACTAAAGGTGCTGCCTCCCCGCTTATTGATCACCTCGATCGCTCCGTAGACCCTCCCCTCATGCTGGATCGGAGAGCAGGCCAGGCTGGTCGTTTCATAGCCCAGCGCCTCTGAGATCTCTTCGTAGAACCGTGGATCCTCTTGGGCATCGCTGATCGCCAGGCTCACCCCTTCTCGGGCACAAAACCCGACGATCCCCTCTCCCATTGGGACGCGAAAGTCCATGACCTCGTCGGCCTTCGGTCCTCGAGCGGTTGCGAAATACAGCTCCCGTCCACTCACGTCGGCAAATAGGACCGAACCGCTTTCTGCATTGAGCTTTTCCACCACCATATCCATGACCATATTGACCACTTCCTCCATGGAGCGGTTTCCTTCATGGATATCCTGAATCTCCAGAAATACGTCCTCGATGAGCGACTCCGAGACCTTCTGTGGTCCCGACGCTTCATCGGGCCGGCCGATATTCACGGAGCTCTGCTTCGACGTCCGGGTCTGTTTCTCGCTGACCACCTGGGGGCGACTATCTGATGACTCCTCTTGGAGTGCTTCGAAGGTCGACGAACCGACCTCGAGCTCTCCACGCTTCGTCTTATCTTTAGGCGCACTCGGCTCCGGCTCCGGCTCTGGCTCCGGCTC
>CAYQBU010000033.1:0-27986 GCA_964415785.1 uncultured Bradymonadales bacterium
CATCATCCACGCCGCCGCCTACAAGCACGTCCCCCTCATGGAGGCCCACCCGGCGGAGGCCGTCAAAAATAACGTGCGCGGCACCCGCGTCCTCGCCGATCTGGCCGATGAGTACGACGCCGAATCCTTCGTCCTCATCTCCACCGACAAGGCCGTCAATCCCACCAGCGTCATGGGGGCCACCAAGCGGGCCTCCGAGCTCTACATCCAGCTCTGCCAGCGCCGCTGCAGCACCACCAACTATTGCGCCGTGCGCTTTGGCAACGTCCTCGGCTCTAACGGCAGCGTCATCCCTATCTTCCGGCGCCAGATCAAAAAGGGTGGCCCCGTCACCGTCACTCATCGGGAGATGACCCGCTACTTTATGACCATCCCCGAGGCCAGCCAGCTCGTGTTGCAGGCCGCCAGCTTTGACGAGGGCCAGCTCTTTATCCTGGACATGGGCGAGCCCGTCAAAATCATGGATCTGGCCCGCGATATGATCCGGCTTTCCGGCTTCGACGAAAGCGAGATCCCCATCGAAATTACCGGGATTCGCCCCGGCGAAAAGCTCTTCGAAGAGCTGTCCTTTGACCGCGAACAATTGGATCGAACGGCCCACCAAAAGATCTTTATCGGCGGCGAGGACTGCGTCATCGATGGCCACACCAAAAGCGATCTGGAGGCCTTAATCGAGGCCGCCGAAGCCGGCGACCCCCACGCCGTACTCCAGGCCCTCCAGGAGCTTCTCCCCTACTATCAAAACCCCAAAAAGGGCGATCAACCCCGCCGCCGTCGCACAGACTCCGGCAAGATCGTCGCCCTCGAAGAAGCCCGCGTCGCCGACGTCTCGTGAATAAGCGGGGTTATTATCCGTAGATGCCGCCGGGCCCTCTCCGGTGAGGCTCTTCATCAACGCCACCACAATTGAAGGCTCAGGCCCTGGCGGTGCATCGAGACAAAATGCCACACCGCTCCTTTCCATAGCGATGGCGGTGAGTACGTTTAACTGCGTTCCAACAACCCAAATTCATCTCAATCGCAGGGGGAGCTCGTGAGACGACAGCGAAGTGGAGACCGATTGGCCGTGTTGATACCTGGCCTCGGCGCCGTGGCCACCACCCTGATCAGCGGCGTCATCGCCGCTCGAAAAAGGCTGGGACGCCCCGTGGGGAGCCTGACACAGATGGGTCAACTCCCCATGAAACAGGGGTCGACACCCATCAAGGAGGCCCTTCCCCTGACCGATCTGGACGACCTGGTCTTCGGCGGCTGGGATATCCTCGATCGGAACGCCTTGGAGACCGCCCTCGACGCCGCCGCTCTCGACGACGACGATCTGGAGCCCATGGCCGATGAGTTGGCAGCCATCGAGCCCATGAGCGCCGTCTTCGATCCCCATTTCGTGCCCAATCTCGAGGGCAACCACGTCAAGGTCGGAGCCACCAAACTGGACCTCGGCCGCCAGCTCATCGACGATATCGAGGGCTTTATGGCCGACCACGACTGCCAGCGCGCCGTCGGTATCTGGTGTGGCTCCACGGAGACCCAGCTCGCCGTCGACGAGGTCCACCTGGGTCTGGCTGATTTTGAGGAGGGCCTGCGCTCCAACCACCCCGCGATCAGCCCCACCATGATCTACGCCTGGGCTCACCTGATGGCCGGCGCCCCCTTCATCAACGGCGCCCCCAACCGGGCCCTGGACATCCCGGCCCTCGTGGAGCTCGCCCATCGCCGGGGCCTGCCGATCGCCGGCAAGGACTTCAAGACCGGACAGACCCTCCTCAAGACCGTCATCGCCCCCGGACTCAAGGCCCGACAACTCGGCCTCGCCGGCTGGTACTCCACCAATATCCTCGGCAACCGCGACGGCGCCGTCCTCGACAACCCCGACGCTTTTCGCACCAAGGAGGAGTCCAAATTGTCGGTCCTCGACGCCTGCCTCGACGCCGGGCTCTACCCCGAGCTCTACGGCGACTACGACCACCGGGTGACCATCGATTACTACCCGCCGCGTGGCGATAATAAAGAGGGCTGGGACAATATCGACATCTACGGCTGGATGGATTATCCCATGCAGCTCAAGATCAACTTTTTGTGTCGCGATTCTATCCTCGCCGCTCCCGTGGCTCTCGATCTGGTGCTCCTGGCCGATCTCGCCCATCGCATGGGGGAGTCGGGGGTCATGGATTGGCTGGGATTTTATTTTAAATCCCCTCAAACCACCGATGGCCAACAACCGGTCCACGATCTCTTTGAGCAGCAGCAACGCCTCTTTGAACGACTGCGCCTCTTCGTCGATAGCAACCGCCTGTCCCACGCCGCGAGCGCGGAGTAAGGGCCATGATCTCCCAAATGGCCATCAGTCTCAGCCTCGGTCAGTGGTTGGGCCTCACCTGGCTTATCGCCTTTGCGCTCTTTTTGATGCTCGCCCCCACGTCCACCACCGAGGGAGCGAGCCGCGACGAGGGCTCGGCGATGATGCCGGTGACCTTTATTCGCTTCTTCTACTGGTTGACCACCCCCCTGGTGTGGGTCTTTGGTCGACTCAACATCGGCCCCAACCAGATCACGATCGCTTCCCTGGTCTTTGCCCTCGGCGCCGGGTGGAGCCTGGCGCGAGGTGAATTTACGGCCGGATTCTGGCTCTTCATCGCCGCCATCGCCTTGGACCTCATCGATGGGGTCGCCGCCAGAACCCAGGACGCCCAGAGCGATCGGGGGGCCTTTTTGGATTCCTGGATTGATCGGGCCGTGGAGGCCGCCGTGCTGGGAGGACTCGCCATCTATGGCCGCGACACCTGGCTCTTGGAGGTCAGCCTCTGGGCATTGATCGCCTCCTTTCTCATCAGCTACGCCCGCGGCCGCGCCCAGGCCTTAGGCGTCGACTGCAAAGAGGGGCTGATGCAGCGCCCGGAGCGCATGTTCATCCTCGCCACCACCATCTTCATCGCTCCCCTGGTGGCGATGTGGGTCGAACCCACGGCCACCACTCCCACCTACCACGCCGCCATCATCGGCATCGGCGCCCTCGCCCTATTGAGCACAGCCACGGCTATTCGTCGCGTCTGGGTGACCATGCACCGGCTTCAGGAATCCCAGCCGGCCTAGAACGACGCTTATTCGTTGCTGATTGATGCGATTTCCGCGGTGGAGAACCCCATGAATTGGCGGCGCAGCTTGATGGACATCTCGAGCCTCTCCATCGCCAGCGTCATCGCCACCGGGCTCGACGCCACCATCTACACTATCCTGCTCTATTTTCTCGTCCACCAGGGCACCATATCCGTGGCCGCCGCCGCCATCATCGCCGCCCTCACCGGCGGGCTGACCCACTATCTGATCTGCCGCCTCTGGGTCTTTCGCCGCTTCGATCCCCCCGTTCTTCGATCCCTGTTGCTCTACGCATGCATGAGCTGGCTCGCCGCCATGGGCCACGGCCTCTTCACCGAATGGCTCTCCCAATCGATGGGCGCCGGCTTCGCCTGGATGATCTCCAAGCTCGTCTTCTGGCTCGGCTGGACCTATCCGCTGAGCCGATTCATGGTCTTTCGCCAGGCCGCCGAAGACAGCCGCGACTCCGGGCCCACCGATGACCGTGACCGCGCCTCTGATGCGTTGCAGTAGCCAAGGCGAATAAACTGGACTCGAGTGAATTTTTGGTGTCTACTCTCCGTCCATGAGGACAATCAATGACCGAAGCATCATCCGAATAGGAGTATCCTTCGGTACCTCAGTTTTCTTCGGAGCCACTCTATGTCTGTGCAGCCGGTCAAATGCCCGTTTATTTTCGCTCTCATGGTCTTGGCCATGGCATTCATCGGTTGTGGGGATTCCGAGCCAATCCAAGCAGATCCCGATAACCAGCCCAACAACCAATCCAACAACCAGTCCAACAACCAGGACCCGGAGCTGGATTGCGAGAGTGAGGGGAAAGAGGAATGCTCCAACGCCTGCGTCGATACGAACACAGATTCGATGAATTGCGGCGAGTGCGGTAACGAATGCGCAGATGGCCAAGATTGCGCCAACGGAGTCTGCGAGGATATCTGTGCTGACGATCTGGACTATTGCAGCGACGAGTGCGTCGACCTGATTTCCGACGACGACCACTGTGGCGAGTGCGATTTTTCCTGTCCCCTGGGCACTGAATGTGGCGACGGCGTCTGTCACCTCGTCGCTGACCGGGTCTACGCCGGAAGTACCCTGACCTGTACCACCACGACCAACGAGGAGAGCATCTGCTGGGGCTCCACCGCTATCAGCACCTCATTTTTTGAATCCCTCCCAGACGGGCTTCGCGACATCTCGATTGGCTCCCTCGAGGCCTGTCTGCTGCAGAGCGATTCCACTCTCCTATGCGCTGATGAAGACGATCGCGGCGTTGACGAAGCCCCCTCGGGGGACTTCGAAGCCGTCTCGGTTGGCACGAGGTATGCCTGCGCCATTCGAGACCTGGGAGATATTGTCTGTTGGGGTGATGACTCCAATGACTATGGACTATTGGATGCTTCAGGGGGAACCTATATCGATGTGGCCTCGGGCTTTTTTCACACCTGCGCCATCGAAAGTGGCGACCAGGAACTCCAGTGTTGGGGAGACAATACCTATGGTCAGCTAGATGCTCCCTCAGGAGGGTTTCGACAAGTGGTTTCCGGCACCGGGTTTTCCTGTGGAGTGCGACTCGATGATACCGTCGAATGCTGGGGCGATACTCAGATCGGAACACTCCAGGAGCCGCCAGAGGGAACCTTTCAGCACCTCCGAGCTGCCAGCAGAGTCGCCTGCGGTCTACGAGCCAATGGCACCATCGATTGCTGGGGTTCTGATGAGCTTGCCTCCGACGACGTACTCGACCCACCTGAGGGGGAATTTATGACCCTCGCACTCGGCGATTATCACGCCTGCGCTGTGCGCGCAGACAACCAGCGGATCGAATGCTGGGGAACCGTCACGACCGCCGACGTGCCCACGTTATGAGGCACACGCCCTCTACCCCGTCACAGCTCCTGATACTTCACGGCCCACCGGCGTCGATAGAAGGCGATTCCAGTCCAGATCGCGCGCACATACCAATCGAGGGTGGTGCCGATCCAAAAGCCCACGAGCCCCATCTCCAGATACCAGGCGAAAAACCAGCAGGCCGCCAGGCGCATGACCACCGGTCCCAGCAGCGCTGAAATCATGGGGGTGAAGGTATCGCCGGCGCCTCGTAGGCCGCCGGACCAGGTGTCGGCCAGGATCATCGCCGGCTGGGCAAAGGCCGCAATGCGAAGGCATTGGGCCCCCGTCTCGATGACCTCTGGATCGGTGGTAAAGATGCCGATGAGCTGGTGGGAAAATAAAAATAATATCGACCCGAAGGCCAGGCCAACGAAAAGCCCAAGGCGGGCCGCCGTCTGGCCCGCCGCATAGGCCTCGTCGGCATCGTCTTTGCCCATGCGCTGCGCCACCAGGGTGGCGGCAGCGATGGAAAAGCCGCTGGCCGCCGTAAAGCCGATAGCTTCAATGCCCAGCAGCGTCTCGTGGGCCGCCAGGGCGATATTGCCCAGGTGACCCACAATGGCGATGGAGGCCACGTAGGCCAGATGATAGAGCACCTTTTCGCCCAACGTCGCCTTCGAGACGCGGAGCACCGTCGCCAGGGCGTCGCGGCGATCGTCGCGATCGTTTTCGGCGCCCAATTCCAGGGGCCCTCGCCCACCGTAGAGCACCCACAAACCGAGGGTGGCCTGGATCCCGCTGGCGAGCACCGTCCCTACGGCCGCTCCGATTAGCCCCAACTCCGGCAATCCAAATTGACCAAAGACCAGTGCCCAGGACAACGCCAGATTGGCCGTCCCGGCGATAATCGCAATCACCATCGGCGTCCGCGTATCGCCGGCGGCCTGGAGCGACGAGGTCGCCGTAGCTGCCACAAAAAACAGTGGTGCCGACATCAATACCACGGCCAGATAGCTGCTGGCGTCGCCGCGAACGGCGGCCGTCGTCGCCTCCGGATCGGTGAGCAGAGCCACGATTGGATCCCGTCCCACCCAGGCAAGTAGGCTGACCACCAGGCCGATGCCCAGCGAAAACATCAGCGCCGATCGAAGGGTCGCCGCCGCCCGCCGACGGTCCTGAGCGCCCACGGCTCGCCCGGTGACCGCCACCACTCCCGCCATAAAGGCGCCAAAAATACTGGTCACCGACCAGGCCACGGGGTTGGCCACCGCCAGGGCGCTCAGCGCCTCCGAGGCATAGCGACCGATGATCAACCGATCCGTGGTAAAGACCAGGGTGGTCACCATCCCCTGCAGCACGGCCGGCCAGGTCAGGGCGACCACTTTTCTCAATAACGCTTTGGATTCCGCGGTGGTACTCAAAGCCCGGGGCTCCTCTCAAAACAGGTCCAACGCCCAGACGTGGGCGCCCCACCCGTGTTGCTCAAAGCCCCTCGCTTTGTCCAGCCACAATCAACGGTGGTCTATCAGCTCCCCTCACCGATCTAACTCACTCCGTCGCCGCCCTCTTCATCGCCCTCGTCGGCCTCTGCTTCCGCCTCCGCGTCCCTGCCGTCCTCGTCGTCGTACTCCTCGTCGGGCGCCACCGCTTGACCGGCCATATCGAGGGCATCATCGACGTGACGCTGGGCGTAAAAGAGGGGATCCCAGAGCTTGTCCATATCGAGCTCCCCATACTCCAGCACCAATTGGCGAGCCCGGGCTTGGACCTCTTCGTCCTCCAGATAAGCCCGCATCCGCTCCATATGCATATTGGTGGCCTGCACCCAGGCCTCGGCGTCCTGGCCGCGGGCGATGCGCCGCGAAAAGGAGAGGTTTCGCTCGTAGACGCTGATCGCCCGGTCCATGAGCACCTCGATCTCGTCGAAGAGGCGCTCAAAATAATAGGCCAACTCCTCGTCGCTCAAATCCTCGGGGATCTCCGCCGAAAAGATGTCCACGTAAAAATCCTGATAGAGCTGACCGATCTGAAAGCCCGCGGCCACCGACCAATGGGGGTGGTGTTCGCGCACCGCCCGGATATAGGCCGCCTGAGCGGCCTGGTGATACTCCGCCTTTTGCTCCAGGTCTTCGCGCATCCGCTCCGTGGGCAACACCAGCGGGATCTCTCCCATTCGACCGTGGTAGGCCTCGCCGACACCGAAATTGGCCAGGACGATCCACTGGTTGTCGTTGTCCAATTGCTCGTCGGCGTCGGCCCGCCGATTTCGCTGAAGGGCATTCTCAAAGCTCTGCTGGGCGTCGTCCCAATTCTCCATGGCGTTCAGGGCCTGGCCCCGGCGCACATGGGCCTCCACCCGATCGAAGTGATCGAGATCGTCGCCCAAGAGCAGGGCTTGGAGCATGTCGTCGACCTCTTGGTAGTCGCCGAGTTCCATCATCGCCCCCGCCAACCTGAAGGTGGCGTTACGCGCCTCGTCGGAGTCCGGATACTCCTCGACGATTCGGGCGTAGGCATCGGCGGCATCGCGCCACCGATCGATCTCCTCGTAGGAGAGAGCACCATTATAGAGCGACGCCCGGTGGAATCGACTCTCCGGAAAATGCTCGATGATCAACCCGTAATACTCCGCGGCCTCATCGTAGCGACGGGCCTGAAACCCATAGTAGGCCCGCTCAAAGAGCTGTTCGGCGCTCAATTGCTCCGCCCCATCATCGCCACCGCGAATGAGCATGGGCTCCGTTTCGATCTCCACGACCTGGGGCTCGTCCAGGGGCTCCTCCTCGGCCGTTGGCGTCGAGGCACAGCCCGCCATAAGGGCCAGTAGAGCCACCATCATTCCCACCATCGACCATCGGATCTGCTCGCCCATCATTGCCTCTTTTAGTCGCTCCAGGTGCCCGGAAATTCGATCACATCGCCTCCGGTCTCCAGCTCTTTGTCCAATCCCTGCGGCGGCGCCACGGGCATCAACCAGCGGATATAGCGAAGCGGAATGCTGACCCGACGGGCCTCTCGCTCGCCGAGGACCTCGAGCACCAATTCGTGGGGCTTGTCTTCATCGACCTCCACGACCGCTGCCCTCAGCCGTGGCCAATGGTCCCGCTCCTCGTCGTAGTATTCAAGCTCCAGTGCATAACCATGCTCTCTGGCAAAGGTGGCCACCGATCGCCGACTGGCCAGATCGGCATCCACCATCATGCCCAGCGATGGCGGCATCTGTGGGGGCTCATCGCTGGCCGGCGGGTCCTCGAGCCAGTGCAGAATGCGCTCCACCTCCGCCTCGCAATGGTGGCGCGCTTCTCTGGACATTCCCCGGGCCACGAGCTCTTCCACCGCCTTGGCCGCCGATTCTCGAAGCCGCGTCCCCCGTCGTCGAGCGATCGCCCTCACCAGCCGGGCGCCGACAAAGGCGGCGCTCAGCGCGTCGATGCGATTGATCAGCACCGGCCCTTCGGCCTCCAAACGCTCGTTATAAAATGGCTCTTCGCCATCACCACGCTCACCAAACCCCTTCAACAATTGTTTCCATTGACTCATGCCATCCCTTGCACGGCCATCTTCATCCGCCGCCTGCGTCTCAGGTTATCAACAGCGCGCGCTTGCGATCGATTCCACGCCCCGGTGCTCACCGGCTGAATCACCACCGATAACGAGCCGCCAGGGGATAGCGCCATCCCACGCCAAACGCCTTGGGGCTGACCTTCAAAATCGGCGGCGCCTGCCACCGCTTATATTCATTGCGATGGACCATGGCGACCACCTCCTCGACCATCGCCCGATCAAAGCCCTGCTCCACGATGGTGGTCACCGAGTCGTGGTCCACCAGGTAGCGCTCCAGGATCTCGTCGAGCACCTCGTAGGCCGGGAGACTGTCCTCGTCTTTTTGATCGGGCCGAAGTTCGGCAGACGGCGCCTTTTCCAGGACCCGCCGGGGGATCACGTCTCGTCCCGCCATCTCGTTGTAGCGATCGGCCAGGGCGTAGACCATCATCTTGGAGACGTCGCCAATGGCGGCCAATGCCCCACACATATCGCCGTAGAGCGTCGAATAGCCCACGGCGAGCTCGCTCTTATTGCCGGCGGCGATCACCAATTTGCCGGTCTTATTGCTCAGCGCCATCAGATAGACCCCCCGCAGGCGGGCCTGAACATTTTCCTCGGCAACCCCAAAGCTGGGATCATCGAAATGGGGGTTCAGGGTCTCCAGTACGCTCTCATAGGGCTGGCGAATGGGGATCTCGCTATATTGGATGCCCAGATTCTTGCCCAGGGCTCGGGCATCTTCTCTGCTATGGGCGCTGGAAAATTTGGAGGGCATCGCCACCCCATGGACCCTGTCGGGGCCCAGGGCCTCGGCGGCCAGCGTGGCGGTCACCGAGGAGTCGATGCCTCCCGACAACCCGATGAGCACCCCATCAAAACCGGACTTGTTCACATAGTCGCCAATGCCCAGGACCAGGGCCTGGCGAACCTCGTCGACCACCGACAGGTCGCCGGGATCGCTGCTCGTCGACTCCACCTCTTCGGTGCTCGCCGTGCCCACCGTCACATCGCCCATGGGGCCGACCTCGACGACCTCCAGGTCCTCCTCAAAGGCCGCCAATTGGCAACGCAGATCGCCTCGACCGTCGACGACGGCGGAGCGGCCATCGAAGATCAACTCATCGTTGGCGCCCACCTGATTGACGAAGACCATCGCCTTGCCGTGGCGCCGGCAATGATCGCATAAGAGCTCGCCGCGAAACCCCGCCTTGCCCATCGAAAATGGGCTCGCCGACAGGTTGATCAAGATGTCGGCCTCCGCCTCCACCACCTCTTCGATGGGATCGACCTCGTAGTCCGGCATCTCCTCTGAATCGGCCCGCGCCCAGGCGTCTTCGCAGATCGTGATCCCCAACTTCAAGCCCTTCCAGCTCACCACCCCTGGCTCGTCCATGGACTCGAAATAGCGATCCTCCTCAAAGACGTCATAAGTGGGCAAGAGTCGCTTGCCGATCTGCGCCTGAACCTGGCCTCCGTGGCAGACCACGGCGCCGTTGACCAACTGGCGTCCCGACCCCTTGGGGGCCCGACAGACGGCGCCCAGGATCAACGCCAACTCCTCATCGCTCTCGCGGGCCAACGCCTCGACGGCCTCCCACTGGCGTCGCAGCATCTGCTCGCGATGCAGCATATCCCTTGGCGGATAGCCGATGACCGCCAGCTCCGAGGTCACTACCACCTCCGCTCCCCGGCGCCTGGCCTCCTGGATCGCCTCTCTTAAGCGCTCACTATTGCCCTCGATGTCCCCGACGATGGGGTTGCCCTGGATCAATGCGATTCGCAACGTCTTTGCCCTGGTGCTCATGGGATCGTCCTGCACATCGGTTTCGACTTCTACTCATCGAAGAAATAGCGTTACCACGTACCCCGCATAAACCACCAATAGGAATACTCCTTCTCGCCGATCCAGACAGTGGTCGGTGCGCAGCAGAGGCCAGATCACGATCGACAGTGCCAAGACTACCCACAGATCGATGGTCAACGCCTGGGAATCGACCTTCACCGCCCCCACGCTGGCCACGGCGCCCAGCACCAGCAACAGATTGAAGATATTGGAGCCGATCACATTGCCCACCGTCAGGTCCGTCTGCCCATGACGGGCGGCGGACACCGAGGCCGCCAGCTCCGGAAGGCTCGTCCCCAGGGCCACCACACTGATGGCGATCACCAGCTCCGAGACCCCGATCATCATGGCAATGGCGATGGCGCCATCGACCATCCACTTCGCCCCCAATGAGAGGCTCACAATGCCCCCGGCGATCAGGGCGATATTCAACCACAAGGGCCGCTTCTGGGCCTCTTCACCATCGTCGATTTCCTCGCCGATCACCTCTTCGACCGACAGGGCATCGCGCCGGGCCTCGTAGTAGGTATAGCCCAGATAGATCGCCATCGCCCCCAGTAGAATCGCCCCGTTGAGCCGCGAAAGCGACCCGTTGATCGCCAGTAGAATAAATAAGATCGTCACCCCCAACATGATCGGTAGGTCGTGGCGCACCGCTCGATGCTTGACCTCAATGGGGTGAATAAGGGCTGCGACGCCCAGGATCAGCGCCAGGTTGGCGATATTGGAGCCCAGGATATTACCCACCGCCACGTCGTCGCTGCCCACCAGGCCCACCACCAATTCCGGGGCACTCGTACCAAAGGCGATCACCGTCAACCCGATGATGATGGGCGTGATCCCCAATTTGAGGGCCAGGGCGCTCGCCCCTTTGACCAGACCTTCGGCGCCCACGAATAACAGGACTATCCCGGCGAGGATCATCCCAATTTCTAAGAGTGGCATTGAGGCCCTTTAACCGACATCCATCACCAATCAATCAGCCCTTCCATCATCCCATCAAATCGAGCGATAGACCTGAGACTCTTGCGACGCCTCAGCATCCTCGTCTTCATCGACCTCTTCCGTCGGCGAGTCCTCATCGGAGTCCCCGTCCTTAGCAGTCTCCTCGACGCCACTGCCCGATTCTTCCTTGCGCGCCTTTCTGCGCTCATCGAATTCGATATCGAGCTCCTTCATGTGGCGCGTCTTCCACAACTCGACGGAGGCCTTGATCCCTTCTTCCACGAAGGTCGACACCGCCGTCTTTGCCGCTTCTTCGCCTAATTTTCGCCACAGGGAATCGCCGGATTGAATTATCCATCGACTGATCATGCCACATCTCCTTCAGAGGGTCCTCATCCACGTCGAGCCCACATTTCATTGAGCCTCTGAGAACCGGTCACTATTCCCGAGCCAAATCCAGGGCACGGCGAAGTTTCTCCTCCACGGGATTATAATAGTCACTCCCGCGCTCAAATACACCTTCGCCGCCCTTGCCCCCCTGTCGAGGTCGCTTGACGTCGGCGAAGCGGCCGCGGGCCAACGCCTCAAAGATACCCTCGCCGTCGACTTCTTCCAGAAATTCGCAGGCCTCCTTCAGCACCGTCTGCGCCCGGCGCTGCACCTTGCCATCGGCCTTAAAGGTGATCTCGTCGCCCAGGGATTTGGCATTATTCATCACGTATTGGGCATTCTCCAGCGCCAGGTAGCGATCGCCCATATGTGGGGTATGCATCGCCTCTGTCATCATCCCCAAAAGTTGGATGCCCTGCTGCGTCCAGATCCCCACCAGATTAAACAGGGCGTCCTGGATATGGCCCCGAAAGATATTGCCCGTCATATACTTGGTGGGCGGCATAAACTTCAGCGGCGCCTCGGGAAATAACTCCCGCGCCAACTGGGCCTGAGCGAGCTCAAAGATGAAGCCATCCTCCAGCTCGGGGTTGATCTCCATGGCGTGGCCAAGGCCCATCTGCCAGGGCTCGAGGCCGCAGAGGGCGGCCAATTGCTCGTTGATAAATTGGCTCGCCGTCACCGTGTGGGCGGCCTCCACAGCGTCGGCCGTCGTCAGGTAATTGTCCTCTCCCGTATTGATCACCACCCCCGCAAAGGCGTTGATCATGCGGCTAAAATACTGGTCGATAAAGGTTCGCGTGGGATTGATGTCGCGAAATAGAATCCCGTAGAGGGCGTCGTTGAGCATCACATCCAGTCGCTCCAGGGCTCCCATGGCGGCGATCTCGGGCATGCATAGGCCGCTGCAATAATTGCACAGCCGGATATAGCGTCCCTCCTCTTCGCCCACCTCATCGAGGGCCTGGCGCACGATTCTGAAGTTCTCCTGGGTGGCGTAGGTACCGCCATAGCCCTCGGTGGTCGCGCCCTGGGGCACGAAGTCGAGCAGGCTCTGACCCGTGGAGCGGATCACGGCGATAATATCGGCGCCCTGACGGGCCGCCGTCTTCGCCTGGAGGGCATCCTCGTAGATATTTCCAGTGGCCACGATCACGTAGTGCAGCGGCCGCGAGCGCTTCTCTTCGCGCTCCAAAAAGCGGTCGCGCCTGGCCCGATTCTCCTCCACCAGGGCCAGGCCCTCAGCGCTGAGGCGGTCGCCGATGCGCCGAATCTCGGCCTCCGAGGCCATGCCCTGGTCCTGGAGATCGATGGCGTCTTCCACCACCGCTCGCGCCCACACCGTGGGCTCTCGACCGCTGTCGATCACCCCCTGGCAGACCAGCCGCATGATTCCATCATCCACAAGATCTGCCTCTCGGGCGGCGTCTACCGCTCCGTTGACCAAAGGCACGTCATCTTCATCGACGCCGTCGACCCCGATCATGCGAAGGGTTGTCCGCTCCACGGCCACCGTCGAGCGCTGGCGCAACTCGCTGTCCATCGACGACGCAATCGATGCCGCCGCCTCGCGAGCGCGCTGCACCACCTCCTGGTCGAGACCCAATTTTGACTCCACCATCAACTACTCCTTGCTCTATTTTTCTCGATCATCACTGAAAGACGACAAGCCGATCCTGTTCCACGCTCAATCGAGAGGCCTCAAAGAGGGACAGCCAGACCAACCGCTCGATGGCAAAGGGATAATTCGCCGGCCGCTGCTCACCGACCCGCTTTGCCTCTTCGTCGCTCAACTCCCCGTCGTCATCAAGGCGGATCTCCAGGACCTCGCTGATCTCGATGAGCTCGCGCCGCAACTGGTAGGACGATCCCACCACATCGCCGGGAAGCTTCGCGCGCTCCACGAGCAACTCCTCAAAGTCCTGAGGCAAATAATAGCCCTCGCGATCGCTGTGGCATAGGAGATGGGACTTCATTTCGGCATAGAGCTGGCGAAGCACCGGATCTTCGGCCGGGTCTTCACCGGGCTGAATGGGAAAGGGCACCCACCGCGGATCGCGCATCACATGAGCCGCAAACCGGCGCAGGTAATGCAACCAGGAGTAGGGAAAGGAATTGACCGTCGCCCGCGAAGCCTCGGTCCCCACAACCGGTCCTCCCGCATGGGTCGGTAGCCCCCGATCCTGCAGAACTTCATTGATCGCCTTCAGGTCTCCCCGACGGCTCTCATCTCTCTTCTCGTCCCCGAATAAGCCGACTCCAACGGCGAGCCCCATACCTACTCCTCGTCAAATAGTCACTCCTCGCGCAGAACTTCGAATCCCCGCCCCCCGAGACCTACCCCAGCACCGACCTGCTCACAACCGGGCGCTCAGCGACGGGGAGGCCCGAAGGCGAAGGTGGGAAATCGAAAGTCCAGCACCTCAAAGTCGATTACCAGCGACGCCAACTCCCCCTCTGCGTCGTATCCAGCATAGGACTTATAGTAGCCCTGCCCATAGCCGGCGTCGAAGGCCAGGAGGTTGGCCGAGGCCCGCGCCGGAAGCTGGAGATCGGCGCGAAGTTTGATATTGGCCCACCCCACCGACTGGGCTCGCCGGCGGTGCACCCGCCCCCAGAGGTGGCGCTCATAATCGTCATCGTCGGGCATCACCACCTGTTGGTAACTCATGATCGAGGCCGCCGTGTCAGCGTCCACCACCGCCGCCAGGGCGCTATCGACCTGAAAGCCCGGCTCCTCACGGCGCCGTTCCCATGGCGTGCTCTCCGATGACTCCGGCAATGTCGCCGTCTCCCATCGCCGCGCCTCCTCCAGGCCCAACGACAGCGAGACATAGGCGATCAACTTCTCGTCGCGCATCTCAGCGATGATCGCATGCACCGGGTAGTGGCCCGGCTCGATGTCCAGATTCAGGGGATCGGCGCTCAACCCATGGACGGCGTCGCAGACCACCAGCTTTCCCGAGGGCAGTGCTAATTCACCGATCGAGCGGCGATGGACCACGATATCGTAGCCCAGGCCGTCGATCATTTCCCCGTCTTCGAATTGACGAAAGGCCCGAAATTTCATGGGTCGACCCGACCGTGGGAGGAGGTGATGAGCGACACCACAGCGTCGTCGATGCCGCATTCCCCATAACTGCTGGAGAGAGGCGTTCATTTCATCGCCACTGCTACTCCCCGGCTCAGCCGTTGGCGATCCGGGCCAATTTTAAAAAGCTCTCCACCTTCAGGCTCGCCCCACCGACCAGGCCTCCATCGATGTCGGGCTTGCTGATCAGAGTATCGAAATTATGGGGCTTCACGCTGCCTCCGTAGAGGATCGGCATCTGCGCCGAAACCTCCGGCGAGAAGCGATCGGCGATGACGTCGCGAAGCATCTTATGGACTTCCTGAGCTTGCTCCGGCGAGGCCGTCTTCCCCGTGCCGATGGCCCAGATGGGCTCATAGGCCAGGACCACCTTCGAGGCCTCCTCGACACTCAGGCCGCTGAGCGCTGCTCGGACCTGAAATTCAACCTTGTCCGCCGTTCGCCCACCCTCGCGCTCCTCCAGGCTCTCACCAAAGCATACGATGGGCCGGATGCCCTGCTCGATGGCCGACAACACCTTGCGGTTGACCCCTTCATCGGTCTCACCGAAGTACTGGCGCCTCTCGCTGTGGCCCAGGATGGCGTATTGCACGGCAAAATCCTTGAGCATCGACGCCGACATCTCTCCCGTATACGCCCCCTCATCTGCCCAGTGCATCGTCTGTGAGGCCATCACCACCGGCGAGGCCGCCAACACCTCCGACACCGACGGGATATGCAGCGAGACGGGGGCCACGATCATCTTGACCCCATTCTCCGGGGCTCCCTCAGCGATGCCTCGGGCCAATTTCACCGCCCTCTCCACGTCGAGGTTCATTTTCCAATTTCCCGCAACAATCGGCATTCGCATATCCTGGCTCCCGTCTCAAATCATCGATTGATTCACTATTTCATTGACTCTCAAGAGCATAGGCACCTCACCCAATATTACAACGCAATGCCCATCGCCCTAACCCAAACTCATCACTGCTCCACCGCACTCAGTCGATGCGCGAGGCATCGTCGAGGAGTGCGATGAAGGGATCTCTTCGCTGATGAGCCGCAGTAGATGACTAAGAGATGATGGGGGTTCGACCTAAAATGGATGGTTGGGGCGCAGGGCTTCCAATCCGGGAAGTGATTTGCCCTGGACCAATTGCAGGCTCGCGCCGCCTCCGGTGGAGACGTGGTTTATCTTGTCGCTCACCTCCGCTTTGACCACTGCCGAGGCGGAGTCCCCGCCGCCGACCACCGTATATCCCGGGGCCTCAGCCATGGCTCGGGCCACTCCCATGGTGCCCGTGGCGAAGACCTCGTTTTCGAATACCCCCATCGGTCCATTCCAGAACACCGTCTTCGCTCCCGCGATGGCCTCCACAAAATTGGCCTCTGTGCGCGGACCGATATCGAGGCCCATCATCCCCGCAGGGATGTCTTGACCACGGGTCACCGTCGCCTCTGTGGCATCCAGCCCCTTACCCACCCGATGGTCTTCGGGAAGGCGCATGTCCAGCTTTTGCAGATCGACGCGGTCGAGCAGCCGGGCCGCCTCGTCGAGAAAGTCTTTCTCCACCAACGACTCTCCCACTTCCTGGCCCTGAGCCGCCAAAAAGGTATAGGCCATCGCTCCACCGATGAGCAGCGTGTCCACCCGCTCCAAGAGCGATTCAATAACCTCCAATTTATCCGAGATCTTGGCGCCGCCGGCGATGGCCACGAAGGGTTTCTTGGGATCATTGACCACCTTCGACAGGTGCTTGATCTCCTCTTCCACCAGATAGCCCGCCGCCTTGTGATGGCGGTCAAAATACTGGTTGATCGTATAGACCGAGGCGTGCTTTCGGTGCGCCGCCCCGAAGGCATCATTGATATAGAAGTCGGCGTAACTCGCCAATTTCTGGGCGAACTCCTCGTCGCCGGCCTTCTCGCCGGGGTGAAATCGAAGGTTTTCCAGGAGCATGATCTGGCGATTGGGATTGAGCTCCTCCAGGAGCACATCCACCTCTTCGCCCACCACATTCTCCGGCAGCACCACCTCCATATCGTAGTGCAAGGTGTCCGTATCGATGAGCTCCGCCAATTTGACGGCCACCGGCTCCAGGCTCAGATCGGGATTGACCTTTCCGCTGGGACGGCCCAGGTGGCTGCAGACGATGACCTTCAGGCCCGCCTCGATGGCGTGTGAAATGGTCGGGATCGCCGCTGCGATGCGCGTATCATCGGCCACCTCCCCATCCTTGAGGGGCACATTGAGATCGGCGCGGATCAACACCGTCGCCTCCTCTTGATGGCCCAGATTCAAATCCTCGATAAAGCGAATGCCTGTGGTGTCCATGGCGACTCCCGTCCTTGTGTTGAACCTGCGTTTGATCAGCGCGAAAAAACCCGGCCCAAGGGCCACCCCCGGAGCCGGGTTCTCGCTCTATTGGCTTCCCTTTCATCGGGAATCGGGTTTAGCCGACATTGGCGATGTGGCGCACGGCGTCGATCATGCGATTGGAAAAGCCCCACTCGTTGTCGTACCAGGACAGCACTTTCACGAAGCCATCGCCCACGTCCATCGTCGATCCAGCGTCCACGATCGAGGAGTGGGAGTTGCCGATATAGTCCGTGGAGACCAGGGGCTTTTCGCTATAGCCAAGGATGCCCTCCAGCTCGCCATCGGACGCCGCCTTGAGGGCCTCATTGACCTCTTCAACGCCCACGTCCTCGCCCAGCTTCACGGTCAGATCGACGAGCGACACATTGGGGGTCGGCACTCGAATGGCCATGCCATTGAGCTTGCCCTTGAGCTCCGGCAGCACCTTGGTGACCGCCACGGCCGCTCCCGTGGTGGTGGGGATCATATTGACCGCCGCCGCCCGGGCTCGTCGAAAATCCTTGCCGTGGGGCGTATCCAACACGGTCTGGTTATTCGTGTAGGCGTGCACCGTGGTCATCAATCCCTGCTCGATGCCAAAGGCGTCGTTGAGGGCCTTGGCCACCGGGGCCAGGCAGTTGGTGGTGCAACTGGCGACGTCGACGATCTCCATCTCCGGCGTCAGCTTGTCGTGGTTGATCCCCATGCACATGCTCAGATCCACGTCCTTTCCAGGCGCCGAAATCACGACCTTATTGGCGCCCGCTTCCAGGTGCTTGGCGGCGTCTTTGCGCTTTCGGAACACGCCCGTGCTCTCCAGCACCACGTCGATATCGAGATCATCCCAGGGGAGCTGGGCCGGATCGGAGATGGCCAGCATCTTCACCTGGTCGCCGTCGACGTGCATCGTATCGCCCTCGAGGTTGATGTCGCCGTCGTAGGTCCCGTGCACCGAGTCATATTCGAAGAGGTGCACCAACTGATCGGGGCTACCCAGATCGTTGACCGCCACCAGCTCGATATCATCCGTGTTGAGCGCAATTCGCGTGACGCATCGGCCGATTCGTCCAAATCCATTAATCGCAATTCGCGTCGTCATCCCTGCCTCCAGTGTTCAAAAAATTTGTCGTCGGTGAGTATCTAACCCGCTTCACTTCACCCCTGCCAATTAGCAGTCTTCTTTCAATGGCGTCAATATAGCCAGTGGGCACCGCGATGCGGCCAGTAGAATCTTTGAGCGCCTCAAAGCCTAGACACGCTCACCGACAGAACAACCCATCACCAGTTGCAACGATCGATTAAGTACGGATTTCTTGGGAGTGCCGCCTTGCCACCACCTGAACTCGCAACTAGGGTTATGGGAGTCCAACGCGATGACTCGAGGCAGCGATATTGGCCTGTTATGGGTGGGGATACGACTTTTAGGATTGCGACGTGGATAGACGAGATGAATTTCTGACATACCTCCATGATCGGGGAGCTATTGAGGCTCCTCTCACGGATCTTGAGAAGCCCGATTTTTGTCCCCTGATCGAGGAATTGATCGAGGAGCGCGAGCTCCTGTCTCATCTGGCCTCGTTTTATGAGCTCCCTCCGGCGGGCTATGGCGACGGGCTATACGTAGAGCAATCGCTGTGGAGTGAAGTCGACCTCAATCTCATCAGGGAACACGAGATCATCCCCGTTCGCCGGCGCGACAAGGGCATCGATCTACTGAGCTGTCAGTCCCTCAGCGCCCAGGTTCTGGAGACTCTCAGCGACCATTTCGGGGCCACTCTTCGACCTTATATTTGGCCCCGACCTCGCTATCTCCAGGCGCGCCACGTACTGCTCGGCGATCAACTCCCCGCAAAACTTCGCGATTATCTGCGTCACCACCCGATACCCATGGGTTTTGCCCGTCCTCAAGACCTGGCCCTCGATTCGGCCATCGCCACCTGCAAATCGATCGGCGCCGAGGATTGGGAAAACGATGACCTCAACCGGTTTATCGAGGGATGCTTCGATCGCGACGCCCTTCTCAAGGTCTTTCTGGGAAGAAGCGCCCGCTGGCTCAGCCCCCGTATTC
The DNA here is from genome assembly GCA_964415785.1 of uncultured Bradymonadales bacterium. Taxonomy (GTDB): domain Bacteria; phylum Myxococcota_A; class Bradymonadia; order Bradymonadales; family Bradymonadaceae; genus SLJM01. The sequence goes on from CAYQBU010000033.1 coordinate 19,145, forward strand.
TGGCCGTGCATCAAAGTGGTGGGCTCAAGCCCTATTTTGTAGAGGATTGTCCACAAATCGACGAGGTGTTGAAGATTCCCGGCAATCTTCGCGACATCGAGGCCAAAGACCAATCCTCGCTCTTTGAGGCCCTGGACGTCGACGTACCCGACGAGATTCAGACCATTCCCCTCGAGATCGGTGGTCGAAAGGCCCTGTCCCTATTGGGAGCCCCCATCGATCGCGATAGCACCCTGCGCCTCGACACCAACCAGATCGACGACCAGAGCCTAAATTACCTCCAGGATTTGGCCGCCCTGGTGGGCGAGCAACTCACCCGGTTGATCCGACTGGCCAAGAGCGACGAGCTTCCGCCACCGGAGGAGCGCATTCCCGCTCTGCCCACCCCCCGACGCCAACGGGGCCTGGGCGCCGAAGACTCCCTGGTCGACGATCACCTCGCCCAGAAGGGACGCAAGACCAAGCGCCATCGCTGGGAGATCATCGACATCAGTGAGGCCAGCGATTCATCCCTGGAGTCGGACTCCCAGCCCAGCGATATCTCGGAACTCAGCGTCCCCTCCTGGGCCGAAGAGAGTTCTGCAGCTCAAGACTCCTCGGTGATCGAGGCCGTCGCCGACGCCCTATCGAGCCCCCAGGATCTGACTCAATCCTCCCAGGCCATGCTCACTGCCGAGCCCTCAGAGGCCACCGCCGATGTGGATGACGAGGGAGCCATACGCTCCACCGACGGCCATCCCATCCAGACCCATCCCGACGAAGACCCGGAAAAAGAACAGACCTCGTTGAGCGAAGCGAGCCGCGACCTCCGCATTCCCAACGGCCCCTCAGGGATGCCCCTGGCCCAGATCCTTCGCCGCCCCAAAAATGTTCGAAAGGCCCACCAGGAGGCGCGGGAGCAACGCGCGAAAACAGAGGCCCAACCCCAAGATGACTCACCCGAAGACTTCACCTCCGGCAAGACCTCTCAGGGCACGGGCCAGGTCAAAGCCCTGAACTCCTCGTCGACCATGCAGATCCACGCCAACCCCAATGAAACCCAGCACTTCGGGCTCTTTCTCCAGGAGATGAGCAGCGAAGTGGACTCCTCCTGAACTAGCGTCGATACCCCACGGACAGCCCCACCATGTGGAGCCAATCCTCGCTCTCCAGGGTCTCCTCAAAGTCGGGGGCATCGCGCTGCTCCAGAGTCATAAAGCGCAGCCCATAATCCAGGCGGATGACCCAGGGCCGCATGGCGTCGATGCGAAGCGAGGCATCGGCCCCGGCGCCCAACCAACCGGAGGGATCGCCATAGGCGCCTCCCGAATTGCTGGCGATCACGATCGGCAACGCCAACGCGTCGGCCGTCACCGTCACCGCCGATCCAAAGCGCATCTCTGCGCCGGCACCCCCGCGACCCATCATATAGCCATGACCCGTATATAGCGGGTTTTGATTGATGGAGAGGTTGAAGCTCTCAATGCCTCCCAGTAGGCGAAGCCTTAAAAAGGAATTGCGCAAATTGACGTAGCGAAGCTCCGCCGACAGACCCAGGGCGGTGCCCGACAAATCCTCCTCATCGATGACCACCGACACCGGTGCAAAGCGAATCGCCCCTTCGGCCTCAATGGCTGAGCGATAGCTGCCCAGGGCGCTCAGCCGCCCGTCGACCCGCGCCGCCACGCCCAGCCAATCCGTATCCACATTCACCACCGGCCCGGCCTCCGATCCCGTGGAGATCAGCTCCATGGAGCGCATCCCCACATAGCCGCCGAGAAAAAAGGACATATAGGACCCAAAGGGCCCCAGCCGCTCTCGATGCTCGGCGATCGCCTGCTCCCTGATCGACAGATGGGTGAGCTCTTCCTCGCTCTCTTCGCTGACGCCACCCTGATCGCGAAACGCCCGGATCTCGGGCACCAATATATCGAAGACCTCGCGGAGCACGCCTTGGACGTCCTCCTCTTCCCAGGGCTCACTGGCCGACCGACGCACCATCGCCAGCGTCTCGTCCTCCGGGCCGATCACATCGATCTCATGACCGTCAAAGCGATCCACGTCGTGGACCAAAAGGGCTTCCAGTCCGCTATCGGTGAGCGCCTCCCCGGACTCCAACACCTCGTCGCCATCGTAGAGATCGATGCCCGACGATTGATCCATGATCGCCATCAACAAGCCCCCATCGTCGCCGTGGTCGTCACCGCCGACGTAGGTATAGGCCACCCGCAGCGGGGCCTCCTCCGCCGACGCCGACGACAACCCCATCGTCCATCCCCACGCCACCATCACCACCGCCACGGACCATCGCTTCCAACGCATAAATCAACCCTTTGTGGGCCATCTCATCTACCATCGAATCGGGGCCCAATGCTAAATGAGCAGCGCCCATTGGGGAAGGGCTCGCGCCCAACTCCCTTGCCATCACCGGAGTCGATGACGATGATCACCGCCGACGCAGCTCCCACTGGCATCGGTCAATCCCCCGGATTAGAGCTCTTATGGCGCCTCTCTTCACATCTCGACGACGCACCCTGGACCGGCCCATCCCGGAGTCCTGGATCGATGGCGTCACCCGCTTTTTGCCGATCTTTAGCGCCTTCGACAACGACGAGGCCCAGCGCTTCATCGGCCACCTCAAGATCCTGATGTGGGAGAAACTCTGGATCGGCGCCGGCGACTTTGAGCTCGACGAGTCCACAAAGGTCATCATCGCCGCCCAATGCGCCCGCATGGCCCGGGGCCTGCCCCTGTCGGCTTTCGAAAAACACAGCGAATTCATCATCTACGACGACCACTTCGTCAATCCCGACGACGACTACTTCCTCCCCGGCCCCCTCCACGGCGAAGCCCACCCCTTTGGCACCGTCGTCTTGAGCTGGTCCGCCGTCCTCGACGGGCTCCACTACCCCTGCACCGGCTATAGCACGGTCCTCCACGAGATGGCCCATATCCTGGACATGTCCAGCGGCTACTTCGACGGCACGCCCCTGCTTCACCGCGGCAAGGACTACGAGCCCTGGGCCCGGGTCTGCCAGGCCTACTTCGATGGGATGCGCCAGCGCCCAGAGGACAGCTTCCTCGACCTCTACGGCGCCGGCGACGAGTCCGAATTCTTCGCCGTCGCCACAGAGAGCTTCTTCGGTCTCCCCGAGGTCATGGCCCACGAAGCCCCGGATCTCTTCGCCGAATTCCGGCGCTTCTACCGCGTCGACCCCCTGGTGATCCCCTGCTGGTGCGAGACCCACGACATGCCAGACGACATGGAACCCGAGGAGGTGGGTTATCCCCTGATCCCACCGCCCGATCCGATGGACAGTGTGTTCTTTTAGCCCGGATTATTCACAATTCGTCGAGGCCCTTCATGCCCTTTTCCGTAAGGTAGGGCCTGATCAGGCCCACCACCCGCTTGGGATCGAGGCGAACCTCGCCCTCCGATTGCTGCACCTGGGCCAGGATCATATAGGAGCCGAAAAACAGCCAGGCCGTATCCCCGGCGTTGACCTCATCGCTGAGGTAATCGCTCTCCTGCCACTGCTCAATCCGGCGAGCCAGGGCCTCTACCGCCCGCTTCTGGAAGGGCAAATAGACCTCGCGGATATCGTCTTGATCGAGCTCGGCGAGGACCAAAAAGATCATCCGCGCCATGTCGCGATTGCTCTCCAGAGTGCTCACATAATAGTCGACGCAGGCCGAAATCGTCGCCAACGGGTTTTGCTCCTGCGATAGGATTTGCTCCAGGCCCTGGGTCAATCGCCCCGCCGTATGGCGGATGGCCTCCGTGAAGATGTCGCGCTTGCTCCCGAAATAGCGATAGAGCAACGCTTCCGTGACCCCCGCCTCACTGGCGATCTCCTTGGTCGTCGCCCCGTGATAGGTCGACCGCGAGAAGACACGAATGGCGCTCATCAGGATCTGTTTTTTTCGCTCTTTGGCCGGCATGCGTTGGGTAGACAAAATCTCTTCTCCGTTACTCAAATCCTGGTGCTCAGGCGAGAATCACCGGAAGCCACTTCCATGCGCGCGACTCTCGCACAAAAATAGAATTTGCGCAAAATGGATATATCGATCGAAACACGTGGGATAAAGCCTGTGGAAAACCCTGTGGCTAACTCTGTGATAACCCTGTGATCTCGCCCGTGGAAAAGCTTGGGATAACCTCGGGGGTTGCTTTCCAACACCCTTCGCACAGTTTTTACCACTCCCACCTCTGGATAAATACGTGTGTGATTTCAACCCCTTAGAGGACTTGTCCACTTTTTCACAGCCCCTACTATTACTGCTTCCTAAAAATAAAAAACCTTCTTTTAGTTTAGTTATAGTCGTTATGACCCTGTGGAAAACCTCTGGAAAACTTTGGGTGTCGCCTAAGACCGGGTCATCAAAGAGGAAAGGCTCACTAAAATCAGCCTTGCAACCACGGGCGAGCTATGGTGGATTGTGCCCCGTATAGAAAGCCATGATATTGGACTCCAATCGGAGATGAGCTCGATGAAGATTCGCATTTCCAGTGATGCCTTTGGCGCGGAGCTCTTTAAGCTTCAAGGCGTCGTCAATCAACGAAGCACCTTGGCCATTCTCTCCAACGCCCTGTTGGAGGCCGAAGACGGCCGATTGACGCTCCACGCCACGGACCTCGACATCTCGGTTTCCACCTCCTGCGAATGCGAGGTATTGGAACCGGGCAAGGTCACCCTCCAGGCCAAAAGCCTCTTTGATATCGTCAAGAATCTAGAGAGCGAAACGCTGGAGTTGGAGACCGAGGAAAACCACTGGGCCAATCTGAGCTCGGGGAGCGTCAGCGCTCGCATCGTGGGCACCCATGCCGACGAATTTCCCAACATCCTGGACACCTCCGATGTGGAGCTCTTTCCCATCGACCCCAGCCGACTGCTGGACATGGTGGACAAGACGATCTTCAGCATCTCCACCGACGACTCGCGGGCCAACCTCACCGGTGCTTATTTCAAGGTCACCGACGAGGATAACCTGCTGATGGTCTCCACCGACGGCCACCGTCTCTCCAAGATCGAGACGCACCCCGAGGACTTCGACACCGACGCCGACATCCCCGAGGCCCTGACCGACGGGATCATCATCCCCCGCAAGGGACTCAGTGAGCTCAAGCGCACCATCGACGCCAAAAACGAAGAGCTCTCCTTTGGGCTCATCGAAAATAATATCGTCTTTCATAGCGGCCCCATGAGCCTGTCGGTGCGACTGATCGACGGCACCTTCCCCGACTTCACCCAGGTGCTCCCCAAGGAATCGGATCACCGGGCGATGGTCGAAAAGGGCGTGTTGCAGCAGGCGCTGAAATTCGTCAGTCTCTTCGCCAGCTCCAAGACCAATAACGTGCGCCTGACCCTTGGCGACGGCGAGCTGGAGCTCTACGCCTCGGACCCCGACCGGGGAGAGGCCAAGAAGTCCGTGCCCTGCGAATACGACGGTCAGCCGGTCAAAGCGGGCTTTAATTTCCGCTACCTCAAAGACGTGCTCAGCGCCATCGACGGCGACGCCGTCTCCATCGAGATCATCGACACCCTGTCGCCCACCCTGGTGCGCGACCCGGACCGCGACGAGATGCTCTTCGTGGTGATGCCGATGCGTCTCTGACCGACGATGCTCCTGGAAGCACTTCGGGTTATTGATTTTCGAAATCTGCGCCACGTCGATCTGGCGCCCCACCCCCGTTTTAATCTCTTGACCGGCGCCAATGGTCAGGGAAAGACCAATCTTCTGGAGGCCATCTACCTCCTGAGCGCCGTCAAGAGTTTTCGCCGCAAAGCCACCAATAAAAATCTGATTCGCTTCGATGCCGACCAGGCCTCGTTGGAGGCCCGCATCGAGCGCGGCGGCCACGAGCGCAAGGTGCGCATCGACATCGGCCAGCGGGGAAAGCAGGTCTATCTCAACGACGAATCGGTGCGAAAGATCTCGGACTTTTTCGGGACCCTCAACGTCGTCATCTTCGGCCCCGACGACATCGACATCCTCAAGGGATCGCCGTCCGGTCGACGCCAATTTATCGACCGCGCCATCTTTAACGCCCATCCGGCCTATGGCACGGAATCCCGGCATTATGAGGACGTCCTCAGCCAGCGAAACGCCCTCCTCAAGGACGACTTCGTCGACGACTCCTTACTCGGCGTTTATAATGATCAATTCGTGGAATGGGGAACCCGCGTGCTTCGGCGCCGCCTGGACTTCATCAAGCATTTTAGACCCGTTCTGAGCCGGATCTTTGGATCTATCTTCAGCCCCCATCTGCAGGCCGATTTGAGCTACGATGCCACCTGGATCGACGGCAAATTGGACCTGGAAGAGGCTCTGGCCGACGAGAGCTACCTGAGCATGATGCTCGAGGAATCGCTGCGGCGCACGGCCGACGAGGAGCGGGCCCGGGGCTATACCGTCGTCGGCCCCCATCGAGACGACCTGAGGGCGACCCTCGATGGCCACAACGTCCGGGCCTTCGCCAGCCAGGGACAGACCCGCGCCTTTGTTCTGGCCATGAAAATTGCCGAGATCACCTACCTGGAGGAGCGCTACCATTTTGCGCCGATTCTGCTCCTCGACGACGTCTCCAGTGAGCTCGATCGGGAGCGAAATCGCTTCCTCTTTGACTTTCTGAACCAGCGCGACGGCGGCCAGGTCTTTATCACCACCACCCATCGCGACCATATTCTATTGGAGGAGGACCTCCAGGTCTTCTCCGTCGACGATGGTCATATCGAAGAGGTCGACGATGCTTGAGCGAGAGCGCAATTTCGAGGACGGCGAGGTCGTGGAGTTGACCATCGAGAGGCTCACCGACCGCGGCCTGGGCCACGCCACCAAAGAGGCCATCGTCGGTCCTCAACGAGAGCATAAGGTCTACGATTTCTTTGTCCGAAAGGCCCTGCCCGGCGACCGAGTGCTCGTCGAGATCGACTACGCCCGCCGCACCCGCTGCACCGGCCATTTCGTAGAGCTATTGGAGCCCTCTCGCCTGCGCCAGATCGAGCCCCGATGCCCCCATTTTGGCCGCCGCGAGACGCCCAATAAGGGCTGCGGGGGCTGCACCTATCAAAACCTTCGCTACCGCCATCAGCTCATGATCAAGGAGCGCCAGATCAAGGCCTGCCTCCAGGAGGAGCACCTCGATCCGGGCCTCGTCTTTCCGGCGAAGGCGATGGAGGAGCCCTGGTTTTATCGCAATAAAATGGAGTTTAGCTTTGGCGATACCGCCGAGGGCGAGCCGGCGCTGGGCTTTCACCCCACGGGCTATCGCCACGACCTGATCAACCTGGAGAGCTGCTACCTCCAGTCGCGCTTTAGTTCCGACTTTATGCCGCAGGTGCGGCAGTGGTGCTTTGAGACCGGCATCAATCCCTATACCAATCGCGACCGCGATGGCTGGTTGCGCAATCTCATGGTCCGCGAATCCCATCACCGCGAGGAGCGGATGGTGGAGCTCGTCACCACCGATAAGGACGAGGTGGTGATCGACGGCGAGGCCTTCGATCCGGAAACCATGGCCCACAAATTTGCCCAGGCCGCACACCGCATCGCCGACGAACTCGGCGAGGCGATCACCTCTCTGTATTGGACCCAAAAGCGCGTCGAAAAGGGCCACCCCACGACCTTTGACGAGACCCTCCTCGATGGAAAGGACCACCTCGTCGAGGAGCTTCACCTCCCGGGTCAGCGAAAGCTTCATTTCCAGATCCATCCCCGGGCCTTCTTCCAGCCCAATACCCGGGGCGCAGAGGTCCTCATGGCGGAGGTCATCGCTCAGGCGGGGCTCGACGAGGCGTCCGATAAAGGGGCGATGAAGGTCGTCGATCTCTATTGCGGCACCGGCACCATTGGGCTTTGCCTTGCCCCCTTCGTCGACCGCGTCATCGGCGTCGAACTCCAACCCGACGCTGTGGCCAATGCCCGAAAAAACGCCGCCGCCAACGACCTCGACAACCTCACCTTCTACCAGGGCCACGTCTCCGACGTCCTCGCCCAACCGGAGGCTCGTCGCGACGTCGAGAGCGCCGACCTGCTGGTCGTCGACCCCCCGCGGGGCGGCTTACTTCCCCCGGCCATCGACGAGGTCCTTCGCATCGGCGCCCCCACCCTCATCTACGTCTCCTGCAAGCCCAGCTCCCTGGCCAAAAATCTCGTCGACCTCGCCGACGGCGGCTACCACATCGAGGTCATCCAACCGGTGGATCAATTCCCCCAGACCTTCCACGTGGAGTGCGTGGCCGTGTTGAGGCGCGCCAGCCACCGAGGCTGACATTGCAATTGATTGAAACCCATAGGGGGTGTATTTCAATAAATGGCCAATTATTGAAACGCGAGGGTAGTCCATTGCAATTATCTGACTTTGACGACAACAGCCCTGGGGAGATTGTATCCGTCATTTCGAGTTCCCCCCTTGTGACGCATGCATTTGTTCCCGATGCTCTGCCACCGAAATTTGAATGGCCGGCGGAATTATGGCCTCTGCTCTCGGATGCGGAGAGCGAATTGGCGCGTCTCGATGGAACGGGCAAACTTCTCGTCGAACCGGAGCTCTTGCTGACACCGCTGCGCGAAAGAGAAGCGCTGAAATCCTCGAGTCTTGAGGGGACCTATACAGATCCTGAAGGCCAGATGCTTTTCAAGTTGGAACCAAAAGAGCCCAAGTCCGAATCCGATCCGGCAAATGCTTATCGAGAGGTCTTCAACTATGGACGGGCCCTCCGTCTGGGAGAAGAATTGCGTAGCAAACTTCCTCTATCGACGCGATTGATACGAAGACTTCACGAAACCTTGATGGAGGCTGTGCGAGGTCAGAATAAGAGGCCTGGCCAATTGCGTGAAAGCCAAGTGCATATCGGTCAGC
>CAYQBU010000034.1:0-27922 GCA_964415785.1 uncultured Bradymonadales bacterium
GCTTTCGCGCTCACTCGATGACGAGGTGATCGAAAGCGAAGGGCTGGGCGTGAGCCTCAACGGCGATCGGGTGAATACGTCGGCGGGGATGGTGGTGATGAGGGCCTTTGGATCTTCGTCCTAAATGTACTAGGGAGGGGGGGCAAGGGATAGCCTTGCCAGTCTTCGGCCGTCATGTTAGGTGCGGCCGGTCAAATTCACACGCCTTCCGACGTCGGACCCGTGTGCTTCAGAGCGCGCCAGATGGCGACAGCTGAAGTGGGATCCCGGTGGATGACGAAGGCGGAGGTCTAACAAATTCTCTTACACTAGGAAGCAAGCGATGAACCAAGTAACGATGAAAGACCTGCTGGAAGCCGGTGTCCACTTTGGCCACCAGACCAACCGATGGAATCCCAAGATGCGCCCCTATATTTTTGGGGAGCGAAATGGGGTGCATATTGTCGACTTGAGCCAGACGGTGCGCATGTTCGCCGACGCCTATGACTTCGCGGCTAAAATCGCGGGCAAGGGCAAATCGATCATCTTCGTGGGCACCAAGAAGCAGGCCCAGGACGCCATCCGAGAGCAGGCCGAGCGGGCCAACCAATACTACGTGATCAACCGCTGGCTCGGCGGGATGATGACCAATTTCCAGACGGTGCGAAAGTCGATCAATAGCCTCAAAGAATTGGACCGGATGTCCAAGGACGGCTCCTACGCCAAGTACACCAAAAAAGAGGTGCTGGAATTCGACCGCGAGCGCGAGCGATTGGAGCGCAACGTGGGTGGAATTCGAGGTATCGGCGGGCTGCCTGGAGCGCTATTTGTGGTGGATCCGAACAAGGAAGAGATCGCCATCAAAGAGGCCAATAAGCTCAATATCCCGGTGATTGCTGTGTGCGATACAAATTGCGATCCGGAGCGCATCGACTACCCGATTCCGGGCAACGATGATGCGATTCGCGCCATCCGCCTATTTGCCGGTGCCATCGCCGAAGCCTGTTTGGAAGGCACCAAGGCCGCCAGCGAGCGACGCGAGCAGAGCGCGCGTCAGGCTGCCAAGGAAGCGGCAGAGTTTACGGCCGGTGGCTCCAAGAAGAGCGACGTGGAAGTTCAAAAAGTGCAGCGCCAGGGCAGCAAGTCCTCCGGCGCCGACAGCAACTAATCACTCTCATCATCAGTTAGGAGTGCCAGATGGCGATTTCAGCAGCAGACGTCAAAGAATTGCGCGAGATCTCCGGAGCCGGCATCCTCGATTGCAAAAAAGCGCTCGAGGAAACCGGTGGAGATGTCGACGAGGCCCTGACCTTTCTTCAGAAAAAAGGTGAGGCCGCCGCCGAGAAAAAGGCCAGCCGAACGGCCGCCGAAGGGCTGGTGTCCACCTGGGTCAGCGACGACTTGAGCGACGCGGTCCTGGTGGAGGTCAATTGCGAGACCGATTTCGTGTCTCAAAATGACCAATTCCAGACCTTTATGAAGAAAGTGGTAGAGACGGCCGGCGTGTCCGGAGCCACGACCATCGAGGATTTGAAAACGGCGAAGGTGGTGGGCCACGACAAGACGGTGGCCGACTTCACCAAGGACCAGATCACGGTGATCGGTGAGAATATCCAGCTTCGGCGCATTCAGCGCTACAGCACGGACGAGGGATTGATCGGTGGTTACGTCCACGCCGGCGGTCAGATCGGTGTGCTGGTCAAGGTCAAAGGAGAGGCCGGTGACGATCTCCACAACTTCGCCCGCGATGTGGCAATGCACGTGGCGGCGATGAACCCCGGTTATCTCAAGGCCGACGATATTCCGGAGGAGGATGAAGCAGAGAAGCGCGAATTCCTCACCGACCAGGCCCAGGAGATGGACAAGCCAGCTCAGGTCATCGAGCAGATCGTGAAAGGACGCCTCAATAAGTGGCGTGCCGAAAACGTGCTGCTGACCCAGCCCTTCGTCAAAGATTCGGACACCACGGTCGGCGAATTGGCAGAGAGCATGGACGGTGTGAAGTTGGAGGGATTCACTCGCTTTGAGGTGGGTGAAGGCATCGAAGTTGAGGAGAAGAGCCTCAGCGAAGAGGTGGCCGAAGAGCTGCGAGGCTCATAAGCTTCCCTCCTGGTTTTGGGCGCCCGAGAGGGCGCCTTTTTTTTGGCCCACGATTCCCGATGAGAAGGGCAGATAAGAGATGAGCGATATGAAATATAAACGAGTGTTGATCAAATTGTCGGGAGAAGCCCTGCAGGGTGACCAGGGCTACGGGATCTCACCGGTGTCCCTGCGCTCCTTTGCCCGCGAGATCTGCGAGTTGCAGGAAGCAGGGGTGGAAGTGGCGATCGTGATCGGCGGAGGCAATATTTTCCGCGGAGTCGCCGGGAGCACGGCGGGAATGGATCGAGCGTCGGCGGACTATATGGGGATGTTGGCCACGGTGATCAATGGTCTGGCTCTGCAGGATGCGCTGGAGACCTTTGGAGGGTCGACGCGGCTGCAGACAGCGCTGGAGATCAAGGAAGTAGCCGAGCCCTATATTCGTCGACGAGCGATGCGCCATCTGGAGCGAGGACGCATTGTGATCTTTGGCGCCGGTACGGGTAACCCCTATTTTACGACCGATACGGCGGCCTCGCTTCGAGCGATGGAGTGCCACGCAGAGGTGATCTTAAAAGCCACCGATGTCGATGGGGTCTACGATAGCGATCCGGCGGAAAACCCGGAGGCCAAGCGCTACGATCGGTTGACTTATATCGATGTGTTGTCAAAGAATCTGCGGGTGATGGATTCGACGGCGGTGAGCCTGTGCATGGATAATGAATTGCCGATCATCGTTTTTGATCTCAATCGACCAGGAAATATGAAGCGGGTTGTCGAGGGCAAGGAGTTGGGCACCTGGATCGGTCCCGAGGACGACAATTAAATCAGAGCGACGGCGTCCCCGAGAAGTTACAACATGGGTTTGCGCTGGTGCCATCCCCAACAGACTATCAGGAGAATAGCCATGGTTGATACACTTATCGACGATCTTAAGAGCGAGTACGACGACACGCTCTCCAAATTTGAAACGGAGCTGGCCAAGATCCGCACGGGACGCGCCAATGTGGCGATGCTCGATGGCGTGCAGGTCGAATACTACGGCTCCATGACGCCCCTGAATCAGGTGGCGACGCTGAGGGTTCCAGAGCCGCGAATGATCACCATTCAGCCCTGGGAAGATTCGATGATCTCAGAGATCGAGCGAGCGATCATCAAGTCGGATCTGGGTCTCAATCCCTCCAACGATGGAACGCTGATTCGAGTGCCCATTCCGGCGCTCAGCGGTGAACGCCGTGAGGAGCTGGTTCGAATGGCGGGCAAGACGGCGGAGGACCACAAGATCACGCTTCGCAACCAGCGTCGCGACGCCAATGACCTGGTCAAGATGGCCGAGAAGGCATCGGACATCACGGAGGATGACAAGCATCGGATGTTCGACGAGATCGATGCTCTGACCGACACCTATACCAAGAAGATCGACGCTCGCCTGGAGAAAAAAGAAAGCGAGATCCGCGAGGTATAAGGGTAGTCCGGGCTAAAAAAAGAAGAGAGCGAAGAAGGCCACTCCGGCAAGTAGCGTGATGACGCTAAACGTCAGGAGGAGCCCATCGAACACCCCGAGGGAGACCTCGGGGTGTTTGGTTTCTTGATCGGGAGGGGGTCCAACACTATCGGGGGACGCTGGCTCGTCACGCTGTTGCTGGTCCTCGTCGGGCAGCTCCGCGGCCGATGCAAGTTCGCAGAGGTCATCGGAATCTTCCGGAGTCGTTTCCTGCTGGCGGGCGGTCTGGTCGTCGAGGACCTGCTGAAAAGAGGGCTGCGTGCCGGGATGATGGTCGATGGTGATGGGGAGTTCGCCGATGAGGACGGTCAGGGGGAGGTCGACGGAGATGGGCTGGCGAGCCGCGACCCTTTCGCCGTCGATGAAAGTGCCGTTGGTGCTTTCTTGATCGGTCACCAGGAGTTTTGCGTCGCCCTCAGTATCGAGTCGCAGGTGTCGCGAAGAGACGGAGGGGGCGCTGACAACGAGGTCATTGGCCCGGGAACGGCCGATGGTGAAGGGAAATGCGTCGACCGGGATGCGCTGTGGTTGAGGGCGGTTTTTGTAGTGCAGCTCCAACCGTAGGCGAAGCATGGGTGAGGCCGTTCCCTGGGTACGACAGGGAAAAGGGGGTCGACAAAACGTAGAAATATGGGCGTGCTCTAAGCCTATAGCCAGCCGAGCCAATCGGCAACCAGTCCGGCGACAACAATGGTGGTCATGACGATCGCGGTGGCCCAAATAGCAGTGCTTCGATAGTCGCCGGTAACGTCTTCGGCGCGCTTTTCTTCCTGAATGCGATAATCAACGGGGGTTTCGTTGTCGCCGGAGGCGAAGTCGAAGGCTCGCTGGGCCTCCTGGGCCCAGAAACGGCGGTCGTCGTCGGTGAGGTGCTGTCCGGTGACGGCGATCTCGTAGTCCAGGATGAGGTGGGAGTCATCGAGGTCGACCCGTAGGCGAGTGCCGAGGCGACTCATATTGGAGGACCACCAGCTGGCGTGGGAGAGGCCGCGTCGAAAGTGGCTGGGGAATGCCTGATCATTGCTGGTTGTATACCCATTGGCGACGAGGAAGGCATTCAGGCGCGAGTGAATGGCGCCGGCGTCGGCCTCATCGATCGGAAAGCGAAAAGTAGGGTCATGGGTAGCCATGGTGGTATCTCCCAGTGGTGATTGACCGCCAGAGGTGAAGCGAAAACAATGGGCGTACATCTGATGATAGAGCATTTGAGACAGGAGACATACCGATGATCGACGGAATTGACCATATAGGTATCGCAGTGCGCTCCATTGAGGACTCGGCGCCGCTGTATCGGGAGCGATTTGGGTTGCGCTTTGAAGGCGAGGAAGAGGTCCCCTCCCAGGGGGTGAAGGTGGCTTTTTTTTCAGCAGGGCAAACCAAGATTGAGCTTCTGGAACCGCTGACGGAGGAGAGCCCAATCGCCCGGTTTTTGGATAAGCGAGGCGAAGGTGTCCATCACGTGGCACTGAGCGTTGCCGACATTGATGACGCACGTCAGGAGATGGAAAAACAGGATATTCGTTTGCTAAGCGACGCACCTCGAGTGGGGGCCCATAACAAGTTGATTTCCTTTATGCATCCGGCGGATACGGGGCGCGTGCTTTTTGAATTGACGCAAGATCAAGCGGGGGAGGACGGTCAATGATGGCGATCGCAGCGGAGATCGCGGCGATGAAAAATTAGAAGAATACTTGAAATAGTTTTGATCCGTCTAACTGTTGAACCCATAGCTCACAAGCGGACTACCCAACTGAAAGCACGGTCAACAGACCGCCCCGAAACCGCCGGTAGTCAAATAGGGAGGCTCTCCAGAGCCCCCCGTACCGACAAATGATCAGGAGAACATTCCATGAGCGTCGACCAGAATATACTGCATGCCATCAGCAAGCATCACGATATCGACGAGTATCGCGATCTCCACTGGGAGGGAAGCTTTGAGGATTATCTCAATGTGGTCCGCGATGATCCCAAGGTAACTCGCAACGCCTATCAGCGAATCTACGATATGGTGATGTCCTATGGGACAGAAGAGTATATCGACAATAAGAAGAAGATCGTTCGATATAACTTTTTTAAAGACGAGATCGGAGACGGGCAAGACGCCATCTACGGCCTCGACATCCCGTTGATGCGATTGGTCAACGTCTTTAAGGCGGCGGCGAATGAATACGGGACGGAGAAGCGTATCATCTTGCTCCACGGCCCGGTGGGAAGCTCCAAATCTACGATCGTGAGGCTGCTCAAAAAGGGCCTTGAAGAGTATAGCCGGACCGAAGAGGGGCGGCTATTTACCTTCTCCTGGGTGATGCCCGAGGAGCTTCAGCACCTGACGGGAGGTCAGGATGAGCTACCGGATCCGATGAACGAAGATCCACTCAAGCTGATCCCCAGCGAGTGGCGCCGAGAGGCTATCGAGGAGATGGGACTCAGCGATAGCTCCCACACGGTGAAGGTCAAAGGGGATCTCAACCCGGCGAGCCGCTTTATCTTCCGGGAGTTGATGAAGCACTACGACGGCAACTGGGCTCGAGTCATGGAGCACGTCCAGGTTCGGCGCTTGCTGTTTAGCGAAAAGGATCGCGTCGGCGTGGGGACCTTCCAGCCCAAAGACGAGAAAAACCAGGATTCAACGGAGCTGACCGGCGATATCAACTATCGAAAGATCGCCATCTATGGGTCCGATTCCGACCCTCGGGCGTTTAATTTCGACGGCGAGTTTTGTGTCGCCAACCGGGGCGTGATCGAGTTTGTGGAGATCCTCAAGCTCGATGTGGCCTTCCTTTACGATCTGTTGGGGGCGACGCAGGAGCGCAAGATCAAGCCCAAGAAATTTGCCCAGACCGATATCGATGAGGTGATCATTGGTCACACCAACGAGCCGGAGTACCGAAAGCTGTTGGGCAACGAATACATGGAGGCTCTGCGAGACCGAACGGTCAAGATCGATATCCCCTATATCACCAAATATAAAGAGGAAATCCGGATCTACAAAAAGGATTTCAATAACGAAAAGGTCAAGGGCAAGCATATCGCCCCCCATACGATTGAGATGGCGTCGATGTGGGCGGTGCTGACGCGCCTGGAGGATCCCAAGAAGCACGATCTGACGCTGTTGCAGAAGCTCAAATTATACGACGGAAAATCGCTGACGGGTTATACCCAGGACAACGTCAAGGAGTTGCGAAAGGAGACCGACCGGGAGGGGCTCAACGGCATCAGTCCGCGCTATATTCAGGACAAGTTGTCGAACGCTCTGGTGAGCGACAAGACGGAAAGCAGCATCAACCCCTTCTTGGTGCTCAACGAGCTGGAAGGTGGTCTGGACAACCACGGATTGATCAACTCCGAAGAGGAGCGCAATCGCTATCGGGAGCTGCTGGCCGTGGTCAAACAGGAGTACGAAGACATCGTCAAAAACGAGGTCCAGCGGGCGATCTCTGCCGACGAGGAGGCGATTGCCAAGCTGTGCGCCAACTATATCGACAACCTCAAGGCCTATACCCAGAAGGAAAAGGTGCGCAACAAGTACACCGGTCAATACGAAGAGCCCGATGAGCGCTTGATGCGCTCCATCGAGGAAAAGATCGATATCCCCGAGAGCCGAAAGGACGATTTCCGTCGCGAGATCATGAACTATATCGGCGCTCTGGCCATCGATGGCGAGCAGTTTACCTATCGGACCAACGAGCGGCTTCGCAAAGCGCTGGAGTTGAAGCTTTTTGAAGACCAGAAGGACTCCATCAAGCTGGCGAGCGTGGTGTCCAACGTTGTGGACAAGGAGACCCAGGAGAAGATCGACGTGGTCAAAAAGCGCCTCATCCGGGACTACGGTTACAATGAAGAATCGGCGACGGATGTGCTCAATTTCGTGGCCAGTATCTTCGCCCGCGGTGACTCCAAGTCACAGGGTCAATAATGAAACGGCATCGACGCAGCACCGACCGTAGGGCGCGGCGTCGATGCCGGGGTGCTCTCCAGATCCCGAGGATCGCAAGATGAGTGAACTCAATAAGATCAAGCAGGATCATCGCCGCTTCAAGCAGATTGTGCGCGGCAAGATCAAGCGCGATCTGCGCAAGTATATGAGCCAGGGCGAGATCACCGGCAAGCAGGGGGGTGAGGTGGTCAAGGTGCCCCTTCCCCGCATCGATATCCCGCGCTTTCGCTTCAGTCAGAAGCAGCAAGGAGGGGTCAGCCAGGGCCAAGGGGAGGTGGGCGATAGCATTGGCGAGGGCGATGAGGCACCAGGGCAACCGGGAGAAGCGGGCAAGGAAGCCGGCGAGCACGGCATCGAGGCGGACGTCTCCCTTGAGGAGTTGGCCGAAATCATGGGCGAGGAGTTGGAGCTGCCCAATATCGAGCCCAAAGGGGTCAAGCGCCTGGAGACGGAGCGCGAGCGCTACTCCGGGATTCGACGCACGGGGCCGGAGAGCCTGCGCCATTTTAAGCGCACCTACAAGTCGGCGCTCAAGCGCATGATCTCGATGGGCACCTACGATCCCGACGATCCGGTCATCATCCCCATCAAAGACGATATGCGTTATCGCTCCTGGAAGGAGACCAGTCTGCCGGAGTCCAACGCCCTGATCCTGTATATGATGGATGTCTCGGGATCGATGGGCGACGAACAAAAGGAGATCGTGCGCATCGAGTCATTCTGGATCGATACCTGGCTGCGAAGCCAGTACAAGGGCCTGGAGAGCCGCTATATCATCCACGATGCCACGGCCCGAGAAGTGGATCGAGACACCTTCTTTCGAACCCGAGAGTCGGGAGGAACGATGATCTCGAGCGCCTATAAACTGGCGCAACAGATCCTCGAGGAGGAGTTTGCCCGCGATGAGTGGAACGTCTACCTCTTTCATTTCTCCGATGGAGATAACTGGTCGGTCGACGACACCACGGACTGCATGAAGGTGCTCAAGGGCAGCCTTTTGCCGCGGTCCAATCTATTTTGCTACGGGCAGGTGGAGTCGCCCTACGGGTCGGGGCAGTTCATCAAGGATTTGACCCAGAATTTCGAAGATCATGAGCGGGTGACGACCTCGGAGATCAAGAATCGAGACGGGATCTACGATTCGATCAAAGAGTTTTTGGGCAAGGGCCTTTAAGGCCACCCGAGCCGGCGATCAGATACCAACGCGGAGCATAGCCAGTGACTACAAAACCAATGCCATCTCATTTACGCGATATGATCGCCGAGATCCGAGCTGTGGCGGTGGAACACGGGCTCGATTTTTTCGAGACGATCTTTGAGATGGTCGATTATAAGCAAATGAATGAGATCGCCGCCTACGGAGGCTTTCCGACGCGCTATCCCCACTGGCGCTTTGGCATGGAGTACGACCAGCTCTCCAAGGGGCATACCTATGGGGTCTCCCAGATCTACGAGATGGTGGTCAATAACGATCCGGCCTACGCCTACTTGTTGGAGGGCAATAATCTGGTCGATCAAAAGACGGTGATCGCCCACGTGTACGCCCACGTCGATTTCTTCAAGAATAATTATTATTTTTCGAAGACCAACCGCCGAATGGTCGACGAGATGGCCAATCACGGGTCCAGGATTCGGCGCTATGTCGACCAGCAAGGCATCGAGAAGGTGGAAAATTTTATCGATACCTGCCTGTCCATCGACAACCTCATCGATTATCACCGCCCGTTCATCGAGCGGCGGCGCGAGGAGGAAGACCTCGAGGAGATGCGTGGTCGGGATGTGCCGAAATTCGAGGCCAAGGACTATATGGATGAATTCATCAACCCCGATGAATTCATGGAGGCCCAGCGGGCGAAGATGGAAAAAGAGGCGGAAGACGCCAAGAATTTCCCAAGGGATCCGGAGCGGGATGTGATGCACTTTTTGCTCTCCCACGCGCCGCTGGAGCGGTGGGAGGCGGATGTGCTCTCCATCATGAGGGAAGAGGCCTATTATTTCGCTCCTCAGGGCCAGACCAAGATCATGAATGAGGGGTGGGCCTCCTACTGGCACTCCAAGATATTGACGACGCAGATTCTGGACGATTCAGAGATCATCGATTTCGCCGATATTAACAGTCGGGTCATGGCGACCTCAAAGGGCCAACTCAATCCCTATAAGCTCGGGGTGTCTCTCTTTCGAGACATCGAAGAGCGGTGGAATAAGGGCAAATTTGGCAAGGAGTGGCGCGAGGTCGACGATCTGGAGCGGCGCGATTCATGGGATAAAGAGTTGGGCCTGGGTCAGGAACAGATCTTCCGAGTTCGCAAGCTCTATAATGACGTCACCTTCATCGATGAGTTTCTGACCGAGGAGTTCGCCGCGGAGAGCGATCTGTTTACCTACGGGTACAACAAAAAGAGCGGCAACTGGGAGATCGAGAGCCGGGAGTTCAGAGAGATCAAGGAGAAGTTGCTGACCTCGTTGACCAATTTTGGCCAGCCCTTCATCTACGTTCGGGATGGCAATTTTAAGAACCGAAGTGAGCTATTGCTGCACCACAAATTCGAGGAGACCGAGCTGCGTCAGGATTACGCCAGAGATGTGTTGGCGGCCCTCTTCCGCATCTGGAAGCGCCCGGTCAATATCGAGACGGTCCGCGATGAGGAGGGGATCCTCTTGTCCTATGACGGAAACAGCCACAGTGAGAGCTCCTGGGATTACGATCGCTTGTCGCTCTAAAAACTCGATTTACTCACCACGCCTCAAGAGCAACCCGGGTTCGTAACCCGGAGTGTTGGCTTATGTGAGTAAATATCCAGGTTGCGCTCGCAACGAAGATGCGGCGCCCGTTGAATGGACTTTGGTTGGAGAACGTCTAGACTAACCCCGATGCATAGAGCTGGTCTTACGTGGAGCGAGCGATGATAAAAGTCCCCAGGAATTCAGGGTGGTGGTCACTGCTCGTGGTCGCGCTGATTGTGGTGGGGACGACGGGGTTGGCCATGGCCGAGGAAGGCGATGGTGATCGAGATCGGATGCAGGCCCGGATGGTGGAGGTCGGTGAGAGCTATGAAAATCGGCTGAGGCCTCCCCAGGAGCGTTCATCCTGGAAAATGGTGCGGCTATTCGATGAGGGATCGCTGCAATTGAGGTTGAGTTTCGTCCCCTCGGGGGCGAGTGTGGAGATGAACTTGAGTTCGGCAACCGGGGAGCATATCAGGGCAGAGGCCGCGGAGGGAGCGAGTGGGGGCGTCCTGGAGATCGAGGAGCGCGTGGAGCAGGGGATCTACTACATCGAGGTCAGCTCCGATGAGGATGTGGATTATACGCTCCAGATCGATTGAAGCGGGGGTGGGGGAGCGAAAAACTCTATTGGTTCAATAAATGAATGAAATTGGGAGGCTTTAGATGAGTGGATATCTCGACGAGTTGTCGGAGAAACAGCAGGGGTTGCTCGACAAATTTGGATTTGATCGAGAGGTCTTTGATGCGCTTCGCGACCGGTATGCCGGCGGTGATTGGAGTCCGGAGGACAATCGCCTGAAGGCCCAGGTGGAGCAGCCCGGCGAGGGCGATATTGAGGAGTTGCCGGAGCCGCAAAGCCAGGAGGCAGAGCGCCTTCGCGAGGTAGGCCGGCAGGCGCTGAGCAAGGGTGAGGTCGGTTTATTGGTGCTCAACGGGGGTATGGCGACCCGATTTGGGAGCGTGGTCAAGGGCTGCGTAGAGGTCTTCGATGGGCAATCCTTTTTGGGGTTGAAGCTCCAGGACGCCGCGCGGTGGTCAGCACCGGTGCTTTTGATGAATAGCTTTTCCACCGACGAGGCTACGAAAGCTCATCTGGAGCAATCCGATTACTTTGGTACCGATCCGGATCGAGTGCTCGACTATACGCAAAATATCAGCCTTCGCCTGACGCCATCGGGAGAGCTCTTCGGGGTAGAGAGCGATGACCTGCTCTACGCGCCGGGACATGGTGATGTCGCGGAGGCGACACGCCGCGCGGCGCTGGAAGAGTTCCAGGCGCGGGGAGGGCGATATCTCTTGATGTCCAATGTGGATAATGTGTTGGCGAGCCTCGATCCCCTGGTGGTGGGAAGCCATATTGACGCCGCCAAGCGGGATGGTGTCGAGATGTCGGTGGAATCGGTGGACAATCAGGGAAGCACTACCGGTGGGATGCCGGCGCGTGTCGATGGCCAACTCCAGGTGGTGGAGGCGTTTCGCTTTCCCGAGGGATTCGATGCCTCGGGGATTCCGGTCTACAATACCAATACGTTTATCTTTAATGCCGACGCGCTGGATCAGCAATTCGATCTGACGTGGTTCATCGTGGAAAAAGAAGTGGGAGGGCGACGGGCGATCCAATTTGAGCGCCTGGCCGGAGAATTGTCGGCCTTTTTGAAGACCCGGTTTTTGCAGGTGCCGAGAAAGGGGAAGGGCTCGCGCTTTTTGCCGATCAAGCGACGAGAAGATCTGGAGAGGAATCGGGAATTTTTGCAAACCGTGATCGAGGCCCGTCGAAAAAGGGC
Organism: uncultured Bradymonadales bacterium; assembly: GCA_964415785.1. GTDB lineage: Bacteria > Myxococcota_A > Bradymonadia > Bradymonadales > Bradymonadaceae > SLJM01. The sequence goes on from CAYQBU010000034.1 coordinate 12,014, forward strand.
AACCCAGGGCTCATAGGAGGCTAACGGGGTCGACGTCGACGATGACTCGGACCTTGGAGCCTCGCTGGCTACGAGAGGGGCGCTGAAAGTATCCGGCCCGGTCGAGCATGGTGGCGGTGAAAGTGCGGAGGGCGCGGCGGCTCGCCGATTTTAAGAGGAGTTGCCAGCGGCTGCGGTTTTGAATGCGGGCAATCGGGGCCATGGCCGGGCCGAGCATGGTGATGGCGCGGGCAAAGCGCTGGTCGCGTTGAAAGAGGCGTCGGGCGGCACTGGCGTAGCGGCGCGCGGTCCCGATGGTCTTACCCTCGTGGGCTCCTTCGAATTTGAGGGCCACCAGGTGAGCAAAAGGCGGATAGGCTGGATCCTGTCGCTCTTTGAGCTCCAATTTGGAAAAGGTGGCATAGTCGTGGCGTTGGGCGCAGGTCAGGCTGTAATGGTCGGGCATATAGGTCTGGATGATAACGCGGCCTTTGTCGTCGGCGCGGCCCGCCCGTCCAGCAACCTGGGTCAAGAGCTGGAAGGTGCGCTCGGAGGCCCGAAAGTCGGGAAAGTTGAGGCTCATGTCGGCCAGGATCACTCCCACGAGGGTGACGTGAGGGAAGTCATGGCCCTTGGTGACCATCTGAGTGCCGACGAGGAGGTCGATGTCGCGGTTTCGAAATCGGCGGAGGGTGCGGCGTAGATTCTTTCCGCGCGAGGTGTCGCGGTCGAGGCGAGCGATGGATTGAGCGGGGTAGAGATCCTGGAGGTGGGACTCCAGCTTTTCGGTTCCCGTGCCTCGGCGGCCGAGGCCGTCGTGGTCGCATTCCGGGCAGCGTTCGGGCATGCGCAACGAGAAGTCACAGTGGTGGCAGCGCAGCGCCTCCATGTGGCGGTGGTAGGTCAAGGAGACATCGCAGTTTGGGCATTGGAAGCGATGGCCGCAGGACTCGCAGAGGACGCAGGGTGAAAAACCGCGGCGGTTGAGGAAGAGGATGGCCTGTTTGCCAGCGTCCAGGGTGTGGTCGATGCTTTCCAGGAGAGGGCGAGAGAGGATCTCGGAGCGCGCCGATTGGGTGTTGGCGCCGCGACGCATATCGACAATGTCGACCTCTGGTAGGGGGCGATCGGCGACCCGTTGGGGCATGGCGAGGTAGCTGATGCGCTCTGTTTCCTGGGCGCTGTGGTAGGACTCCAGGCCGGGGGTGGCGCTGCCGAGGACGACGCGAGCGTTCTCCATTTTAGCGCGAACCAGAGCCATGTCGCGGGCGTTATACCGAGGGCCGCGCTCCTGCTTGAAGCTCGTGTCGTGAGCCTCGTCGACGATGATGATGCCCAGGTCGTCCATGGGAGCGAAGAGGGCGGAGCGGGCTCCGATGACGATGTCGACCTCGGAGCGCTTGATCTGTCGCCACTGATCAAACCTCTCGGCAGCGCTGAGACCGGAGTGGAGCACGGCGATGCGGTCATCGAAGTATCCTCGGAAGACGGCCACAAATTGAGGCGTCAACGAGATCTCGGGCAGCAGCACCAGGGCGCGCATGGAGGCGTCGAGGGTGGCCTGGATGGCCCGGATATAGACCTCGGTCTTTCCGCTTCCGGTGACTCCATGGAGGACAAAGGCCTCGAAGCGACGGGCCTGGAGGGCCTCCGAAATGGCGTCAAGGGCCTGTTGCTGCTCGTCGGTGGGGGTCAGGTCTTCGGGGGGCTCGATGATCTGGGACTGGGCGAAGGGGTCGCGGTAGACCTCGCGTTCTTCACTGGAGACAAAGCCCCGTTTTTCAAGGGAGCGAAGGCTGGAATAGGCGCTGGAGACCAGGTCGCGAAGGTGTTGGCGAGAGACGGGCTCTTCCTGGTGGGCGAGGTGGTCGATCAGAATTTGCTGGTTGGGGCCTACTCGCTCGTTGTCTTCGGGTCGTCGACGGAGTTGATAGAAGAGCTCGGTCTTTTCTTTGACGGAGCGCTGTTCGCGATAGCTGGTGTCGACGAGTTGGTGGGTCTCCAATGCGCCAAGGTCGTGATAGGTGAGATCCGGGAATTGCTTGCGGAGTTTTTTGACCGGCGTGGGCTCGTCGGTGTCGAGGGCGTCGATGACCGGGAGGAGGGCGTCATCGAGATCGGCGTCCAGGTCATCGAGGGGAGGGTCTTCGAGAAGACGGTAGTGCTTGATGCCCTCGTTTCGGATCGCCGATGGGAGGGCCATCTTGGCGACCTGGCCGATGGGAGAGAAGTAGTAATCGGCGATAAAGTTCAGAAATTGGATATCCGTGGGGCTAAGCAGTGGCTCTGGGTCGAGGAGGTCGAGGAGAGGTCGTGTCTTGTCGGCGAGTTCCGGGTCGTCGAGCTGATCGTTGAGTTCGACGACCACACCGGTCTTGGAGCTGTTGCGGAAGGGAACCTGGACGAGGTGGCCAAGCTTGATGGTCGGGCGCAGGTGGTCCGGGACCTCGTAGGTCAAGGCCGTAAAGAGAGGGAGGTCAAGGGCGATCCCGGCGTAGGTGGGGGCGGTGTTAGAGGTCATCTGGAGGCGTCTCCCAGGGCGAGGCGACGGGCGTCGCGGCGTGCTTTGAGCATCCACTGAGCGTCGCGAAGAATGTCACCAAAGCGAAATTCGGGAAGGCCGGCCTGCTTCATGCCCAGAAACTCGCCGGGGCCGCGGATCTGGAGGTCGATCTCGGCAAGATCAAAGCCGTCGTCCGTATCGATCATGGCGTGCAAGCGCTGGCGGGCATCGTCGGTGAGGCCAAGCCCGGCCAGGAGGACGCACATGGAGGCCGCTTCACCGCGTCCGACGCGTCCGCGGAGCTGGTGGAGCTGGCTGAGGCCGAAGAGTTCGGCATTTTCAATGACCATCAAGGTGGCGTTGGGGACGTCGACGCCGACCTCGATGACGGTGGTGGAGCAGAGCACGTCGATATGGCCATCGGCAAAGCGCTGCATGACCTGGTCCTTGGCCTCCCCGGGCATGCGCCCGTGGAGAATGCCCACCGACAGGTGAGCCAGGGGGCCATTTTTGAGTTCCTGGGCGCCGTCGATGACGTTTTGGCGATGACTGACGGCGTCGCTGGCCTCGACGAGGGGATAGACAATATAGGCCTGCTCACCGCTGTCGGCGATGCGTTCGCCCAGGTATTGGTAGACCTTTGGGGCCCGGTGGCGATCGCGCAGGACGGTGCGCACGGGCTTTCGGCCCGGGGGTTTTTCGCGGATCAGGCTCAGATCGCGGTCGCCGAAGACAGCGTGGGCCAGCGAGCGAGGAATGGGGGTAGCGGTCATGGACAAGAGGTGGGGGTCATCGCCCAGGGCCATGAGGGCCTGGCGTTGCTCGACCCCGAATTTGTGTTCCTCGTCCACGATGATGAGGCCCAGGTTTTGGAAGGCAATGTCCTTTTGAAAAAGGGCGTGGGTGCCGACGACGAGGTCGGCCTCACCGCTGGCGATGGACTGGGCGGCGTCGCGGCGCTCGCCAGCCGATTGGGAGCCCCATAAAAAAGCGGTCTCCAGATCGAGGTCGGCAAAGAAAGTCTCCACTTTGCGGCGATGCTGGCGGGCCAAGATCTCCGTGGGGGCCATCATTGCCACCTGGCTGCCGCTGCCGATGGCGATGGCGGCGGCCATGAGCGCGACGATGGTCTTGCCGCTTCCGACGTCGCCCTGGAGGAGGCGACGCATGGGGACGCGCCGCTCCAGCTCGTCGGCCATGGTGGCGATGGCGTCGCGCTGGTCGCCGGTGAGGCAAAAGGGAAGCTGTCGAACCAGTGAACGTCCCAATTCACGCTCCTTGCAGATCGGGGCATCAGCGGCGCGGCGTTCGGCGATATACTGGCGGGTGAGTGCCTGTTGAAGGTCGAAGAATTCCTGAAAGATAAGGCGACTTCGAGCGTTGTCCAGAGCTTCCTGGAAGCGATCGGCATCATCGATATCGACCTGGGCGTGGATGATGCGAAGGGCGCGGTAGAGGGTAGCACTTTAGGAAGGCCCTCGTCGAGGTGAGGGCCGAGGGTAGAGAGGGCGGTGGCGATGCCATCGGCGATGGTGGAGTCGTGGACCTTCTCCATAGAGCTATAGACAGGGAGGAGTTCGGTCTGGGGAGGCGGTGGAGAGGGCGGGGTCTTGAGGGTCTTGGCCGTGGGGTGGGCAAGGCTTGGTACGCTCTTGTTGTGGTCGACCTGGCCCTCGAAATGGACGGTGGTGCCGGCCTTAAAGGAGCGATCAAAGCCGCGATAGGGGAGGTGAAACCAGAGGCATTTAAAGCGCTGATCGTCGACGTCGAGGAGGAGTTCAAAGGGGCGGCGACCCCGTTTGGGGGTGACGCTGATGACGGTGCCAAAGGCCTCTACCCATTCGGCGCGATCGGCGGCGATCTTAGGGCCAGCAACGAAGCGATAGGTCGGTCGATAGGCTCGGGGGACGAAGAGCAACAGGTCGAGTTGGTCCTCGATGCCCCGCTCTTGGAGGCGTCGGGAGGTCTTGGGGCCGACTCCTCGCAGGTCGGTGAGCGCTGTGGCGTGGGGATCGTTGAGGCTCAGCGAGAGGCGACCGGGGATATTGGAGGCATCGAGCGTCATCGGTCGCTTTCGGGTTTGGCGGGCATGGCAGTGGGCTGGCGGTCGGGAAGGACGGCGTCGCTGGGGCGGATATAATTGGGCTCTAATTGGGCGCGGTCGGCACTGCCTCGTCGCGTTGCCCGGCGACGTCCCAGATAGGCGACGCCCAGGGCGGAGGGGGATATAAATTCCGGTCCCAGAGTCAGGAGTTCGGGGCGAGACCACTGGAGTAGCTGGTCGTAGCGCTGAAGTGCGTCGCCCACTTGTAAGAGGGGCCCGTCGACGGATGCATCGACGTGCTCCATCCAGGCGTCGGGGGCGAGGGCGCAGTCCTCCAGGAGGCAGTTCAATTGCTCGTCGTCCCACTGATAGACGCCGCCGTAGACCTCGCGTCGACGGGCGTCAAAGAGGGATGCCACGGGGTGTCCCGGGCGGTGACGGGCGGGCAGATAGGCCTGTGCGGCGAGGCTAGAGACGCCCACAATGGGCGTGTCGACGGAGCGCGACAGCGCCTTGGCCGTCGCCAGTCCTACGCGAAGCCCGGTAAAGCTTCCCGGCCCCAGACCGACTGCGAAGAGATCCACATCCTGGAGGCCGATGCATCGATCCTCAAAGAGGGAATCGATATTGGCCAGTAGCGAGCTTCCGTGGTTGAAGGCCACTCGTCGAAGGCGCGACTCCAGAATTTCGTCGCCGTCGATGAGGGCGATGGACTGAAGCGCGGTGGCCGTGTCCACGGCGAGCACGCAGGAATAAGGGGAGGTGAGGTCGGTGGTCATGGGTGTCAAAAATCGCAGGGGAAGTGAGAACGGGGGCACCATATTTGACGAAGGCCCATTCGTCTATCGGCGGGGGAATCGGGGTCCAGTCCTCGCCGAGACTATCTACGTACTTTCGGCGGGCAGCAGTAGACCTTTTTAGGAGATGGGTTGACAGATTTTTTATCGTCTGTGATGGTTTTATACAGATTACAAAATCTTGGTGGGGGAGGACAATCCCGTCCGCTCACCAGGCGCGTTGATTTTATTCAATCGTATATCGAGGTGTTTATGTTGCGGAATGTGGTGAAGTGGACTGTTTTGATTTCGATACTGGGGCTGTTGAGTGCCGGTTGTGGGGGCGATGACTCCGGCGACCAAGAGGATCCGAACAATCAAGTTTCCAACAACGACGATGATGATCCGACGAATAACGGTGAAGATCCGACGAATAACGGCGAGGACCCGGAAGTAGAGGTGGGAACACTCGAATTGACAATCGGCGGGCTCGATGCAGTGGAGGGACTCTCCCCGGATCCGATGATCGTGGTAAGCGGTGACGAGGAAGAAGAAGAGGTCACCAGTTCGGGATCGACCTCATTGGAGTTGCCCGTTGGGAACTACGAGGTGGATGCCCAGGATGTCGAAGAGGGTCCGGCGCTCTTTGAGGGAAGCTCGGAGACGGTCACCATCGAAGAGGACGAGACCTCAAGTGTGACCATTGAATACCAGGTGGTCTACGGTGAGCTGACCGTGGGCTACGACGACCATCCGGAGTCGTCGAATTTTGAGGCCACGGTAGAGGGACAGGACTTTTTGGAGACCATCTCCGAGGAGACGACCTGGGATGATGTCTTGCCCGGGACCTATACGATTGATTTTTCCAGCTATTCGACGGGCGATATCATCTGGGATGCCACCCTGGATGAGGAAGAGGTGGTCGTGGAAAGCGGGTCCAGTCAAGAGGTGATGACGGACTACGAGATGCGGGAGGGAACGGCGGAGATCAATATGAGCATCCCCGATGAGGTGAGCGTCGATTTTGAGATCGTCGATGATGAAGGGGACGTGGTTCATAGCTTCAGCAATACGGGCTCCGGATTGGAGTCCGCAGCTCTACTCCCCGGAGATTACGAGGTGGTCCTGGCCGGGTCGGTGACCGATGAGTGGGATAATCCCTTTTCCTTCAACGGAACGGAGGAGAGTTTTCCCATTGCCTCGGCGGAGACCCACACACAGAATGTGTCGACCCAACTGCCATCACAGGTCAACGTCAGCGACGATGATGGCGATGACTACGGAAGCCTCCGAGAGGTGGTCAATCGCGTCAATGAGGGAACGGAGATTCACTTCGAAGAAGGCGTCTCGACCATCGAGCTCGATTCCACGATTCATATCAGTCAGCCCGTTCACCTGATGGGACCGTCGGACGGTCATATTGGCATTACCCAATCCAGCGACAACTCGGAGGAACGCCTATTTACTGTCGACTACGAGGGAACTGGCGATGAGGTGATCCACTTTGAGGGGATTGAGTTTTTCGATGTGGAAGCCGATAGAGGCGCAGCGGTACGCGTGACTTCGATCGAGGATGCCACAGTACAGTTCTTTGATTGTATATTCAGGGATACGGAGTCGACAGGTGCCAACGGGGCGGTCGAGATCAGTGGTTCCGGTGGAAGCGCCTATATTGTGGGAAGTGAATTCACGAATAATATTACCAGTCAAAACGGGGGTGCGATTTACTATAGTCTGGCCAGTGATACGGAGGGGGATCTCACGGTGCAAGATTCCGTATTTGAGGGCAATGAAGCTGGAGTTCGGGGCGGGGCAATACGCGCCTGGCATGGTGATATAACCATCGAAGATTCCGAATTTGAGGCCAATAGTGCTGGAAACGACGGAGGCGCGGTCGCCCTGGGGGAAGATACATCGACAGAGATCCTGGATACGGAATTTTTGAATAATAGCAGTATGGGAGATGGTGGGGCGATCAAGAGTAGGGGTGATTTCTGGGCCACCTCCATCGTCGTAGAGGAAAATGATGCCGGAGGTGACGGAGGAGGATTGATGCTCGAGCAAAGCGTGGGTTCCATCGAGAACAGTGTGATCTACGATAACTCGGCCGACGACAAGGGCGGTGGGATCAGGCTTGACCGCGTCGGAGGTGGCATGCAGGAACCCTATGAAATCCGGTCGGTTCTCCTGGAATCCAATGAGGCCGATTATGGTGGGGGAATCTACTCAGGCGGCAGTGCCCGTACGTGGGTCAATATCGTCAATACAACCCTCGCAAATCACCGGACAAGAGGGACGGGTTCGGCGGCGGTGGAATGGTCAGATACGGCGAGTGGAACCATTCAGTTTTCGACAATCCTTAATCATACAGATTGCGAAATTGGAAATCCCTTTTGTTTGACCGGTAATGGAGCCAGGGTGATTTCACGCGCCGATAGCACTGTCTTGAATCTGAGGGGATCCGTGATCGACACTTCATACCTCTCCACCATGAGTGGTCTGGTTATCGAGGATGGTGGATTCGATGTGATCAGTGACGGCTATAATATCATTGCAAATGTGACGGGAGATGGAGAGTTTACCGAGGATGTCGGTGATGTGTTGGATGCCAGTATAAGCTATTCGTGGAGTGAGTCTTACGATGATTCCAATGGTGTGGAATCACTGAATCGGGTCGCCCAGCTCGATCCTGGTAGTGTCGGTCTCCGAGATATCCCGGCTGACCTATGCGAGGAGATTACGGGATGGTTGATCAGTTTGGCGGCGGACCGGAACCTCGCCAGCGGTGATCAAAGGGGCATGGCGCGGCCCTCGGGAGCCTATTGCTCCAGTGGAGCCTGGGAGCCCGATAGCCGCTTTGAGGATTTCACAGACGTTGATCTTGGCGATAGCGCCGACAGTGGAAGTTTTACGGGCAATGATGGGCGTGACTGGGACTATAGTGGCGCTTATAGCGCCTTTGATGATGACCGGATCATCTTGGACCAAGAGGGATCGACGATGAGCAGCACGGAGATCGAGAGTCTGGTCTCCGGGGCAAATAGCATCGATTCCATGGCCATTATCTATGAAGTCGAAGGGCCGTCCTCCGATGGGGATCGCCAGGTGCGCGTGAAAGCGGATGGGACGGTGCTCGGTACGAGCGATACCTTTACCAGTGGTGAAGGCGTGCTGGTGATCGATGATTTCCAGGACTTTGAGGATGGCGATGGCTTTGAGCTGGAGATCGAGAATAATGCCCCCGGTGCAGATGGTGCGGTGGCCATCAAGCAGGTGGTCTGGCGCTAGCTTTCTAGTGCTGCCCTTCGAAAATCCGCAAGCACTCTCGGCGGTGCTGAACGACGATGGCTGTGTTGCGACTCCTCGACGATGCTAAGGCATCGCCTCGTCATCGCGCCTTGCCCTCGTCGCCCAGTCCTCGCCGAGACTGCCCACTTACTTCCGGCGGGCAGCACTAGCAGCAACTGGTAGAATCGGAAGACGAAAAACAAGCGGCCCTCCAGGGATGGAGGGCCGCTTGTTTTGGGATAGAGGCATGTAAAGTTATGCATAAAGTCGCGGCTGGGTATTGAAACGTCTGACCACGTCGCTAGACTGGGATCAATTCGAGCACAATGCGGTAGGGGAGAACCCACGGGTTCGCTCACTAAGATGCTCCGTTGGACTTCTATAATTTCTTCTTCAGGGAGATCTCTATGACTTTCCAGAGTGGTGTGCGGTGGTGTGCGGCGTGGTTGCTGGTATTTGGTGCGCTGGGGTGCGGCAGCGATGAGGCCGGTGATCAAGATGATGGTAAGGCCAATCAAGAGGCGCAAAATGGGGAGGAGGAGCCCGCGAACCAGGGCAATTCTTCGCCCAATCAAAATCCGAATAATCAGAATAACGGGGATCAAAACCAGCAAGATCCGCCGAATCAGGGGCAGCAGGAGCTCAGTGAAATCGAGGTGGTGGTCGAGGGGCTGGAGGTCATGGAGGACGAAGGGCTGGAAGCGGAGGTGAAGATAAGCGGGGAAGAGTTCGAGGAGACGACGGTGATCGCGGAGCGGCAAAGCTTTGAGGTCAAGCCTGGTACCTATGAGGTCGAGGCGTTCGATATTGAGGAGGAGCTATTTCAGTTGGAAGGGGAGACCCAGGAGGTGACGGTGGCGGAGATGACCTCGTTGACGGTGGAGGTGACCTACGAGCTAGTACACGGGGAGCTGGTGGTGGCGGTGGGAGATCACCCCAGTCCCGGAGAATTTGAGGCCCAGGTAGAAGGCCCACAGATGGATGAGACCGTGGTGGGGCCGACGACGCTGGATGAGCTGATCCCGGGCGAGTACGCGATCACCTATGCGACGTACGTCGACGACGAGTTGGTGTTCTCGCCGATGCCCGTGGTTCATGAGGTGACGATCGCCAGCGGTGATCAGGAGGAGGTGAGCAGCGATTACGAGCTTCGCGAGGGGACGCTGGAGGTCGTGGTCCAGGGGTTGGAGGAAGTGGACGGAGTTTCCGTGGAGCCCGACGTCGAGGTGGTGGGGACGGGATGGGAGACGACGATCACGGAGAGCGGAACCACAACGTTGGATCTACCCGTGGGGGCCTATGAGATAGAGGCGGCGACGGTGGAGGAGGGGGTGGTGACCTATGAGGGCATGAGCACCAATGTCGCGGTGGAGGAGGGAAGCGTGGCGGAAGCGATCATCGACTATGAGTTGGTTTATGGAGAGTTGATGGTGGAGGCCCAGGGGCATCCGGAACCATCATCCTTTGAGGCCACCGTGGAGGGGCCGGCGTGGACGCAGACCCTCGATGAGGCGACAACGCTGCTCGAGGAGTTGATTCCCGGCGAGTACACCGTGGAGTTCGAAAGTGGTCAGGATGGGGCGATGTACTATGACCCGGAGCCAGCGATGGAAACGGTGGTCATTGCCAGCGGAGATTCGGCGGAGGTGACGAGTGAATACGCACCCCGCCAGGGCACGCTGGAGGTCGATGTAGTGGGATGGGAGGCCGATGGAGGGTGGTCGGTGACGCCGGACGTAGTGGTCGATGGATCGGGGGTGACGGAGTCGATTTCCCAGGGAGGAACGATGAGCCTGGAGCTTCCGGTTGGAGATTATGAGGTGGAAGCCCGAGATGTGGAAGATGGGTTGGCCCTGTTTGAGGGAGAGAAGAAGACGGTGAGTGTGGAGCTCGGCAGCACAACGTCGGTGACAATGAATTATGAATTGTTGATGGGGAGCCTGACGGTGGGGCAGGTGGATCATCCCCAGCCCTCGTCCTTTGAGGCGACCGTCAACGGGCCGGAGCTCGATGAGACCATCGGCGGGGAGAGCGAATGGTCATCGCTGATCCCCGGGGAGTATACGGTTGAATTTGAGGGGTATTCGACGGGCGATCGGATCTACGATTCGGTGCCCGATTCAGTGCAGATCGAGGTGGCCAGCGGTGCGAGCGAGGAGATATTCGGCGTCTACGAGGTTCGCGATGGGACGCTGGAGGTCAATATCACTCTGCCTGATGACGTGTCCGTGGAGTTGGATGTGGTCGACGAGAATGGGAGCACGGTCCATAGCTTCGATGCCACAAGTTCAGGAATGGAGAGCCTCGATCTAGAGCCCGGAGAATACCGGGTGGAAGAGGCGAGCACGGTGAGTGACGAGTGGGACAATGAGTATTGGTTCGACGGCGCGGGGGATAGCTTTTCGATCGCGTCGTCGGCGACGCATACACATCTGATCGCCACGCAGCACCCGACACTGGTGACGACCGAGGTCGACGATGGAGACCACTATGGGAGCCTGCGAGAGGTCGTGGGTCGGGTCAATGCGGGAAGTGAGATCAGGTTTGAGGATGGAGTGACAGATCTGGCGTTAGATGAGCGGTTGCTCATCGATCGGCCCGTATATGTGATGGGCTCCGATGGAGCAGAGCTGGTGCTGAGCGCAGCATCGGGGAACTCGGAGGGGTTGTTGGAGTTAGCCTATCAGGGAAGTGGCGACGAAGTGATTCACCTGGAGGGGTTGAGGCTCGAGGATGCGGTGTCATCGACGGGGGCCGGAGGAGTCGAGGTGGGCGCGGGAGCGCTGTCGGATGTGGATGTCCACTTCTTTGATATGCATTTCGAAGGTCTGGAGGGAAGCGGTCTCGGTGGAGCGATGGCACTGAGGGGACTCGATGGTGTTGAAGTCTGGGTTCAGGACAGTGTCTTCGAGGGTGGGTTTGCCACCGATGGCGGAGCGATGGCCGTCGACGGCGATGGAGACGGCGACGCAAGTCTTTTGCGCATCAAGGAGAGCACTTTTGATTCGAACGATGCCACCGACCAGGGAGGAGCGATTTGGTTGGGAGGAGAGTTGGAGGTGGAGGTCGAGGAGAGTGACTTCGAGCAAAACTATGCCGGTAAAGATGGGGGGGCGCTGTGGAGTGGGGAAGATGTGGCGCTAGTGCTCGATGAATTGGAGTGGCAGGGCAACGAGGCCGGTGAGGATGGAGGGGCCATCTTTGGGATGGGAGAGGTGGAGGCCAGCGGGATGACATTTGAGACCAATGAGGCCGGAGGTCTAGGGGGCGCAGTGGCCCTCGATGGTGCCCAGGGATTTATGGAGAGGGGGCAGTATCGCAACAATGAGGCTAATAGTGGAGGGGGAGCGCTGTACTTATATGAGGTGGGGATCGATTCCGGAGTGGCGCTGCCGTCGGAGTATTATTTCGAAGTCCGAGAGTCGGTGTTCCACCTCAACGAGGTGGGAGGTGGATTGACGCAAGGAGGTGCCATCTTCGTAGAGGGTAGCGACGATAAGTCTTTTGTGGGGATCTATAATTCAACCTTCGGCAATAATAAGGCCGGAGTTGGAGGGGCCATATCGTGGGGGGATGAGGCGTCGGGGAGCATCGAGTTTTCGACGCTGATCGCCAATGAATGCACGTTTCTTTGCAGTGGAGGGGCCATCGAGGTGCGCACTGGGATGCATCGGCTGCACCTGAAGGCCAATTTCATCAGCAATAATAGTTCATTTTCGGGCGCCGATGTGGGGACACAGTCGTCGCAATTGGATTTCGTATCAGGGGGATATAACCTGATCGAAGAGCTTGAAGATGAGGGTCATTTTGAAAGTGAGGCCAGTGACGAGATAGGACAGGCCGGAAGTTTTGAGTTCCTCAGTGGCCAGGGGTTGGAGCAGACCTACGAATTGTCGATCGGCAATGTGGGGTACCGCGACATACCGGCCGAAGAGTGTGAAGTCATTACTGGACGGTGGCAAGCTCTTTCGGGGGGCCTGGGAGGGTCTGTGGAGACGTACTACCGATGGCGCTGGAATGGCGAAGACCAGCGGGGGATGGCTCGACCCTCGGGGGCCAAGTGCTCGCGGGGGGCCTGGGAGCCCGATAGCCAATTCGAGAATTTTGATGGATGGCGACTCGGTGATTCCGCTCAAAGTGGGAGTACGATGGGGAGAGACGATCGGGAGTGGTTCTACGAGGATGCCTACACCTCGAATCCTTTTTCATCGGGCGACCGGTCGGCGGTTCTGGCGTCGGAAGGGGCTCGGCTGAGCACTGACGATACGGGGTCTCTTAGCGGTGGGGCAAGCGGTCAGGAGTCGATCGTGATCCTCTACCAAGCTGTGGGTGGGCCAGGTGATGGCGATCGACAGCTAAGGGTGATGGCCGATGGGGAGGTGATCAAAAATAGTGAGAGCTTCACGTCGGGAAGTCACGTGATGGTCATCGAGGGACTCCAGGATGTGGGCACGGATTTCGAGTTGGTGATCGAAAATAATGCCCCTGGTGTGCAGGGGGCCATCGGTATCGACCAGGTGATCTGGCGCTGATCGTCGAGGTCGACAAGACGGACCCCTGTGTCGAGTTGAAAAAGCACGCAATTCGACACAGGGGTTTTCCGACAATAGGGGAGACCATTCCAGATGGGCAATTGAGCGAGGAGATCCGTGATGGCTGATATGGGCAGGTGGTGGGCCTGCGTGGCAATGGCGGTCCTGGTTGGAAGCGGCTGTGGAGAGGGGGAAGAGGCGCGGGGTGGAACCGTAGAATTGGGGGCCCAGTGGCCATCGGAAGTCAGCGCTGCCTGGGCACTGGTCGATGGCGATGGAGAGAGGGTCGTGGAGGGAGAGATCGATGGAGGCGAAATCGCGATGATGGCCGTGGAACCCGGGAACTACGAGGTTCGCATCGTCGAAGAGGTGGTCGACGCCTGGGAAAATCCCTGGGGCTTTCAAGGGGTCGAGGAGAGCTTTGAGGTGGGCGAGGGGGCGAGGGTGAATGTCGTGGTGAAGGCGCAGGCGCCGACCGTGGTTGTAGAGGGGGCCGATGAGGGAGCCTACGGAAGCTTGAGAGAGGTCGTCGATCGGGTGCATCGCGATAGTTTGATCGAGATCAGTGATGAGGTGGAGGAGGTGGAGCTCGACGCGCCTTTGGTGGTCGGTGACCGGCTGAGACTGATGGGTCATGGGCGCCATGAGAGCGTGATTCGGGCCTCCCAAAGGTTTGAACCCAGTGGTGGGGCGCTCATTGAGGTGGCGCCGTCAGCCGAAGAGGTGGAGGTTCGGGTGCGAGGGGTGGCGATGAACGGTGCGCCGGGAGTGGTCGCCAGCGGCATGGTGGTCGATGGATCGGGGAAGGATGTCCAGATCGATATCGCCGAGAGCGAGTGGGGTCATTTTGATGGGGCGTTGGTCCTGAAGGGAGAGGGACGGATGGAGATAAATGTGGAGGGAAGCCGGTTCCTGAATAATGGTGGGGTCGATGGGGGAGCGATCCGGGCCAATGGCACAGAGGCCGGGCAGATGGTGTTGAGGATCGAGGATGGGTATCTGGATTCCAACGAGGTCACCGGACGCGGGGGAGCGATCTATCTGGGGGATGGGGTAGAGGCGGAGTTGAAGTCGATGACCTTTGTTGGGAACCGTGCGGATGGTCGAGGAGGGGCAGTGTACGTGGCTGAGGGCGATGGAGCGGTCGCGATCACCGGAGGGTCCTGGGGTTGGGACAGCACCGGCAAGTCGGGCGGAGCAGGCTATTTCGCTCGGGAGGTGATCATCGACCAGGGGGAGGTCCACAATTGCCACGCCGATGCCCATGGTGGGGGGATGTTTTTTCGCGAGGGCCGCGGTGAGATACGGCGGAGCGTCTTCAAAGATAACGAAGCTCGCCATGGGGGAGCACTGGCGCTGAAGGGAGTCGGCCGTGCGCCGTCGGTCATGAGTCAACCGGTGTGGGGGTTCGCAATCGAACAGGTGCTTTTTGAGGCCAATGAGGCCGACGCGGAGGGCGGCGCGATCCACGTCGAGGGAAGCGACAGGTGGACGCGAGGATTCGTGGATGTCGATAACGCGACGTTTTCGAGCAACGCCGCCGGAGCCTCGGGAGGGGGGATCTACTGGGGCGATGAGGCGGTGGGGACGGTCAACTTTTCGACCTTCGTGGACAATGAGTGCGGAAGGTGTGAGGGCGGAGGTCCGGCGATGTGGGTAGGGGCTGAGGCCGGCCGGGTCTATTTGAGGGCCGTGGTGGCGGCTGGTGGCCGTGAGCGTCAGTTGCTGGTGGAGAGCGGTGGCGCGATGGTGCGCTCGGGGGGGAGGAACCACTTCGACCGGTTGAGCGGAGAGGTCGGCGGGGGGTTCAAACTCGCCGGCAGCGATGTGGTCGGCGACCATGTGCTGGTGGAAGGCCTCCAGGGCGAGGGGTATCGAAGGGGACATCCCATAAGCCCTCGATCATCGGGCAACCCGGGCATCGACCGGGAATCCTGCCAACGGCATCGCCTCGATCGGTTGGGAAGGGTTCACCGAAAATGGAACCCCACGGCCCAGAACGACCAGGGAAGGCCGGTGGGGCCCGGATGCTTGCCGGGGGCGGTGGGGGATCGAAAATAACGCCCCCGGCGTGACAGGGGCGGTCATTATCGATCAGGGCAGTTGGTTTTGAGGGACCTTTGCCGGGAGCCGGCGTCGGTCAGTCGATGATGGAATGGATGTTTTCCGGGGGGCGCCCGATGATGGCGCCGTTGGAGGTGAGGACGACGGGGCGCTCAATGAGCTTGGGATATTGCACCAGAAGTTCGATCCAGTCCTGCTCCTCGAGGGCGGCGTCGTCGAGGTCTAACGCCTTGAATTGAGACTCTTTTTTGCGCACCAGCTCCTGGGCAGAGATATCGAGGGCGTCGAGGGCCTGGCGCAACTCGTCGGCCGAGGGAGGGTCGTCGAGGTATCGACGGATCTGGAGGTCGACGTTCGTGTCGCGAAGCAGAGCAAGGGTTTTGCGTGACTTGGAGCAACGGGGGTAGTGCCAGATGGTTGCCTGAGGTTTCATGGAGGGCTCCTTGGTTAAACAGTTAAAGTTGCAATAAGGGTAAGGCAGGAGCAGCCCAATAGCCAGAATGCTCGGTAGCCACGAGGTGATGGTAGTCTTGACCGGAGGTAATGCGTGCCTAATTTGCAGTATGTTAAGGGGAAGGTTGAGTAGGTAAGCGATCTTCTCGAGCCCAAGTCATGGATTCAATATTGGTTCGTCAGCGATCTGCGCAGGGTGCGTGGAGACGGGAGTAGTCCGCGCGTCGAAGGGTGAGTTTAGGCCCTGAGACGACGGCCCTGCAGGTGGTT
>CAYQBU010000035.1:0-27246 GCA_964415785.1 uncultured Bradymonadales bacterium
GGGCCTTGATCTTCTCGTCGCTCATTTTGTCGGGCATCACAAAGATGCAACTGTAGCCCTTGACCGATGCTGCCATCGCCAGGCCCATCCCCGTATTGCCGCTGGTGGCCTCCACGATCGTTCCCCCGGCGTCCAATTCACCGCTTTCCTCGGCGTCTTCGATGATCTGAAGCGCAGGCCGGTCTTTGACGCTGGACCCGGGATTGACGTATTCCACCTTCATCAGCACATCGGACTCCACATCCCGAGACAAGGCGTGGCTCCGAACCAGAGGGGTATAGCCGATGGCTTCGAGAATATTGTCGGCGACTTCCATGGCGACTCCATTGGTAGAGGAAATAGATACCTATCACGGGGCGATTGGTAGCACCGACAACGCCGCGGCGACAAGTCCATCTGACTGTGCTAACAGCGCTGACGCCGGCAATGATTCCGACCACTGCCCCCGCAAGCCCCCATGACCACCTACGCCATCGGCGACATTCACGGCTGCTTCAACGAATTTCGCCGCCTTTTGGAGACCATCGACTTCGATCCCTCCGCCGATCATCTCTGGCAAGTTGGCGACCTGGTCAACGGCGGCCCCGACTCCCTCTCCGTGCTCCGCTGGTTTGCCGAGCACCGCCACTGCACGACGGTGGTGCTGGGCAATCACGATCTGCATTTTCTGGCCGTCGCCCTCACCAACCGTCCTCCACGGGCTGGCGACACCTTTAGACCGGCGCTCAACGCCCCCGACCTGCCAACGCTCGTCGACTGGCTTCGCCAATGTCCGCTGCTTGTCGTCGACGACGATCGCCAATTGGCCATGGTCCACGCCGGACTCCACCCCAGCTGGTCCATCGCCCACGCTCAGAAGCTCTGCCGAGAGATCGAAACCCAACTGCGCTCACCGACTCCCGAGGTCATTTTAGAGGCCATGTACGGCAACAAACCCGCTTCCCCCCTGGACGCCTCCACGGACGTCGAGCGCTGGCGCACGACCATCAATGTCACCACCCGTATGCGCGCCCTCGACAACCAACTGGGCCTGGATTTCACCTTCAAGGCCACCTACGAAGACCTGCCCCCAAAACGAATGGCGTGGTTCGATGCCCCATCTGCCCAATGGAAAACCCATCGCCTGATCTGCGGCCACTGGTCGGCCCTCGGCCTTCGGCTGTGCGGCCCCATCCTGGCGCTGGATTCCGGCTGTCGATGGGGTGGACAATTGACGGCTATCGATATCGATAACCCCCAACCGATCCAGGTCGACGCCATCGCCTCCTCGCTCTTCGACTGAGCACCATTTCCAACGGGCAGCGAGCAGCACTAGCCAAGTGCAAAATGACGGGCGAGCATCGCCTCCGTAAAGGATCGCCGAAGATAAAATGCCCGTGGTCGCGTCAACACCAGGTTGTCCTCCGAATCCCTTCCCCACGTCTGACTTTCGGCACTTGCTCCCTTGGGCCTGATCTGGAGGAGCTGCCCGTCGTGCGCCGTGATCGCGTCGGCCAGGCCGCGGCGGATCACATCCATATGCTCTTGCCAATCTCGTCGAAGCATCGCCTCTTCAGCGCTCGTCGGCCGCCAGCGAAGGGGGCTTCCGATCATCCGGTCTTCCGCCGCCTCCACGGACACCAGGATCGGCACCCACAAAATATGGTCCAACTTCTTTTTGGCCGGCGAGGTCGCCCACTCGATGGCGTCCGGATCACGCTGGGATACGGTGCACACAAACGTCGTCTCCAGAGGCCGCCCCGAGGCATCGACGGGGATCGTCTTGAGCTCCACGCCCAGCGACGGGAAATCTGGGGCCGCTCGATTGCCGGCCTGCGCCCCCAGCGCCGCTTCCACCAATTGGCCCATCCACCCCTTGTGGCGCCCCAGATCCGAAGGGATCGTCCATCCCAACTCCCGGACCAGATGATGCAATCGCTTGCCTGCAAGGCTTTGGGCCCGACCATCCAACTCCGCCATCGACCGCGGTGGTTCATTCTGACGACGATCCATGGGTTCTCTGACTTCAATTTCTGCTTAACTTCGACTACGACTCTCCACAAGCAGCTCTTCCCAGGGCATCACTCCTCAACCTCTGGCTCCCCGATCCCCATGACACGACGCGTCCTGGTCATCGACGACGAACCCCATATGTCACGGCTCTACGCTCGCCTCCTTCGGCCCCATGCCGACGCCGTGGTCACCACCGGCGGCGTTCGCGAAGCGTGGGCCGCCATCCAGGACGCGGAAGGCGATTTCCACGCCATCCTCTGCGACCTCAATATGCCCCACCTCTCGGGCGTCGATTTCTTCGAAGGCCTCCCCGAACGCGCCCCCCATTTGCAAAAGCGGGTTATCTTTTTGACGGGTGGCGTCTTCGACGACGAGACCCAACAATTTCTGGACTCGATGGCCAACCCCCTGATCGAGAAGCCCTTTGATATTGACGAACTCGTCGCGCTCGTGAAGACCGTCGCCGATCAGTAGTCGCCAAAGAGCTCCGTCAATTGCTTGTCCAGGGCTCGGGCCACCTTGAACAGGCTGGACACCGATGCGCTGGACTCCGCACGCTCAATCTGGGACAGCAGGCTGACCGACAGCCCCGTGCGCCGCGACATCTGCTTGAGGGTGAGTTCATGACCTTTCCGCGCCGCCCGAATATTGCGGCCGATGGTCTGCAGCAATTGCTCCTCCGGATCGACGAGCAACCCCTTCTTTCTCAAAATTTCCTGGAGGGTATCGTTGAACTCATCGACATCGAATGGCTTTTTGATGTAATCAGAAACGTTGTACTTCATCGACGTCACCGCCGTATCCACGGACGGAAACCCCGTAAAGATGATGATCGAAATGTCGGTATCGAAGCTTCGGATCTGCTCCAGGACCTCCATCCCGTTGAGTTGGGGCATCATGATATCGAGAACCACCACGTGAAATTCTTCTTCACGTAGCATCTCGATGCCTCGATTGGGATCCGTCGCCGTGTCGACCATATAGCCATTTTGCGACAGGAGAAGATCCATATACTCGCAAATGTCTTGGTCATCATCGATGATCAAAATTCGGATATCACGCAATCTATCCTCCTGACGGGAGCGTCAAACCACGGGGAAACACCTCAAGCGCACCCCCTGATGACGCTGACTATGAGATCGGAGCAATCACCAAAGCAAGCGCCGACCGTCCCGCTTCACTGGTACCAGAAAACAATCTCTACGTAAGTACCCTGACTATAAGCACCGACTGCCAAAGACTCAACGTTGGCCTCAAAGCGCCATGACTTCACCGCGCATCACGGCCACCACCTGGCCGTCCATCAACACCTGGGCACAACAATGACCCAGAAAGGCGTCGTAGGCCTCTGCTTTGACCACCAGCTCCAGGTTCGCCGGTGGCCGAACCGGATGTAGAAAATGGGCCCCCAAAATCTTGGTCGCTCGGATCGAGCTTACCTCTTCCTCCAGGTTTTCCTCAGCCAACACCGAAAATAACACCACGCCAGCCTGGCCCAACATCTCCACCATCAGGGTGCCTGGAAGCACGGGATCATCGGGAAAATGGCCCGATAGGCCCAGGTGGTCGTCATCGACATGACGGCGAGCCACCACCAGCTCTTCGTCTACATCAACCCCTAACACCTCGTCGATCATCAGCATCGGCTCCCGGTGAGGAAGGTGCTTTCGCCACCCCTCGACGCGTTCGCCCCGGGCACTCCAAGCGTCGAGTTCCACCAGCGGTTGGCGGCGCAATTGGCGCAATGAAGGCGCTTGCTCCCCGCTCACGCCGCCCCCACCAGCCCCAGAGGCTTGGCAATCACATCTTCGATGATCGTGGAGGCCTCATCGATATCGGCCTTGGTCAACTGGGCGGACACCGAGATCCGAAAGCGCCGGGCATGGGCCTCAACGGCCGGAAAATCAATGGGTTGGAGATATAGCCCGCGCTGCTGGGCCTGGGTCGCCAACCCGATCAGCTCCTCGCCCGATGACCCGATGATGATCGGGATCACCTGCGATTCCGACTCCCCGAGATCGAGGTTCATGGACTCCAGATTGCTGCGGAAATAATCCACATTCTCCCACAGCCGATCGCGAAGCGTGCTATCCCGCGTCGCCACCTCCAAACTCTTTCGCATCGCCGCCACCAATGGCGGGGGAAGCGCACAGGAAAATTGAAATGGCGAGGCGTAGCACTTCATGTAGCGAATGATATTTTCATCGCCGCAGATGAAGCCGCCCATCCCGCCAAAGGACTTGCTCAGGGTGCCGAAATCGAGGCCGATCTTGGCCTCCATGCCAAAGTGCTCGGCGACCCCTTTGCCGTTTTCGCCAAAGATCAACGACGAGTGGGCCTCATCGAGATAAATCGGCACATCGTGGGCCTCGCATACCGGCACCAGCGATGGCAGGTGGGCCACATCGCCATCCATCGAATAGACCCCTTCCAACACCACCATGCAGCGCTTGTCGCTGTGGCGATCAAGGACTTCATCCAGGGACTCCGAATCATTGTGGCGAAAGCTGGCCAGCTTCGCCCCCGCCAACTGGACGCCATCGACGATGCTTCGATGGCATTTTTCGTCGATGACCAGCACGTCGCCGCGCTGCATCAGGGCCTGAATAGCCCCTACATTACCGGCGTAGCCGCTGGGAAAGAGCATCGCCTCTTCGCGCCCCTTGAACGCCGCGAGTTCGTCCGCAAATCGACGGTGCTGATCGAAGGTTCCCGACAGCATCGCCGCCCCTGACGCCCCCATCCCGTAGCGATCCATGGCCGCTTTGCCGGCCTCGATCACCTCCGGGTGGGTCGACAGCCCCAGGTAATTATAGGACGTCAGGTTGATCATCTCCTCGCTCTGCCCACTGATACGATGACCCACCGTCGTCCGCGGCGTGGGCGCCTCTTCCAGGGGCTGCTCGAAGAAGCGCATCGCCAGATCAATGCGTGGATCATCGGCCCATTGCTCAAAATCCGACGGCGGATCCAGGACGTGATCGCTATCATTATAGGTGAAATCAGCGAGGCTAAACTTCAGTATGTCTTCGGGGCGCATAACGTCTCTTTGGCTTTGAGCACCGCCGGATTCAGGCGGGTCATCGATCCCAGTTGGGGCATTGTCTTCTAAAGATAGTCCATAAATTTATCGGCCAACTGGTCGATATTCTCTACGTCTGCAAGCTCGGAGCGCGGCACGCGGATCTTGAGTTCGCGCATCGTCGCACTGACCACCTCGATAATATCGAGACTATTGGCGCCATAGTCGCGCATGGAGCTCGTCGGCTCAATGGCCGCCGGATCGACATCTGGAAGATTTTCCTGGAGATTGCGGGTGATAATGGTCACCACTTCGTCCTTACTCATCGTCTCACTCATCGCGGTACTCCTCGGGGTTAACTGACGCTTCCTTCCACCGTTGGTAGCGCTGCATCAGATTATCCTCAAATGCCATCGCTTGATCGACGGTGATGATCTCACTTTGCATCGCGTCCAACAACCCACTGCATAGCGCCAATACCGCCTTGCCACAATCGGAGGCCGACAACAGGGCCTCCCCACCAAGGCCCTCTTGCTCTAAAAACGTCCAGATCTCCTCGCCAAAAATCGCCTCCAGCGACTCCGTCTTCACCATCCCGAATCGCACCCCGTTGACCGTGCATCCCTGTGCCCCCAGGTGGTGACCAAGGTAGCGCGTCATCACTTCCAGGACGCTCTTGGAGGCCGCCACAAAATCATAGCCCGGATAACACCGATCGACCCCATCGCTGGAAATCGCCACGACATGACCGGGATAAGAGCCACACACCTCGGCGATGGTCTCCACATAATCGACCAGCGGCCAGGCGCTATACTCCAGACTGGTCATCAGCGAGCGCTTTCGATAATCCCCCAGGGTGGGCGTCTTGGCGGCAAAAGCCACGTTGCTCACAAAGATATCCACGCCGCCATAGGTCTCGTGGAGCGTCTCCACCAACGCCTCCGTATCCTCACTATGGGCCACGTCGGCGGCCTCAAAATGGGGCGTTTCGGCCCCCATGGCCTCAAACTCGTCGGCAATCGCCTCCAGGTCTGCAGATCCCCACTTATAGGTCATCACGCACTGGGCCCCGGCCGAGGCCAGCGCCCGGGCGGTGGCCAACCCGATGCCCCGTGTCCCGCCGGTGATCAACGCCACTTTGCCACTCAGATCAATCGCATACATCGCCAACTCCTCATCTCCAGACCATCGCACCACCGCTCCTCAAGGAGCGGTGTCCAGGCCCCCACTGACCGTCAGAACGGCACCATTAATAAAGGATGCTGCCTCGCGACTCAAAAACCACACCGCATCGGCCACCTCCTCCACCGTCGCCAGCCGACCCATGGGGCAAAAAGTCTCCCAGTGGTCTCGGAGGCGCTCGTCGACATCATCGATCATTTCCGTCTCCACCAGCCCCGGCACCACGGCATTGGCCGTGATACCTCGCGGACCGTACTCCTTGGCCAGGCTGCGTGTCAGCCCGATCAATCCCGCCTTGCTGGCCGCGTAATTGGCCTGACCACTGGCCCCATCCTGGGCCACGGAGGCGATATTGATGATTCGGCCGCGCCGCTGCAGCATCAGATGAGTCATCGCCGCTCTGGCCACGTAAAAGGGCCCCGTCAAATTGGTGTCCAACACCTGGTTCCAGGCCTCATCGCTCATCATCGCCACCGCCTGGTTCTCCATCACCCCCGCGTTATTCACCACGATATCGAGGCCATCGAGCGCCTCGATGGCCTCCTCCACGCCCCGGTCCACGGCATCGCTGTCCGTGACGTCCAGGCGCATAAAATCAAGCTTTTGTTGCACCCTGGGTGCGACATCGGCCATGGTTTTGGCCGTTTTTTTAGCCCCCTCCTCATCACCGCGGTAGGTGATCATCACCGACGCCCCTTCGGCCGCGAGACGGGTGGCGATCGCTCGTCCGATGCCACGTGAGCCGCCGGTTACCAATGCTTTTTGGTCATTCATGACTCACTCTCCTGCACGCTGATGGCGCATCGATGCATCGTCGGGCCAATATCGCTTTCGAGAAAAAGGCTGTACCGCTCGCTCTTCATCGGTCGATCGGGCCTCTTCAGGTGGCTCCTCGAGGACCACATGGGCATTGGTGCCCCCGAAGCCAAAGGAGCTTACGCCCATGATGCGTGGATCAGCGGCGCTCTCCCGACGACCGGGCCAGGGCTGGGGATCCGAGGCGATCTGAAACCGGGTCTTCTCGAGCTCACAGGCCGGGTTTGGGGTGTCAAACCCCACCTGGGGTGGGATGGTTCCCCGCTCGCAGACGAGGGCGGCTTTGATCAATCCCGCCACTCCGGCGCCGGCCTCCAGATGTCCTATCTGGGATTTCAGCGCTCCCAAAAACCGATGCGAGCGCCGCGCTTTCGTCTCAGGGGATTCGAAAACGTCGCGCAGGGCCCCGACCTCTATGGCGTCGCCGAGTTCGGTGCCCGTCCCGTGGGCTTCGATGGCCCCAATGGACTCTTCGTCCACCCCGGCATCGGCCATCGCCTGGCGAATCACCTGCACCTGAGCCCCTCGGTTGGGGGCCGTCAATCCATTGCTCTTTCCATCCTGCACGATCGCCGACCCTCGGATCACCGCCCGCACCGGGTCGCCATCTCTCAGTGCCGCAGACAACGGCTTGAGCATCACCATTCCACAGCCCTCGCCGCGCACATAGCCGTTGGCCGCCGCATCAAAGGTTCGACATTCCCCGGTAGCCGACAGCATCCTGGCCTGAGAGAAGGCCACCGACATGTCGGGAGCCAAAACCGCGTTGACCCCGCCGACAAAGGCCTGATCGCAGCGTCCAGCCCTCAGGTTGAGGATCGCCTGCTCCAGCGCCACCAGCGACGACGAACAGGCCGTATCCACCACGGCACTGGGCCCTCTCAGATCCAACCAATAACTCAGTCGATTGGCCGTCACCGCCGGTGCCATCCCCGTCGCTGCCCTGACGGGAGGCCCATCGTATAAACGGGCGAAGTCGCTTCCACTTTGGCCGATAAACACACCGGTCATCGTCCCCCGCAGCGCCTCGAGCTCCCACTGAGCATCCTCCACGGCCCGATAGGCCGTCTCCAGCACCATCCGCTGCTGGGGATCCATGGCCCGCGCCTCGCGAGGCGAGATACCAAAAAGGGCGGCGTCGAACGTATCAATGCCCTTCACAAAACCGGCTCGGTCCGAGGCCATGGTATCGAAACCCGCCACCTCGGGGTCGGTGAACGTCCCGGGCTCCCATCGCCAGGATTCGACCTCCGAGAATGCAGGCCGGCCCTCGAGCAACAACGACCAGAACGCCTCCAGTCCGTCGGCCTCTGGAAAGCGGCATCCCATGCCCACAATAGCCACCGGATCGCCCCCCAACGATGTTGCACCCTGGGTGCGACGAGATGCCTGTATGGTCTCGGATCCGCGTTCTTCATCCGCCAAAAAGCCTGCCAGATCGGCGATCGTGGGATGGTCGTAGAGGGCCGTGGCATCAATGGTCTCTTCGAGCACCACCTCCAGCTCCCCGACGATGCCGACGGCCTCTGCGGAGTCAACGCCCAGCGAGGAGAAGGGTCGCCGGCGATCGATGTCCGCGGCGTCCACACCACTGAGTTCGGCGACCCGTCGCCGCAACCAGGCCTCGAT
Organism: uncultured Bradymonadales bacterium; assembly: GCA_964415785.1. Lineage (GTDB taxonomy): Bacteria > Myxococcota_A > Bradymonadia > Bradymonadales > Bradymonadaceae > SLJM01. The sequence continues at coordinate 8,642 of CAYQBU010000035.1, forward strand.
GGCAGCCTGATTGCGCCCGATCTCATCGCCGCTGTCGTCGCTGGAATGGGGACTATCGCCCTGGCCCCGGCGAGCCACGACGTCCAGGCTCTGGTTGAGGTAAGACTCCCGGGCTGCGAAGCGGCGAATCTTGCCACTGGAGGTCTTTTCGATGGTCCGCGGCTCGATGAGCAACACCTCGTGGGGCACGACGCGGTGGATCGTCGCCACCTGTTGGGCCACTTCGCGGCCGAGCTCATCGGGATCGCTGCAGCGCGATGGATCGACCTCATGGACGATCACCAGTTTTTCTTCGCCGTCCTCATCGATGGAAAACGCCGCCCCGCAGCCCGGGCGAATGGCCTCGGACACCGCCTCCACGGTGGCCTCGATATCTTGGGGATAGTGGTTGACCCCGCGAATGATGATCAGATCCTTGAGCCGGCCGGCCACCACCAATTCGCCGTCGACCACGGCGCCCAGATCGCCGGTTCGCAAAAAGGGCCCCGTGCCGTCGTCCAGGCTCGCTGCGAAGACCTCCCGGTTAACCTCTTCGCGCTGCCAGTACCCGGGCGCCACGCTGCCTCGGCGAAGCCAGATCTCACCGATCTCGCCGTCTTCCAGAGCTCGGTGGGACTCCGGTGTCACGATCTGCAGGTCAAAATCTTCGCAGATCCGCCCGCAACTCACGTATTCGTCGTCCTCCACGTTCACCGTGATCGGTTCCTCACCTTTTGGCACCGAGGCCACGATCAACCCCACCTCCGCGAGCCCATAGGCCGGCACGAAGGCCGACTGCTCGAACCCACAGGGCTCGAAAAAGGCTGAAAAGCGCTCCAGGGTCTGTCGACGAATGGGCTCCGCTCCGTTGACGGCCAACGTCCAGGTGCTCAAGTCGAGGCGATCACGCGTGGCAGCCGAAGTTTTTCGCACCGCCAGATCGTAGCCAAAATTGGGGGCCGCCGACGCCGTCCCTCCGAAGCGATCGATGGCCTCGACCCACCGCGAGGGCCGCTTCAAAAAGTCCAGTGGCGACATCAAAACACTTTCACACCCGCAGTAGACGGGCTGAATCACGGCCCCGATAAGACCCATATCGTGATATAGCGGAAGCCAGTGGACGCCGACGTCGTCCTCGCTCAACTCGAAGGCCGAATTGATCATGGCCTCGTTGGCCATCAACGTCTGATGCTCCAACATCACCCCTTTGGCCCGCCCGGTCGATCCCGACGTATATTGCAAAAACGCCAGCGTCGATGGCGTCACCTCCGGCGTTTTCCACGACGCACTGGCCTCTTCTTCGATGACGTCGGTTGCCAGCCACTCCATCTCACCCAACTCCGGTGCCTGCATCGCCAGCGCCGATGCCATGGAGCTGATCATCTCCGTCGACATCGCTACCGTGGCCCCCGAATCCTCGACGATGGCCTGCAGCCTTGGCAGGGTTCGCTCCAACCGACTCGGATTCGGAGGATAGGCCGGCACGGCCACCCCTCCGGCGTACAGGCACCCGAAAAAGGCCTCCACATAATCCAGTGATGGGGGATATAAAATGAGCACCCGATCGCCGACATCGATCTTCTCCGCCAGACGCTCCCCGAGCGCTCTCGCACGTCGATGGAGGGCCTCAAAACTCAGGACCTCCGGCGTTGGATCGTCGCCTTTCAAGAACTTGAATCCCCGCTCCGGGGGCGCCATCTCAGCACGCCAGCGCAGCATCTCAACCAGATCGCTTACCGACGTCGGTGGACGGGACTGCTTCATAACTTCCTCTTCAACAGATCGTGGCCCTTTTATAGAAGGACTTCTCAAGCGCCAGCCGAGGATCTAAGTCCAGACCCGGTCGCGATTCAAGCCCACAGCGCGATGTCCACATTTATTGCTGCACGGTCTTTGCCCTCTCGGACTGAAATCGGCGCCATAAACTGGGCACAAGTCGGCGCGGACGAGTCACGGAACGCAGATAATAATGGGCGCGAATCAATCGCCGCTCCTCGGGGGTCAAATCGCCCTGACGCCCCAATTTTTGGCGGCGTTGGCGCAACGCCTCATAGAGGCTCAGAGCCGCCGCCACTGAGATATTATAACTCTGAACAAAGCCCTGAATGGGGATGATGCAGCGTCGGTCGCAGGTCTCGAGCACCTCGGGACTTACCCCATCTCTCTCATTGCCAAAGACGAGGGCCGTCGGCGAGGTAAAATCGATGGCCTCAAGATCCACATCGGCGTCCAAGTCCGTGGCCACCACCTCGTAGCCGCGCTCCTGGAGCGACAGCACGCAATCCTTTGGCGACCGCCAACGATGAACGTCCACCCATTTATCGGCCCCCTGGGTCACCCGACGCGAGGTCTTATAATCCGGTTGGGTATCAATAATATGGGCCTCTTGATACCCCATCCCCTCGGCGCTACGAAGCACGGCCGATGTATTGCCCCGATCATAGATCCCATCCATAACCGGGATCACCGTCAGGGTTCGCTCATCGAGCACGGCCTCGATCTTGGCCCGACGCTGCTCCGTGAGCTGGTCGCGCAAAAGCTCCGTTAAGTCACCCGCCCCAATATAAAGCTCTTCGTCCAGGTGCAAGCGCGCCCCCAGATCTATGGGATCGACATATTTAAACCCACGCATGGCCATCGTTCCTCTGCAAGCTTTTTCATTGCTTCCTCGAGGCCACCCTTATCAAAGCACCACGCGCACTGCACGGCTCCTGCCAAAGCCGCACTGGCGCGGCGACCAAGATTTCACAATACTACTTACGCCGTGCACGCTCATCCTACCATGCCCAGGTCTTCAATGCTTTCACCTTATCGCAGGCTCCCCTTTATTGTCGCCCTCTTGAGCGTTCTCTGCATCGGCGTGTCAGCATCGGCGATGGAGATCAGCTACACCACCCTGGACAATCAACCCCCGCAGGGCGATCCCCCCTCGGTGACGGTTACGCCCAGCGCTCCCGTCCTGGACGCCACGTTGACCATCACCCGTTCGGGCACTCCCATCGTCGAGGAGACCTACGAGTATCTCACCTCCGACGAGGGCGCCCACGTGGAAATCGAACAGCGCGAGGGCACCCAACAATACCGGGCTCGCCTGGAGGGCATGGACCAGCAAGGTGGCGACGTGGACGCCTCCTTTGAATTTGAGCTGCGCGTCAGCTCGTCATTAGACGTCACCATCTTGCGCGACGAAGTGGACCTCGACGGCGGCCAACTCCCCATCGAGATCACCCAACCGGCCGTTCGCATCGAGCTCCAGATCGACGATGAACAGGGCCAGCGCTGGGTCGACGAGACACTGGAAGAGTCGTTTTCCGCCGGCCGCGTCGACCTCCAATGGCCCACCGACGAAGACCGTCAAGTCGGCGGCGCCCGCATCACCGTCCACCACCCCTCCGGCCAATGGGTCGCCCATACCCTGGAACCCTTTTCTGTGGAATTGCCGCAGCAGGTCATCGGTTTTGAAACCGGGACGGCCGACCTCGAAGAGTCGGAGATCCCCAAGCTCGAAGAGACCCGAGAGGAGTTGGCCTCGCTGCTCGACGAACACGGCGACTCTGTCGATGGCTTGCGCCTCTACGTCGCTGGCTATACGGACACCGTCGGCCCCGCGGAGACGAACCTCCAGCTCAGCCAGCAACGGGCCCGGGCCATCGCCCGCTGGTTCGACGGCCAGGGCATCGACATCCCCATCTACTTTCAGGGCTTTGGCCAGGAGGCGCTGGCCGTCGACACCCCGGATAACACCGAGGAAGAAGCCAACCGCCGCGCGGTTTATATTCTGGGCAATACGCCGCCATCGCGCTCTGAGGACATCCCCCGTGACGATTGGCGGCGCTTGCCCTGACCTGGTCTAACCCAACACGACGCCGAACCCGTTGCGCTACCCGCGACCTTAACGAATAATACCCACGCCCGTTTCCTGCTTATTTTGCGCCCGGAGCCACCCCATGGAAGAAGAAGTCAGCGAGAGCGTCTATCTGCGAACCACTGAACGCGCAGAGGGCGTCGCCTGGCTGGAAAGCCAATCTTTGCCGGGCTACGTCCTTGAGCCCCGCGGTCAGTGGCTCCAGGTCTTTCCCGACTGGCGAGGCCTCGATGACCCCACCAATAGTGCCAAAGCCCTCAAGGCGCTGCCCAGCGAAGCCATCTACTACTACTTTGCGGAGCAACAATTATGGTCGCTGGGGCTCTATCGCGACGGGGAGCCCGTCTTTCGATACGAGTGCATCTGGATGATCGATGACTTTAGCCTCGAGGGCCTCGAGCTCGACGAGGTCGCCGACACCCTGGACTTGGATTCCTCCTTTCTCGAGGAGGTATTCTACATCGGTGATGGCCCCATCGGCTGGGATCAACTCGCCGAGAATGCAGCCCAATTTGCCGACGCCGCCGGCCTCCCCAATCATGCCTTTGCCTCCTTCGAATTGATCGACGAAGACGCCGAGCAATCGGGGATGGACCGCTACTTCGTCGGCCCATCCGTGGGCTATGATGCCGAGGTCAAAGAGCCCTCGCCTTCCCACGTCGAGGACGCGGCTTCATCGGGCGACTCCCCACCTAAACTCGGCCTCTCCGAGGAACCGAAGCGCGTCGGCGGCGACGCCCCGTGGCAAAAGGTCTACGATCTGGCCAGTCAATTTCTTCAACGGCTCCACGACGAAGAATTGATCGAATTGACCGTCGACAACCGCCTGGCCCGCGACCGGCTCATCGAGCGCCTGACCACCACGGTCATTGAGAACCCCATCGCCACGGATGAACAGGTCCTCAACTACTGGCTCAATGACCTGATGACCTGCCCCGAAATCGTCGATATCTTCGCCACCGATGCCATGCTCGCCGAAGCTTATCAGGGGGCCAAAGGCGATGTCGTAGAACCGGAAGCCGACGTCGACCTTCTGCCATGAAACCCTTTTCGAGCTGGCATCCGCTCACCGCTGAAGGGGTCCGTTCAAAGGCCCCTGAGGAGCCCTGCGCCATCCAGGTGCGGCGCCAACAGGGATTGGTGAACTACCCCAACGGCAAGAGCGCTATGGTCTGGTATGGCTACGGTGCCCGGGGCCAAGACCTCCTTCGTCGCGAATTTGAAGGCGAAATCGCCTCCCCCGGCCAGCTCGGCCAGGGGCCGCTGCTCTTTCGCTACCTCTGCGGGGGCGACGAAGCCCTGGAGACGATCAACCTTCTGGCCCATAAATTCCGGCGGCGCTTCGGTCGCCTCCCCATCCTCCTGGATGACGAAGTTCCACCCACCACCTGACCTCCATAGAGGCCCATTACCTGGCAAACCCCTTGAGTTTTCCGGCCCGCGAAAGCATCCCGCGTCGCCGCAGATCCTCATGCACGATAAGCCCCAACCCGGCCAGACACGCCAGGGGAATCAACGCCATCCAGGGTCCATCAAACGCCAGATGCGTATAGGCTGCACCGGCCATGATAACCCCCAGATAACTCGCCGCATAAGCCGCGCTCCGTGGCAGGATCAATAAAATGGCTCCCACAACCTGAGAGACTCCCACAAAGGTTTGAAAGCCCTCGGAGTATCCCCATTCGCTAAACTGATGGGTGATCGAGTCCGCCCCCAGCAATTTCGAAATCCCTGCAAAAACAAACACTCCCGCCAAAAGCAATGTCAGTACCCAATAGCCGACCCGGCGCGGGTTGTCTTTAATCTCCCCGGACAAAACGCCATCGGGATGCTTTTTGCTCAAGGTCGACGACCTCAAGAAGAATACAAAACCCAGAGTCAAAACCACCACGGGAATGGTGACGAATAAAGCAATTGCATTGATCTCCATGCCAGTTCCTCGGGCTGCAATTCACCAGTGAGCTTGCGAGCGCCACGATCGACTGCATCCAAGAAACCTTATCAGTCCCCGACAAAAGTCCAGCATTTACTGACCAACCCCGTCAGAGATCGGGGTGGCATCCTCCGAATAACCGCACCGCCCAATAGCCGACAATCAGCGCTCCCAACACGATCCACACCGCCGATTCCCATCGACGATAGAGCTTCTTGCCCCCCTCCCATATATCGCGCTTAGTCCCATGATCGACGACCCGCACAAACGCCAATACCAATAACCCCGCCACCAGGAGCACTCCACCGACGTGATAGCCCAGGGCCACCAGCACATCGCCCTGTGCTGTGGCCACCACAGAACGGGTCATCCCACACCCCGGACAGGGAAAGTCAAAAACGAAACGACTCGGACAGTGAATCAAGGACGGCAGCGGTGTCCTGGGATAGACCCAGGCCACGGCCACCAAACCAAGCGCTGCCGCCACCCACCACAGCGTTGTTCGCCGGCGATTCGCGTCTACCATGGCTCCTGGTTCCCACCGGACTCAACCTGCCCATCCACGCCCTGCGGAGGAGCCGATCCTTGTGCCTGGGGGCCTGTTCCCTGCCTCATCTGCGGCGAAAGCCCATCGATCTCCTGTTCCAGCCGGTCGTATTGGTGACCTTCCGATGGTGGGTGCCCCTCTTCCCAGGCGTGGTTCATCGAACGCTGGTAAAAAAGCGGCCCCAACCCAAAGAAATTGGTCAGAAACAAGAGCACGGGCTCCATCTGCGGTTTTAACCCCCACCGCTGCTCGATCTCACAGATCGCTTCCGCCGAGCGCCATTCCCAGACCAAAAACCAGATGCCACAGGTCACAAACCCCAGTACGAATTCCACCACCCAATTGAAGCGTTTTTCGCCCAGGCCCTTATTGATATCTTCGCAGGCTACGATCATCCAATACAGATAATAAAACCCACAGGTAAAGATGGTTAACACGAGCGTCATGATCGGTTCGCGTACTGTTCCTCGCTGCTCCATCGTTGCACTCCCTTATGGCCCGCATTCAAGTTTCCAACGGTTGATTCAAAGATCGCCGCTAGCGTAGCACAGAGATGGTTTCAAATCGATTCATCCAACGCCTCGAGATCCTGGGGACAAATCGCCTCACCGTCTTTTAACCGCCCACCTACCCAGTCAAAGACCGCCTCGTCCTTGGCCTTCTTGGCGTCGCTTCGCCGCTTCAATTGCCCCAACATCAACCCCATGCGCCGATTGTCCTTCAGGCCTTCTCGATGACGCTCCAGAAACGCCCAATAAAGAAAACGCAGCGGACAGTCAGACCCTGGGTCAAAGGCACACCCGCCACAATAATCACTCATCTTATTGATATAATTTGATCCACTGACGTAGGGCTTGGTGGTCATCAAATCGCCCACGGCATAGGCCCCCATCGCCAGCACGTTGGGCTCCACCACCCAGTCGTAGGCGTCGACGTACATCGTCCAAAACCAGCGGTTCAGCGCTTCTGGATCGCTGTCGAGAAGTACGGCGATATTGCTGAGCACCATCAGCCTGGTGATATGATGACTATACCCCTCTTGGAGCACCGAACTCACCACCTCGTCGAGGCAACGAAGGCCCGATGTTTCGCCCCAATAAGCGGGCGGCAGTGGGTTGTCCGCCCCCAGATAGGATTGCCCTCGCTCGTCGTCGGATCGCGCCCACGCTTCGTATCCGTCGGGGAGATCGCGAAACCCATCGGTGGCTCGATGAATGTGGCGAACGAACTCGCGCCACCCCAACACCTGGCGGATAAACCCCTCCTTGCTATTGAGAGGGATCTCCATGGCCTCCACATCGGCAACCACCTCCGAGGGCAGCAAGCGGTGAAGGTTGAGAAGCCCCGATATACGGGTGTGAAACAGGGTTCTGCTGTGGCGCGACATGGCGTCTTCGTAGGCCCCAAAATGCTCCATGCACGATCGCTTCGCCCACGTCCAGAGCGCCTCGGCGTCCTCGGCGGTCGCCGGGAGCGCTCCCTTATCGATGTGGCCAGGATGATCGGCGAAATCCCGCTCCACCAGCTCAATGACCTCGCGTGTGATTTCATCAGGCTCAAAGCGGGGCAAGGCCGCCGCCTCTGGCTCGCCGGGCCAAAACTCACGATTGTCGCCATCGAAGCTATAGCGCCCGCCCACAGGACGACCCTCCTCCATGAGGATGCCCGTTCGCCGACGCACCGCCTGGTAGAAGCGATCCATCCGATAGGGTGGGCCCTTTTGTTGACTGTCTGAAAACTCTTCGGCGCTCGTCAACCACCCCTCATGGCGCACGATCTCAAGCCACCCCTCCTGCTGTCCGATGGCGACACTTTGTCTGAGCTCGCGCTCCGCCGGCTCCTGAACCAACAGACCTCCTCGACGTCGGGCGACCTTTGCCCAGATCGATCCATAGTCCTTGTCTGTAAACCGGTAATCCACCGCCACCCCCCGCCGGGCCTGCTCCAGTGCGAAGTGGCGCTGATTGGCCAGAAGTAATGCTAACTTCTGCTTATGGTAGGGCCGACGACGTCCCTTGTCCGTCGATTCCACCAGCACGATCCCCATATCTCGGGGCTTATGAACTGACAGTGGTCCAATGCGATCACTAAGCTGGTCGTAGGGCACCACCACCCAGAGACGGTCGCTGTCCTGATCGAATGGTGCGTTCAACTCCTCCAGGCGCTCCCGAAATACCTTCATCCATTGCCTTCGTCGACGATCGGCCAGTGTACCCAGGCCATGAACGTTTGATCCGCCAACCTCGCTCCCACATAACCCTCTTCTCTGGCCTGTTGAGGGGTTACCCCGAACGCAAATCCGACGAATTCGGCGCAGATACTCAATCCCACCCCATGGCCTCCAGTCGTAAACCCTCCGGCAAATAGCTGTTGCAGGTCGTCGCCCCCGAACTCCTCTCTCAACCTCTGGGTCTGCTCTTGTCCCACCGCGTTTAATATCGCCAAAATCAAGTGATCGGACTCGACGGCCCGGGTGATATAGAGCTCCACCTTTCCTTCGGCGGTGTACTTCGTGGCATTATTCATCAGGTTGTAGAGCACGCGGTCGAGCGCCGAGAATTCCACGCAGCGATCGGAGATGGGCCCCGAAAAATCACAGTGGACCTGCATCTCCACCGACTGGTCATCGCTGGCCAAACTGGCGTTTTTCCACTTCTCGACGATCAAATCCACGTCGTGCATTCGCTCCTGCTGGTCTCGGGCGTAGACCTCGGGATCGAGCTCTGGGACCCCATTTCGCATGATCTTGGTGTGATCGCGCACCCGAAGATAACTCTTCGCCACTTCCTGCTCCTCTAAGGGGCGAATCTTGGCCAATTGACAGATCCCCACGAGCTGGCTCAAGGCCCCGCCGCGAATATCGTGCTTGACCTGAGCAAATAAGCGCCGGTCCACCTCCGAGCTCTGTGGTGGGTCGGTGATCGACCGCGCCTCCTGGATCAACTTTCGCCACTCATCGGCCTCCACGAACGCACGAAATACCGACACCCCTTCCGCGCTCTGGTAGCCCACCTCTTCAAACGACGACTGGAGCTTGCGCAGCCGTCGATAGATCGACTCGATAGCCCGGCGGTCCTTGTTGGAGAAAGCCGACAAGGGCACCTGAGAGCTATCGCCCCGCCAGCGCTCGCTCCGCCGATAGGTCAGTGATTGTTCGGAGAGGGGTTGAAGGGCATCGAAGGTCTGCACGGTCTACCTATCTGTCAATTTAGCGCTACCGATGAACAAAACCGCCGTTATCGAGAAAGCGATCGTCGGTTCGACTCTATTTCTCTGACGCCGATGTGACAATGGACGTTCGCTTACACCAGCGATTGCATCGCCGCCTCCACCCTCTCGATCTCGTCCTCATCGCCAATGGCCATCCACTGGCGGCGCGCCTTCTCCCAGGCGTTGTAGGCCCGCTCCAATTGCCCCCCCTGCTCCGCCCGACGGGCGCCCCGTTCAAAGGTCAGGGCCACCTCTTCTTCCACAATGGCATTATCGCGCAGATATGCTGCACTTAATGCCATGCTCTCATCCCATCGTTCCCAATCGCCGTCGGCCCCATGACAGGGTAGCAACGTGGCATAACAGATGCCCAAGAATCCCCCTCGCTCCGAGGCCTCCAACTCCTCGATCAACTCTTCAACAACCGCCCTTGCCTCGTCGGTCTCACCGCGATCGATGAGGGTGCAGGCCAGGTTTAGGCTCACCCCCACATCGGTGCTTCCGACCTCCTTGATCGACTTGAAGCCCCGTCGCAGCATCCGTTCCGAAGCCTCCAAATCGCCCATGCGCCGATAAACCTTGCCCAGATTGCCAAGGGTGAGCGCCATCGCATAGCGGTCGCCCATGGTTTCGTAGAGTTGAAGGGCCTGGTTGAGCAATGCCAACCCCTTTTCGCGCTGGTTCATATCGCAATAGCTGACCCCAAGGCTCAGCAAGCAACGCGCACGTCCCGGATCATCACCCAATTCTTCAAAGAGCTCGAGGGCGCGTCCCGAATACTTGATCTCTTCGTCGGGGGTGCCGCCGGTCCAGGCGATATTGATGCTCCACAGGTAAAGCGCCAGGGCCTGGTGGAGAGCATCGTCGACGGCCTCGAAGACCTCCACGATCTCGCGGCACAAGGCCGCGCTCTCTTCGGGGTGTCCCTCGTGATGCAGAAACCAGGCGCGGTGAAAATCGACGCGCGCCACCATCGCTCGATCGTTTTCACGCCTGGCAATTCGTCGGCATTTTTCGATCCAAGGGCGCGCCCGGTGGAGTTCGCCACGGCGCCCATAGGCCTTGATAGAGATCACCCAGGCACGGACGCGACGCAAATCCTCCGGGCCGGCTCCCATTTGATCCAGGCAGTGTTGGTAGGCATTGACGCGGCGGCCCAGGCGCTCCCACCGACTGGTGTCGCAGGCATATTGCGCCGCCTTCAGCAGCGGCTGGAGGGCCTCGTCATAAGCCTGCGCCTCCATGTAGTGATAAGCGATCCGCCCCACGGCTTCGTGGCGATGGATCCCATGGTACTCGCTCAAAGCTCGCGCACACCGCCGGTGATGATCCCGAAGCCTTCCACCACGTTGTGCGCGCTCCAAGACTACTTCCCGCAGCCGACCGTGGCCAAAGCGCCACCCCTTTTCCCGTCGTCTCAACACCTTGGTTCGAACCAGGTAATGCAGTGCCGCCTCCGTCCCCTGCCACCCGGAGTCCATGCAGACCGCCGACCATTCGTCGGCATTAAACTCCATGCCCAGCACCGCCGCCACCTCAATGGCCTCCACATCGATGGCCTGCGCTTCCAATTCGTCGAGCACTCGCGTCAGTCGCTCCTGTAGAACTCCTTGACTCGTCTCCGGCACCTCCTGGGGCTCATCTGACACCAGCACGAACCCCCCTGGTCGTCCCTCTAACTTGTCCTCATCGATCCAGTGCCCCACCAACTCCACGGCAAATTGCGGACTCCCCTCCGTCAGCTCCACCACTTGTTCCGTCAACTCCGGGGCCAGCCCCAGGAGTTGACGCACCAGCTGACGATGCTCCTCTCGCTTCATGGGGCCGACGTCGATGGCCTCCGCCAATCCCGCTGATACGATGGATGCGATCGCCGCCTTGGCCTCCCCCACAGGATCGCTGTCTATTTGCTCCGTCATCACCACCAGAAGCCCGGCGGGCACCGCCTCGTCCTCCAATAATAGCTCCACCAGGCGCAGGGTCTCGCCTCCCCACTGGATATCGTCGAGCAGCAGTACCATCGGTCGGTGACGACCGAGAGCGCTGAGCGCATTGCCCATGGCTCGCAACATCTGATCGATGGTCATGACCGTGGTCATGCTTCCACCGGTCGGCGGGCGATGAATATCGGCGGCGAATGCCTGCGCTAAAGCATGGCAATCATAATTGGATATCCCTTCCAGCGTCCCCTGGTCGCGCAACTGATGAAGCCGCTCCAATAACTCCTCGTGGCCCAGACCGGTCAATCCCAGCGCTTGACCAAAGAGGCTGCTCAGCGCCGCCGCGCCGCTGACGTTGGGCTCATGGGTCGCCGCCATGACGAAAAGTCCGGCCTCCTCATGAGCTCGCTTGACGAGCCACTGCCCCAGCCGGGTCACCCCAACGCCCCGTTGGCCACGAAGAACCACCCCCAGGTGAGCTTGTTCGTCGGTCAACCTCTGGAGTCGCTGCCAGAGTTGGTCTCGTATATCCTGGCGCCCCACCAGTGGGAGCTGCCGAACCTCAAACAGCCCCAAACCAACGCCGGGCAACCGCTTGAATTTGACCGCCCTCGCCCCTTCGCGCCAATCCCGATTCAACGACGAACCTCGCGGCTGATCCGGCGGCGCCAGCCCATCTTCTTGCCATGTGGTGGCTCCCAGGGTGATGAATTCTTCGGTCCCCGCCCCACCGATCGCCTCGGTACCCCGCGATATCGCGGCATCGAAAACCATCGCCTCCAGATCGGCCAACGCATCGGCGGCACACCGATAGCGATCGTCGATCGACTTGGCCATCAAGCGTCGAAGCCAGGGCCCAAAATTGGCGGGCACGGGCATTTGCGGCGACAGGGAAGCCGGTGGCCGCGAGCGCTGGGCCTCCAGCACCGCTTGAGGCGTCATCCCCGCAAAGGGAGCTTGACCGCCGACAAGCCAGTAGACCAAACATCCCAGCGAATAGAGATCGGTCCACGGGCCCTGGTCGCGCCATCTTCCCTCGATTTGCTCGGGGGCCATAAATTGCGGCGTACCCAGCAGCTCGGAGGCCGCATCATCTGTCGGCCGACGATCATCGAAGGCGTCGGCAAGCCCGAAATCACTGAGCCGGGTCTGGAGACCGTATCCGTCGGCCATCCACAGAATATTTTCGGGCTTGAGATCTCGATGAATGACTCCCTGGGCATGGGCGTGGGCCAGGGCCTTGAGAACCTGGGCGAGAATCTCCTTTTGCTCCGTCCACGTCAGGGCCTGATCCTGGAGGTCTATCAGGGTTCCCTCGGCCAACTCCATGACCATGTACAGGCCACCCCGCTCGAAGGGGCGACCCAATCGGGTGCAGACCTCATCAGTGAGGCGCCCCGCATCGTAAACCTGGACGATCCCGGGATGGTTCAATTGGGCGACGGCCCGGATTTCATCGACCATTCGCTCCCGCCACAGCGCTCCATCGCTCTCCGGCACCCCCATCACCTTAATGGCCACGGGGTGCTCGTTGTCCACGTGATGCCCTCTCCACACCTCCGCCATTCCCCCGCGGCCTATACGCTGCTCGAGCCGAAAACGACCCAATCTCACTGGTTCCATCACTACCTCCCTGCCATGAGCTCGGCCTCGGAGTGTGTCGACCATCACCGACACACCGGCGGCTCTGCACCTCGGCCTTACTTCATGTTACTATTGGCTCGAATTTCTTAATTCCAGCCTTCCCACTGAGAGCCTTATCATGCGACGTGAGATTACCACAGTCTGTCTCGCCCTCTGCCTGGCATTGGTCGGATGCAGCGACGACGAACTCGACCGCCTCAGCGCTCCGGATAACGAAGACACCTATGGGCTTGCCGGCGGATGCTTTCACATCGACGCCGCCACCCCATCGGACACCGTGGGCGCCTTTCTAAACGCCACCGATGATGGGGAACGCTTCCAATTCGCCATCGACCCCGATGATAAGGACGAGGCGACGCCGTTCTACGCCAAAGCCACCGACCTCGGCGTCTTTTTGCTTTACGACGACGAGCAAAACTACCTGGTGGCCGACGACGACGGCTTTTGGCGAATGGCCGAGATCCTCAGTGATATCTTCGTGCTCGACGACGACTTTCTGCCCGGCGTCCAATGGGAGATCGAGGCTTCTCCCATCGAACCCCAGCGCCTGCAACTTCGCCACAAGGCCACCGGCCAGTACCTTTCCTCGTCGGGCCTCGTCGACGATGCCCAGCGGGCAGCCACCGTCAGCTTTCACGACGCTGAGGGATGCGCCGACTATCCCGAATTGACCCTCGATGCCGAAGGTGAGATCGAAAAGACGACCTTCGACGATGGCGATCTCTTCGGCTACGTGGAGACCCATAGCCACCTGTTAACCAATTTTGGATTCGGCGGCGCCGGCATGTTCCATGGCTCTCCCTTCCACCCCTTTGGCGTTGAACACGCCCTTCCCTCCTGCGAGCTCTTTCACGGCGAGGATGGACGCCAGGACCTCTTTGGTTTCGGCTTCGATGAGGGAAGCGACATCCCCGAAGAGGAGCTGCTTCTGGCCCTCAATAACGCCGAAACACCGGAGTTTAACCACCACACCGAGGGCTATCCCGAATTTACCGACTGGCCCAGCGCTCACGACAGCTCCACCCACCAGACCCAGTACTACAAATGGATCGAGCGGGCCCACCGAAGTGGACTGCGACTCATGGTTCAACACGGCACCAGCAACCAGATGATCTGTGAGCTGTTGGAAGGTGTCGATGCCCAGCCGACGCGTTATTCCTGCGACGACATGGTCGCCATCGATCGCCAACTCGAGGAAGTGCGCCGCATGGAGCGCTATATCGACGCCCAGCACGGTGGCCCCGGCGAGGGGTGGTTTCGCATCGTCGATAGCCCCGAAGATGCTCGAGCGGTCATCGCCGATGGCGACCTGGCCATCATCCTCGGCATCGAGGTCTCCAATCTCTTTGAATGCCGGCTCGTCCCCGCCGAAGGCGAAGACATGTGCGACGAGGACGACGTCATCGACAACCTCGACCACTACTACGACCTCGGCGTTCGCGCCATCTTTCCCAACCACAAATACGACAACGCCTTCTCCGCCGGCGATGGCCACCGCGAGATCATCGAACTCGGCAATTTCATTCAGACCGGGCACTGGTCCAACTTCACCACCGATTGCCCCGACCTTCCCACGGCCTTCGACTCTGGCGACGTCGCCCTCGGCGGGCTCAATGAGCCTCGCGACGATTATTTCGCTCCGCCCCCCCATGATATGAGCGGGTTTGCCGCCGATCCCGTGGGCACCATCTGGGACTTCGCCGGCTACTTCTTTGAGGCCCCACTGGAGGGCGACTATTGCCAGAACCACGGCCTGACCGACCTGGGCGAATTTCTCATCGAGTCCATGATGGACCGCGGCATGATCCTCGAAATCGACCATCTCCCGCGCCGTAGCTATGAACGAGCCTTCGAGATGATCGAGGAGCACGACTATCCGGCCACAGGCACCCACGGCAATAACAACCGGGGCAAACTCTACGAGTTGGGCGGCGTCTCCAAATTTAATTTTGGTCGCTGCAACGACCCCGATCGCCCCGGCAGTCGCCTCGACGGCCTCAACGAGCGCCTCACCCTTATCGAGGACGCCGGAGCCTATCCCGCCGAGGGCTTCGGCTTTGACCTCAACGGCTTCGCCGGCGCCCCGGGGCCCCGCTTTGGCGACAACGCCGTCTGCGGCGACGACCAGAACAACCCCATCGAATACCCCTTTGAGTCCTACGCCGGCGACGTCACCTTTCAACAACCCCAGGCCGGCGAGCGCACCATCGACTTCAACACCGAGGGCATGGCCCACCTCGGACTCGTCGCCGAACTCATCGAGGATGTGCGAAATGACGGCGCCAGCGACGAAGACCTGGAACCTGTCTTTCGCTCCGCCGAGGGCTACCTTCGCATGTGGGAGCGCTCCATCGAGCGCGGCGAAGCCCTCAGTTTTTGAAGTCCAACGATCCCGGTGGGCGAGTCCTCCACACCCCGGAGCAGCTCTCGCCCACCCCCTCAGATTTTCCCGACCGATCGTCAAAAATTCACTCCATCGCTACCTCCACTGCATTCCACCAATTTTGCCCAAAAACCATGGATCACCGCACCAACAGCGCATCATGTCGCACCCAGGGTGCAACATCTGACCCCTCATTTTCAGCACTGGCACGCCGTTTGCTTATGTATTTGGGTGCTGTGACATCCATTGGAATTTTTTCTGCGCTTCTCAACCTCGGAGACTGATATCATGCGATTGACCTTACCCCTGTTATTGACCGGCCTGTTGGCCACCGGACTCATGGCCTGTGGCGATGAAGACACTCCCTCGGAGCCCTCCAATAACCAGCCCGATCCCACCGAGGTGCAGACCGACCCGCTGGAGACCTTCGATTCCGATGAGGATTTTGATGACTTCATGGCTGCCATCGAAGACGAGCGCCAGAGCGGAGGCGGAGGCGGCGGCAATGATAGCGAAAACAGCGATGACATGGCCGATGGCGATCCCGGTGCGGCGCCGGAACAGGGCAGCGACGGCGAGCCCGACAACGAAGACATCACCAATACTCAGGAAGAAGGGGTCGACGAAGGAGGCATCGTCAAGAGCATCGGCGACTACCTGGTCGTCCTTCGCCGCGGTGGACTCTATAGCATCGACGTCGCCGAGAGCGGCGAGACCCAACAGATCGACGGCATCGAGGTCGCCGGCGAAGAGGCCCTCAATCAGGGCGTGTGGTACGACGAAATGCTGGTGCGTGGAAGCCGCATCTACGTCGTCGGTTACCGCTATGGCATCAACCTCGAGGGCAGCAGCTCGTCGGGATGGGGCTGGTTTAGCGGCGCCACCGAGATCAGCTCTTTCCAGATCGACGACGATGGCTATCTGGAGCGCGGCGACAGCCACTTCTTTCAATCCAACGACTATTTTAGCGGCTCCAACTACGCCAGCCGTCTGGTCGACGACGACCTGATCTTCTATATGCCCTGGTCGCTCCCCTGGAATTACGACGGTGACCCCTCGCAGTCGCTGCCCCGGGTGCTCCATCACGAGGGCGACAATCAATTCACCGCCGGTGACCCTCTCTTTAGCGCCACCGACATCATCCAACCCGTGAACACGCCCTGGCATCCCGTCTTTCATACGGTTACCCAGTGCAGCCTGGGCGACGACCTGGCGATTGACTGCCAGGCCCGAAGCCTTCTCTCCGATTGGAGCCGCGAGTTTTACGTCTCCACCCAGAATGTCTTTCTCTACGTCGGCGATCACGTCTTCTCCCTGCCCCTTCAGGACGGCGGAGCCAAGGTCCACGCCACCCGCGGCATGCCCACCGACCAGTTCTCCTTCCGCGAGATCGACGACACCCTCTACGTCGCAACCTCCCGCTACGTCGAACTCGACGATGACGACGATGACGGCGATGACGGCGATGATTCCGATAGCGTAAGCAATAGCGAAGACGGCGTGAGCACCGACCCCGTCGATGACTACTGGGGTGGCGGCATGGGCACCAACCGTCTGGAGATGCTCGCCCTTCCCCTCGCGGACTTTGACAACCAGGGCGAACAGTCCGTCGACGACCTGGCCACCACCATCGCCGACGACGTCGCATCCACCTGGTGGATGCGCAACCGACACGTCTCGGGCTGGTATATCGCCGGCGACGGAAGCGATCTCTACGCCTATGAGTTGGCCACCGAGACCACCCACGAGTTTGAGCTCGACGGCGACGTCTCGCGCATCGAGAACGCCCCCGGCATCGGCGCCCTCGTCGTCCACAACGACCGCGAGGACTTCAACAGCTCCGACCTCTTGGTCGACACCTTGATGCTCGACGACGGCGACGCCGAGGTGGTCGCCGGTACAGTCATGGAAGATATGGCCGAGGGCGAACATCGCAGCCATGGCTTCTTCTTTCGCCCCGACGACAAGGGCGGCGTCTTCGGATTGCCGATCATCAATCTCACCGACAACTACGGCTGGTGGGGCAGCGGCGCCGCCAATATCGGCTTCTTCCGAACTAACCTCGACGGCAGCATCGACTTGAAGGGCATCGTCTCTTCTACTGACGACGCCGGCGGCGAGTGCATCACCTCCTGCGCCGACTGGTACGGAAATACGCGGCCCATCTTTCTCTTCAACCGCATCTACGCCCTGATGGGCAGCGAATTTGTAGAGGTCTCCCTGATCGAATCCGGCGCTCAGGACGTCGGTGACCGGGTCTATCTCTCCATCGATGGCGCCCAGGATCCCGACCAGGACTGAGGGCATCTCGATACCCTTTGTAACGCCCCGGTGCCTTTTCGCACCGGGGCGTGTTTACTTCTTGCCAACCGTTCTGGAATCGCTCACACTTCTGGCCTATCGACCACCGATGATCTGCGATGGAATCCCGCCCAGGAGTCCCTAGATGCCCCGTCTGTCTTATTTTGGTGCTGTCCTATTCATGGCATTGACCCTCTTTGCCTCACCGGCCAGCGCCGACACCATAGAGGTGACCCCCGACGACAACTGGTGCTCCATCGCCAACGATGCTTCTCCCGGGACCACCCTCGAACTCGCCCCGGGTGATCACCTCGACACCTGCCACCTCCGGGCCACCGGCGAAGAAGATGCCCCCATCGTCATTCGCTCCGCCGATCCCGACGACCCGGCCCACCTGGCCTACTCCGGCACCGGTGCCAACACCATCGAAATCCGCTCGGAGAGTCAATTCGTCGAGATCCGCGACCTCCACTTCCCGGGCACCGCCGGTCCCCATGCGATCCGCTTTCACAGCCCCACCGACATCTCTGTCGCCCACAATCACTTCGAGCACTCCGGCGGGGTCACCATGTCCGCCAACTTTTCCGACAGCGAACCCCAGCGCCTTCACATCCTCCACAACACCATCGTCGACGTCGATACCACGGCCATCTACTTTGGCTGCCACAGCGGCGGCGACGATTGCCGCACCGTCGACGCCCACATCGAGGGCAATACCTTTTACGGGCTAAGCTCTCCCGGCGTGGGCTACGCCATCCAGATCA
Source organism: uncultured Bradymonadales bacterium (assembly GCA_964415785.1). Lineage (GTDB taxonomy): Bacteria > Myxococcota_A > Bradymonadia > Bradymonadales > Bradymonadaceae > SLJM01. Next base: position 27,208 of record CAYQBU010000035.1, read on the forward strand.
AGGTCGACTCCAACGCCGTCATCCGCGACAACGCCATCT
>CAYQBU010000036.1:0-27176 GCA_964415785.1 uncultured Bradymonadales bacterium
GTTGTCAGGAGGTGAAAAGAGCCGTCTGGCGCTGGCCAAACTACTCCTTCGCCCGGCGGGTTGCTTGCTCCTCGACGAGCCCACGAACCACCTGGACATCCCCTCGCGTCGAATTTTGGAGCACGCCCTCAACGAATTTGAAGGTGCTTTTTGCGTGATCAGTCACGACCGCTACTTCCTCAATGAGGTCGTCAACCGCGTCGTCCATATCGAGGGCGGCGGGTTGCGAGACTTTCGTGGAGACTACGACGAATACCGCTGGGTCATGGACCAGGAAATCCGGGAAGATGAGGCCCAAGCGGCCGCCGACACCGACGGAGAAGGCTCCCAGCAGTCAGCAGGCACGGCTCAAACCCTGTCTCGAAAGGAGCGCCGCCGATTGCGCGCCGAACTTCGCCAGAAGAAGCAGAGCGAAACCAGGGAGATCAAGCACACGGTGGAGACACTGGAATCGCGTATTTTCGAATTGGAGGCCCAAATCGAGGAGATCGAGGCCACCATGGGCGACCCCGACTCCTACGACGATCCTTCCATCGACATGGGCTCCCTTCAGAAACGCCACGGCGAGTTGCAACAGACCCTCATGGAGGTCATGGAGCAGTGGGAAGAGGAGGGCGCCCGTCTGGACGCCATGGAGGAAGAATACGCCGCCAAGAAAAGCAAACTGGGCCTGTAGAACAGACCCAGTCGGTCGACCAAGATGGGGGGCAAGCCGGGCAAGTATTTAGTGGCTCACGGCCACTTCCTCTTCCGCGCTTCGACGCGCTGATTCAATTCGGAAGTACTGGCGAAGCGCCTTGCTCGCCACCTGGGGACCCAGCATATGCCATTGGGGTTCGTTGGCCATCAAACCTGCCACAGCCACGCCCTGATGATCTTCCCATTGCCGATGGTAGCCGGTGCCTACAAACCAGGTAAATCGCAAAAAGGGCTGCTGGTTGGACAGGGTGCCGGTTTTGCCGGAGACGCGAATGTGGTTGGGGAAGCGAGGCTGCTGGCCAAAATAATTACGGGCGGTTCCCCGCGACGCCGTCGACTCCATCATGTCGTCGAGCTGCTGTGCCAACTCCGGCTCCATGACCTCGCGAAAAACCTCGGGGCGAAATTCAGCTAATACCTGTCCGTCTGGCCCCTCGTAGCGCTCGATGAGGGAAGGAGCCATCATCACACCATCATTGGCGACGGAGGCCGCTATCATCGCCCCATGGAGCGGGCTCATGTGGGTATGCCAAAAGCCAGCGGCGGCGCGAGCGACCTCGTAGGGATCGTCACTAAAGTCAGCCGTGCTCGGCTCTACGGGAAGCTCGAAAGGAATCTGGGTATTATAGCCGAATCGCTCCGCCCACTCCTGGAGGTCTTCGGGCTCCAGGTTGTGGTAGGTCTGCTTGGCGATCAGGGAGTTGATGGAGAGGGCGAGGGCGCCTTCCAAATCGTCGCATCGATTGTCGAGGTTCGGATCGCCGGCGATATTGCGCTGGGTCAGGCCTCGCCTTCCTCCGTGATAACACACCTCTTGATGCCGGGTCTGACCGGCATCGTGCATTAACGCCGCAGCGGTGATCACCTTGAAAATAGACGCCGAGGGCGGCCGGGCGTTGCGCGTAAAATCCCGGTACTCCGACGTGGGGTCATTCGAATGTTCCGCCATCGCAAGCACGCGACCGGTCTGGGGCTCGAGCATCACCACGCCGCCGTGGGGAACGGGGCGACTGGCCAGCACGGAGTCCAGATAACTCTGGGTATCGGGGTCAATGGTGAACACCACGCGACTGCCGTCGGGCAACTCCTGGGCGAGATCGCCATTTTCGTCTTTCTCGGCTTCGCTCAAGTCGAGTCCAGCGGCCACCCAATCGTCGGGAACTTCCGGAAAGTCGAGAGGGCGAAAGCGTTGGGCAGCAGATACGAGATTGCTGGCATGGTCAGATCCAGCGCCCGTAGCTCGGTCGGCGGCCGTATCCAATTTTAAGGTCCGCACCGACGATTCCGTCGCCGCCGCCCGCTCAGCGATCTGCGTCGCCTTCTCAACCTGCATCTTCGCCGGCGGAGATGCCCCGGCAGTCATGACCGTCAATCCGATCACACCCAGGGTCATCCCGCCTGTAATGGCCAGCATTTTTAGCGTTTGAGTCTGCTTACGTGGTCTGGAATTCATCGATGGCAACCAATGAGAGAGGGATGTACCAACCGCCAATAGTCCCTTCCTTGGGAAGGGCGATTCGTAACGTCGCATCCACCTTTGTACCCCTTCTTGCGCAGGTGTCAAATTAAGTGACATCCCTTTGGACGATTTTGTCAAAAACTCCCTTGACGGGCCCCAAATCATGGCCTAATACTGCCGCCGGTCGGAGGGCGAGAACTCGCCGTCCGTCGAGGTTTTTTGGCTACGTAGCTCAGCTGGTCAGAGCGAGCGGCTCATATCCGCTAGGTCCGGGGTTCGAGTCCCCGCGTAGCCACTCCAGAGACAAACCCGCTTGGCCCATGGGCCGGCGGGTTTTGCTTTTACATCTCTGCACAGTGGTGACTTTCCCTTGATTTCGTCGCCATCGTGTGGACCCTAGCAAGGGCGAGGCGAAGCTCTACGCAACCTTTTCTTCAAGGTGAAAGAATGGCCCAGGACGTCGAAGCAACACGTCAAAAAATCGATCAAATGATCACTACGCTTGAGGAGAAGACCTATTATCAACTCCTCGACGTCGATCCGGAGTTAAACGGCGACCAGATCGTTCAGGCTTCAGCGACCAGTTTTCGGGAGATGGCCCGTCAGTGGCACGTCGACCGCTTCGATACGGATGCCCTCGGCGAGGACTACCGCGAAAAGCTCCAGCATATCTTTTCGACGGTGAATACGGCCCATCAGGTGCTCTCCGATACCGACAAGCGCACCGAATACGATATGGAGCTCTCCGGCGAGAACACCGATATCGGCGCCATTTTGACCGCTGAAAACGCCTTTCGGAAGGGACAAAATATGCTCGAAACGGGCTCCTATAAAGGAGCACACGAGCAATTTCGAATCGCCACCGAAAACAACCCCGACGACATCGAATACCAGGGTCACTTTATCTACGCCCAGTTTTTGATGCTCCCGAAAGACGAGAATGGCAACCCCCGCGATTCATCAAAGGCCGAAGAGTTGTACAAGGCGATGGATGATGTGGTGGACGAAATCCCCGATCGACCGTGGGCGCTGGCATTCCTGGGCGTCATCGCCATGGGAGTCAATCGGTATCGCGAGGCCCAATCACTATTCAATGAGACCCTCCAATACGACTCCAGCAACGTGGTCGCCAAGAGGCAGCAGCGACTATTGAAGATGCGTCGTGAGCGCGACGAGAAAAAAGGCTTCTTCGCCGGGCTCCTGGAAAAGCTCATGCCTTCCTAAGTCGGACGCACCTCCCAATAATCAATGGCACGTCGGGGCTCAGGGCGCCGTCAAGACCCTCGACGAGACTCAATCGTGGGAATGGGCCGCCGTTCGCTCTTTGGTCACTTATAGGCAAAATGTCCGTTAATATATATTATGTCAACTCATATTATATAGCCCCAAAATCAGGTATGACGGCTGGGATCCGGGTGACAGCCAACAAAAAAGCGCCTCCCTGTTCGGGAGGCGCTTTGCGTGGCCTGGTCAATACGACTGAAGCCAATCAGTGCCCGCTATACATCTCCAAGCGGTCGCCGATGTAGAGCTCGCGGTCGCTATTGGTGATCACCGCCGTGGAGTAATTGTCCTCGACGTGGAGCACCCAGACCTGCCCGACGCGCTGCCAGGGAATTTCGGGAGCCGATTGCTCGTGGGGATGTTCGAACCCTTCCCACTGCTGATAGGCGAAGAAGCGGTTGCCTGGACGCACGCCGTCTTCTGAGCCTCGATTGACGAAGACGTACTGCTGGGGACCAAAAATGGCACCGGGCGCAATGGAGTCCACGATCTCGCCGACCAGGTCTTGGTCCGCCTGGCGTGGCTCCACGAGGTTGAGCTGACGCTGGTAGGGAATCAGCAAGTCTCCACGCTTAATCTCTCGCCAGGAATTGTCGACCTGGGCCGTCCGCGCCGTTTCTTCATTGGCCGGGACCTCGGTGACCGTGGCGCTTCCCAGAAGCAGGTATTTCAGACCGACCACTTCTCCTTCCGAATCTTCGATCTCTCCGTCGAGCCGGATAATCGCGAAGCGATCGCCCTCCTCTGCAGAGACATCCTCGACCTCCAGAAGGTCCTCGTCGTTGATGTCATCGCGCTCGTCCTGGCGATAGGCCCGATCGCCAAAGCCGACAAAGATGTCATCGTGCTCGGCGATCATTCGCGCCGGCTTCGGCGCACCGATGATTCGTCCCACCGGCGTGGGCTGCTCACTCTTGATCATTCCCGCCGTCGCCAGATACAGGCCCACCGTATCTTCGTGAACGCTTCGCGCTTGCTGGGCACCCGCCGTATCGCCGTTGGCTTCGGCGACCTCGTCGCTGACTTCCCCGGCCTCCGGCATATCACGCAGATAGACGATATCCCCGGGATAGATCCAATGGGGATTGGTGATGTGGGGGTTGTAGCTCCACATTCGGGGCCAGTCGTAATTGTTGCCCAGATAACGCCCCGAGAGGTGCCAGAAGGTATCGCCGCTGCGAACCTCATGAAAATCACTTCCCGGCTGCGCTTCTGCTGGTGGCTGCTGGGCGTGGCTGTCGACAGGTGCCACCCCCAACGCCGCAGCACTGAGGGTCATCGCTGCCCCCGCCGCTACAGCCCACCCGCGCCAAAATCGGCCCGTACGTGGGGTAGCCTGTCGATCTTCACTATCCTTGGCTTTACTCATACCCTCTCCGAGAAAAAGCCGACGTGACCTGGAGGTCATCTTTAACCTCTTTCACCACGGCGGGGATGTCTGTCATCGCTACGTCCATAATATACAACACTATAACCCTATGCCCCCAATCTACGCACCCCCTAATCGACAGCGGGGTGTTCCTCGAGACGCTCCTGACCCAGTTGACCGGGGTTGCTGTTGGGAAAACCGGCAACCAACTCTTCCAAGAGCTCCACGGCGTCTCGCGGTTGACCCAGGCGATCGTACGCCAGCGACATCTTCAACATCGCGTCGGGGACCTTATTGGCCTGGGGCATCTCTTCAATAATCTGGGTAAAATACTCCACGGAGGTATCGTAGTCGCCGAGTCCGTAGTGGCATTCACCGATCCAGTACAGGGCGTTGTCGACGTAGCTGGCCGGCGGTCCCGCGGCCAACACTGACTCAAAGCCCACCAGCGCGGCGGCGTAATCGCCAGCGCGATACTTGGCCAACGCATCCTGATAGCGATCGAGGATGTCGTCCTCCGAATCCAGCTCTTGCGTGGGGGCTTGATCGACACTGCCCGATGCATCCCCATCGCTGTCTGAGCCGAGTTCCTGACTTGTGGGAAGGCGCTCATCGGTGACCGGAGCGTGGCCCGACGAAGACGAGGAGCTCGAGGACTCCTCCGATGCCGGGGTCTCTGAACTCGAGGAGCTGGAACTCGACCGAGATGGCGTGGTTCCGTACCTCGCCTCCAATTCGGCGTTGGTGATCACCAGCGTGTCTTCATCGCTGGCGCGATCGTCGCCGGAGCCATCGGGCTGGTATTGCAAGTCACCGCCCGCGGGGTCCGCCCCTTGTGCCAGGGCCTGGGATGAGTCCTGGCCCACGTATCGAGGGGCGTCGTCGCCGTCTTCTTCTTCGCTTCCCAGTTGAATGCGACGCCCGCCTCTGCGATCCATTCGCTGCTGCATCGACGGGTTGGCACTGTAGTCGTCAGATCCGCTTCGGTAATGCGACTCTGGAGCTCGGTCCGGTCGCTCCTCGTCGGCCCCCTGTTGCTGGGGCCGAATGGCTACGCCGCGCGAGCGCTGACCGAGGTATCCATGGCGTTGAAGCGCGATGCGATTGGAGTCCACGCGGTCCTGGACCAGCGCCATCTGACGCTCCATTTCCTCGAGGCGAACCAGGAGTCGACCGTTGGTCCGCTCCATATCCTGCACGCGTTTTTCAACGGCTGCGATATCTTCCGGGGTCACCTGCGCCTCCGGGGCGCTGGCGCATCCCATCGCGAGCAATGCTGGCCCGACCAGGACCAGGCCCCAAAACCGTCCGGAACCCCATCGCTTTTTGCGGTCATTATTGTTGCTCAAGATCGGGTCTCCATCTCGTTGATGCGTCATCACCGCTCACCTGGCGGGGTTGAGATCCCAAACATCGGATCTCCCTTGGGTACTTCTAACTGACAATCCATCTTACGCGATGCTAACATGGGGTAAAGCCCTGTCAAGAAAGTTGAAGTTTGGTTCTTCCATGCCCGCCAACCCCCCGACAATTCAAGCCCTTATTCGCCAACTCGATCATCCCGACGCCCATCGTCAGGACGCCGTTTTACAACGCCTTGATCGCCGCCGCGATGAGGTCATTGATCACCTCGATGAAGCCCTGTCGATGGAGGCGTCCTGGAGCAACCGACGTATCCGGCGGGGACTATTGCGGTGGCTAAAGACACACGCCAACGCCTCGAGTACCCTCGCGTTGATGCGCTATGTCTTCGATTCCCGCGGTGATGGGCGCGAGGACCTGGGACGAGGCATCGCCCTGCGGCTGTTGTTTCGGCGGGCAAAGAAGCGACCAGACCCCTCGGAAAGAGGTCGCCTCCGGGGCTTCGCCGAAGACCTCATCGCCTCCGACAATGCCGAGATTCGCCATTATTGCGCAAAGATATTGGGGTATGTGGGGACAACGTCGAGTCGCCCCGCCCTGCGGGCTCGACTCCACGACGAATCCCCAGAGGTCCAAAAGGCCGCCGAAAAAAGCCTGGAGGCATTGGCCGACGCTCGCCCCTCTTCCTCTTCCCCCGATTCGCTTCCCTCAAAAGTACTGCTCCAGCGCCTCGAACAATTTCGCGGCCCCCGACTTCAACAGGTGATCAAGCGGTGGCGAAAGCATCCCCACCGCCAGGACGTGGCCATTGAGTTGCTCTCCCTTGATCACCTCCGCGAACAGGCCCTTCGCCTTCTCATCGCACATCCCACCCCTGAGGCCAGAGAGGCCCTCGGAGACCTGCTGAAAGATAGCAAAGTTTCAGCACTGGCTCTCCGTGCCTACGGGAAGTTAGGAGATATTTCACCGACCACTGCTGAAATTCAGGCCCTTCGGCAAGCTCTCAACGGTGGCGATGAACTCATCAAGTCCGCCGCCGCGTCCGCCGCCGGCGAGCATCAGATTGGCGTGCTCATACGACCGCTAATCGCCATGTCGCGAGAGGTCTTTCTTCCCACAGCCCAGGCCGCCGCCACGGCATTGGCGGCCATGAAAGGATCACAACTCGAGGACCACCTCCTGTCGTTGGAGCATAGCCTGGAGCGAAACCTCACCCTATTTCGTCGCTCCTCTCACCCCGAAGAGCGTCTCCAACTGGTCCTGACCCTCCTTTCGTCGATTGGCCGCGCCATCACACCCACCACCGTCGGGGTGGATCGGGTTCAGCGCCGAATTGCCGTTGAGCTCGCCGAGCCGAAGGTCGGTGACGCACTGCGCGACGGCCTGCTCGACGTCTTGAACCAGAGCCTCGACGAACAAACCTTCCCCGCTGGTTGGTCCCCTTTTCTCACTCAACGATGCCTGCATTGGCTTCAGGATGGATCCGACAAACCATCGCTTATCGACCGCCTCGCCCCATTGCTGGTTCATATAACGGAGAGTGATCACCCGGCTCGACTCGATATGGCCCGCATCATCGCCGAGCAAGACCCCGATGAGGCCGCCGTGTATCTAGAGGCCTGGCTGCGCGATGCCCCCGCCCCGTCGACGGATCAACTCCTGGAAGAATGGCTGCGGCAATTCGAAGGTGGCGCGCTGGCCGATAGATCCCGAGACCTGTTGCAGATGCGCAGGCTCGACCGCCAGGATATCGATGTGACCTATATTCCCAGGGACTGAGCCCGCACTACCAGCGACCATCGACCGCCGCGAAAGCTTCCATCGTCTTCACTTCGTCGAAATTGCACTCAAATCCCGTTTTCTCCGCAAAAGCACTCCCGTCGACGACCACGGGGTACTTGATGTGGTTCACCGCCCCGTCCGGAAGCGAGGGTAGACCAAAATTACCGATCACGCGCCGAAAGGCGGACTCCGGCAGGTGTAGGTTCTTTCGCCCCGTCACCTTGATCAACAGCGATAGAGGCACCGGTCTGGGACCGGTCACATTGTAGACGCCCCGGAGTTTTGCCATCAGAGCCTCCGCGATCGCCCGCGCCGCGTCGTGTTCATGGATGAATTGGAAAAGCGGGTCAAAGCCGAGCACCGTGGGCACCCGTGGACCCTCCAGATAGTTGGCCAGGGTTCCTACCCTGCTGGGTCCCAAAAGATAGGCCATGCGCAACACCACCGTGTCGATCTCAGGAAACCGCCACAGCGCGGACCCGGCAAAGAGGTCAGCAGCCACCAGGTCGGCGAGCTCCGGATAGGTGGTCACCGCCATCGGAGGCTCGGCCTCCGTGTGGTAGAGCGGCGATTCGGAGTCCGCTCCATAGAAGGTATGGCGTCCGACAAAGATCGCCTGTGGAACCTGATACTTGCGGCAATGCTCAAAGACCTTTCGCGTCCCGTCGAGGTTGATTCGATGTCGGTCGCCGGGCACCGCCGATAGGTGGGTGACCGTCGCCATGTGAATGACGGCGTCGAGATCCTGTGTCCGAAAGACATCTTCTGCCGGCCGCTTGCGGATATCGGTGCGTACCATCTCCACCCCTGGCGGGGCATCGGGCCAGGGACGAACATCGATGCCGATCACGTCGAACTCGCGGCCCAATAGCTCGGAGGCCACCATCCGTCCTACGCGACTTGCGATTCCGGTGATCAATACCTTCACGTCTCTGACTCCTCGCTATCGCTTCCTATCACGCCCTTCTCCAGGGCATCGCGCCGCCAACGTCGTCCTTCGTCGATGAGGCCTTCGATCTTGGTCTTAACGATCCCCACGTACTCCTCGATCACCTCGTCGGCCTCCGTGCCATCGCCCTCAAACTCCAGGGGCTCGCCGTAGAAAATCTGACAGGGGATGGGCATGGGAATGGGCAGAATATATGGAGAAATCGGGATATAAGGGGCCTTGATCATCCGCGCCAGGCGCTTGAGATGCATGATCGTCGGCAGGGCCTCCTCGCCACCAATGAAAGCAAAGGGGACGATCGGTGTATCCGTCGACAAGGCAAGCCGGACAAAGCCGGTTCCAAAGCGCACCAGTTGATAGCGATCCTTATAGAGTTTTCCCGTGCCTCGAGCGCCTTCGGGAAACACCATCAGGCAGCGCTCCTGCTCCAGCAGGCGTTCCGCATGTTCGGGAAGTCCCGTAAATTGACCGACGCGGCTAAACCAATGGGATAAGAAGGGCCACTTATTGGCAAATTTCTCCACCATCCCCTGCCCCAGCCGTGGCGGATTGGCCTCCAGCAATAGGGAGGTCAACACCATCGCCCCGTCCACGGGGAGTCCACCGGAGTGGTTGCCCACCACCATCGTTCTTCCGCGGTCCGGGATATGTTCCGCCCCAAAGACGCGAACCTTGAAATAGTGGCGGTAAAAGGGAACCAGCATCGAAAAGAAGGTCACCAGGTGATCCCTGGAGATCCCATAGCGGTCGAGCCCGTAGCGATTAAAAGGGATCTCCAGAGAGGCGACGGCCTCTTCCACCTGGTCGTCGGCAATCCACCTCTTCATCATCACGTCTTGCATCTCGACCTTCCTGACCTGCGGCAAGGGGGCTGGCTGCTAATCGTCGATTCATGACCGGCATCGCGCTGAGTGTGTGTTCCCTCATAGCATGATCAGTGGGGTTCGACGAAATGCCCTTTGCCCCCTTTATTGACTCCGCCGACCTTCGCCGCCCAGCGCCTGGTCTGTTATTCTCTACGCAACCTAATTTTTAGGCGCGTTTAATTTGCGAAGAGGTATTGATCATGGCCGGTTTTCTCTACCGTCATTGGGTGTTGCTGGGGATCCTGTTGATTGTCACGAGCTGTGCCGATGACGGCGCATCAAGTGGCGAAAACGGCGCCGAGCCCGAGGACAATATCTCTGAGCCCCGCGACGACGAAGACCTCCCGGGTGGACAAGATCCAGTAGGTGTTGACCCCTGTGATGCTGACGACTTCACCTGCCATTGGCAGGTCGTGGGCAAGGATAGTGGACGCCCTTTTTCCGACGAGGAGTTGCGCGGTGAGTCCCATATCGATGAGGGCGCTCTGACCTCCGATCCCAGCACCGAGGAATTTCCCGTCGTGTGGATCTCCAACCATAGCTCCGACACCCTCTCCCGAGTCCATGCCGAGAGCTTCGTCGAGGAGGGGCGCTATCGCACGGGACCCACGACCGAAGACCACGGGCCGACGGCTGTCGCCACCGCTGGCGATGGATCTGTCTTTGCTATCAACGGCCAAAGCCAGACTGTGGTCCACATTGGGCTGTCTCCGTTCTGCCCCATCCAGAGCGGCGAGTCGGCGCTTCGGACCTCTTCTGGCCGCGACGATATCAAGGACTTTGGGTCCGACGACTGCCTGTTATGGCACACCGAGCTCAGCGGTCAGGGAGAGCTCACGGCCATCGTCCTCGACTCCACCGGTGATGAAAACCATGCCCTCTGGGTCGCCTCCGAGGGTGGCTCACTCTGGAAATTGGATCCTCAAAATGGCAACGACTCCTTTCGCACCGACTTGCCCATGGCGCCCACAGCCATGGAGCTCGATGCTCAGGGGCGTCTGTGGATGATCGAGGATGGAAGTGATGACCTCGCCATGGTCGACACCTCCCTGTGCACCGACCACAGCAGTTGCGACGAGACTCCTTGCGATGGCTTCGACGAGCAATGCGTCAAATCCACCATTGCTTCCCCCACCTCTCCCCGCGATCTAACCCTCGACCAGGAGGGTCGGATCTGGCTCAGCGGCGACCTCGCCGTCTTTGACCCTCAGTCGGCGGCCGGCGATCGATGGCGAGACTATAGCCGGCCCCACTCACGCCCCATCTACGGCCTGGTCGCCGATGGGGACCAGTGGCTCTACGGCGCCGCCGACTCTGACGGCATCTATCGCATCGACCTCGATGACCCGAGCCGCCATATTGACATCAGCGGCACATCTGGTCGCTCCATTCGCCATATCCATAGCGATACCCAGGGGCTTATCTGGGGTCTCGACCCCGATGGAAATGACGCCACCATCATCAACCCCGGCCCCGGCCCCTACGACGCCTCGGTCATCGAGCGCATGGGCGGGTTCAACCAACCCCGCACCGCCGGTTCTTTCGCCGCCCATCACACCGATGTCGACGGCGATCAAAGCGCCGTGGCTCGCTCCGTATTCGAGGGCTGCTCTCCCCAGGACTTCTACCACAACGAATGGCAGACTCTTCGCTTTGAAGCCGATATCCCCGAGGGAACCCTGATCGAGTGGCGAGTGCGCGGTGCCTCCAATGAACATGGCCTCGACCAGGCTTCCTGGCTATATGCGGGCCAATTCGAAGAGGAGCCGCGCCCCATTGATCTACGGGCCGTGCTCGACGAGCACGATGCTGCCTGGAGTCGGTATATTGAAGTGGAGAGTCGCCTCTACCCTGCGGTCGTCGAAGGCGTTACTTCGACGCCCCGTCTGGAGGTCTTCGACATCGTGTCCTTTTGCCCCACGATCGCGCTGTAGGTGAACGCCCGCGGACTCTATTCCGGGGTGGCGCAACACCGAAAGCCCACATTTCCTCGCGATGCGGTGCGGGCCATGCCCGAGGCGTAGTTGCAGGAGGCATTGTCGGCACGGCTATCGTAATCGCCGCCCACCACCTGTTCTTCCTCCACCCATTCAAAGACATTTCCGCTCATATCGAAGGCCCCGCTCGGGCTTCGGCACTGGGGAAAGTCTCCCGCCTCGGCGATGTCTCGGGGAAATCCGTCGGCGTCGGCCGTATTGCATCGGTCGGGGTCAAACGACGCCCCATAGGGGTAGGTGGAACCACAGGCGGCGCGCCATTCCTCCAGCGAGCAAAGGCGCTTATCATTTTGACCACAGAGGCTATTGGCGTCGAACCAGCTGACATTGACCTGGGGCAGGCGGCCCCGCCCCGGATATTGATATTGGTCGATGCACCGGGTCTCGCCGCCCACCTGAATGGTCACCATCCCCGGTGGGCACTCGGGCGTCGCCTCTTGGGCCGGCGCCCCTCCCGAGGGCCCGGCAGCGGCACCGGTAGCCGATCCCGTGCCCTCGGCCACGGCCTCTTCGGTTTCCTCTTCCAACTCCTCCGCTCTCGTTTCTGCCGCATCTAACGCCGTCGATCTCGCCTCCACCACCACCGCCGACGCCTGCTCAACGACCTGCTGACGCTCTTGGAGCATAGTTCGGTGGTCCGCCGTGATCCGGTCGGCCTCCTGGCGTGCATCCCTGATGGCATTTTCAAAGCCTGAGATGGCCTCCGCAAAGATATCGGCGTCGGCGTCTATATCATCCGTGTCCACGGTCTCGTCGCTACCGCTCATCCATAGCCCGAGACCCAGAACGACAACCCCGACCACCGCCAGGACGGCCAGAATCGCCAGGGGTCCACCTTTGCTATCGGTCTCCGATTGGGCCCTCGGTGGCTTCGGGGGCTTTGGCGACGGCGGCGCCTTGGGTGAGGGTTGGGGTTTCGCCGGCTCCGAGGTGCCTTTGGGCTCCGCGGGCGATTCGCGATCGGCTTTGGAGGCGTTGATCCCCTCCATCGTCGATCGATCGACCTCATTGGTGGGCAACATATCGCCCAATTCTGGGGCGTGGCTCTCGCGATCAAATTCTGCCGTCTCCAGGTCATCTTCCCGGGGCATTCCGATGTCAGCCGGGGTCTCCACGTCGAGGGGGTCTTTATGTACCTCTTGACTGTCCTCCACCGGTGCTTCTTCCACCGGTGCTTCTTCGAGCACCTCCGGTTCGTCTTCAACCTGTGCTTCCTCGAGTGGTTCGGGAGCGTCGGGCTCTTCGTCCCTCGGCTCCTGTGCTTCATTGGCGTCGCCGCGCTCCGGCAAGCGCTGAACGACCTTTGTCTTCTCCGTCGGGGAGGCGGGGATCGCATTCGCCGGTATCACGACCGACGAGGCTCCTCCTTGCTCCATGAGCATCCCCGTATCGACCACCGAGGTGAAATCCTCCGTCAGTGCCTCCACCGATGAATAGCGTTCATCCGGTGACTCCTGGGTTGCCCGCGTGCAAAGCTTATCGACCGCCGACAGCGCTCCCGGCGCATCGGGCTCCGAACCGGGCTCATAGTCTTCACCGAAGACCATAAAGCCGATGATTCGCCCCAGACTGTAGACGTCGGCGCGTTGGTCGAAATCAGCCCCGCGGCGAAGCTCTGGCGCGATAAAGGGGTTTTCCTGGAGTCGCTCGCTTACCGCATCTCTGGGGAGTGCGGCCGTCAGATAACTATCCGTGAGTTTGACCACCTCGGGAAGCACCACCACATTGGTCGGTTTGAGATTCCCGTGGGTCGAGTCGCGTTGCACATGCTGAAGAGCGAGCGTCAGCTGGGCGACGATGGGCTCCAATTCATTGAGCGAGAATCCCTCGCCGCGCTGCTGACGCAACCCGGCCACCTTTTGCAGGTTCAGGCCGTCCAGGTATTGCATTGACACCCAGGGCAGATCGCCGTGCAACCCACTATCGTGGAGGCGGACCACATTCTTCTGGGTCAGCGCCCGAGCCCGCCGGGTGGCCTTGAGAAAGTTCTCCTCTTCCACGGGAGTCTCCATCAACTCCTCGAAGAAGACCTTGATCGCCACCTCCGATTCGATGAGCTGGTCCTCGGCTTCGAAGACCTGGCCAAAGGGCCCGTCGCCGATCTGACGCCCCACTTTGAAGCGGTCGGCGATGATCTCATTTGGGGGAAGAAGGCGTCCTTCCATGTCCAGCGCCTTCACCCGCTGAGTCATCTGCCGCAACGTTTTGGTTGAGCGCTTTCGGCGCCGGGCGGTGCGCTTGTTGAGCACCGCGCCGCAATTGCCGCATTGCTCAGCCCCCGCATCTACCGAACTTCCACACTGATGACATAGGGCGATGGCGCACCTCCGAGGTTGTTGACCGGAGTAAAAATTCAAGCCTCCCACTCAGGGGAGGCCATGGCTTCGTGAAGTACTCTCTCGATTATCAAACCCCCCGCCATTTGACAATCCTGTCATCAGATCTCGCTGGGGGGAAGGACCCGCTCTTCGGTGTCTGCATCCTCGCGTTCGGCCTTTTGCATCGGCTCATCTTGCTCGGGGCTTTCCTCCTCGGAGGACTCCTCATCCTGGGCCAATTCCTCATCCTCGGTGGAGTCCTGCGATTCGGGCTCCTCATCCTGGGCCAATTCCTCATCCTCGGTGAAGTCCTGCGATTCGGGCTCCTCCTCGACCTCGACGACTTCGGTGGGCTCTGCTTCCTCGAGCTCTGCGACTTCTTCGCCCTCCTCATGGGCTTTTTCTTGAGCCTCGGCGAGCTCTGGCGTCTCTTCGTCTGCCTCCTCGACGTCTTCGCTCTCCGAGGGATTCTCGTCGGCGCTGGCCACGGCGCCGGGAGCGGGTGCTGGTACGGTGTCGGGCTCTGGCGGTGCTTCGGCAACGTCGTCTTCCATTTCCGATGGCGGTTGAGGCTCCTCTGCTGGCTCGACCAGAGCTTGCGGCTCCTCTTCGCTGGAAGCATCCCTCTGTGCTTCGCCGCAGGTCTCAAGGGCATCGCCCCGTGCCTCAACCGCCCCGGCCCATTCTTCGCTCAACGAGGCCATCAACGCCTCCGCCCGATCGCAGCGTTGAGCCTCGATGGCCGCTCGAAGCCGCATATCCAGATTCTGCACGCGGCTTGCCTGACGGACCAGCGCCTCGTAGCTCTCCAACTCGCCTTCTCCCAGGTTGTCGCGGTCGACAACCGCCAGGAGGCGGTTGGCCTCTTGAAATTTGCCCTCGTCGACGTAGTGGCGAGCGGCGCCGATGCTCGCCCCCTGGTAGGCCGACCATACTTGCTCCACCGCCGTCATCGCCGCCTGTTCGGAATCTAGCTCTGTTGTCGCCTCATCACCCGGACTCCACAGGGTCACCAGACCAACCACGGCCAGACCGGCCACTCCCGCCCCCAGGGCCACGGGCCAGCGCCGCTTTTTGTTGACCCGCCGCCTGACGATTGGGGCCGGCGACGGCGACTCCTCATTGCCGATGGACCAGCTCTCCGATTTGTCGCCGATGGACCAGCTTCCCGATGGATCGGTGGGCGCAAACGCCAGATCACCGTGATAAGGCACCTTGAGCTCGCCCTCGTCCTGTGCATGAAGCTTTAGATCCAGCGCCCCTCCGTCGCCTTCATCGAAGGTCGACGCCCCCAGCGGTTCGATCACCGACTCATCGCTCAGCTCCACCTCCCCGACGTCGACCCTCTCTGCATCGCCCACTCGTGCCGACGGCAGATCCAGAATCGTAGCCGTCGTCTCGCTGACCTCTCGGGTCGTCCCCAAATCGATCGCCTCCAACGCCTCGGCGACGTCGTCGGCCGAGGGAGGACGCCCCTCTGGCGCTTTGGACATACAGGCCAGAATGACCTTCTCCAGTTGGGGATGAACGCCGCGATTGAGCCTGCTTGGAGCCGTCGGTGCATCGTTGATCTGCTGGTTGAGGATCGACAGCTTGGTGTCGCCTCGAAATGGAAAGCGCCCCGTCGAAAGATAGTAGAGAATGACTCCCAGGGCATAGATGTCGGCGCGCTGGTCGACGGACTCGCCCCGCGCTTGCTCCGGGGACATAAATTCCGGGGTCCCAAATACAGAACCCGTCTCCGTGCGCGGTCCCTGCCCGTCTTCGTCGGCGATCTTGGCGATTCCAAAATCGAGGACCTTCAGGGCGTAATTGTCGCGCCCGCCGGGGATCACCATGATATTATCCGGTTTGAGGTCCCGGTGAATAATCCCCTCTCGGTGCGCCGCCGACAGGGCCTCGCATAATTGAAGCCCTAAAGCGATCGTCGTCTCTCCGTCGAGCGGACCCTCGCGCTTGACCAGATCTGCCAACCCCTCGCCATCGACGTACTCCGTGATCAGGTAGAGCGAGCCGTCGTCGTGCTGCCCGTACTCCAGAAGCGTCACCGCATTGGGATGGTTGATCCGACAATAGGACTTGGCTTCATTGAGAAACCTCAACACGATCTGCTCATCGCAGGTGAATTTCTCGTTGAGGAATTTGACGGCCACCCGTTGGTCCAGGGGCTCGTTGATTGCCAGATAAACATCGCCCATGCCACCGGAGCCAAGGCTGTCCACGATTCTGTACTTGCCTCCCACCACGGCGCCGATGCAGCTATTGGCGACCGAACGGATCTGAACCAATTCCTCGCCGCAATGGCTGCAGAAGGCCCCTCCGTCGCTCTTTGAGACCATGCAACTCTTGCAGATCTTGACGACGCGCCGTGATTCTTCGGAGGCCAATTTCTCGGGCTCGTCGGAGGGCATGGTCTTGTCGCCCTGGTGAGCGCCATGAATTGGTTCTGTGTGGTGTCCGTCACTCATTTTCAACTCCTCTTACCCGGAAGGGCGAGATATTCACTGCGGCCATTGTGGCACGCTCTGCGCCCTTTTCAAAAAAATGATTCCCAAGCCATTCCATTCCATTCCACCCAATCGCTATGCTACGACTTGGCCTCCAGATCGGTTTCACGCGCGACGCGCTTTCTCTTGCCTTCCAAAGACCCCATGGCTCCCTCCAAGATTTTTGTCGACGACCTGGTCGATAACCAACCCATCGAAACCGTTTTTCTCGCGGCCTCCAAGCAGATCCGGGAGACACGAAACGGCGATCCCTACCTCTGCGTCACCCTCCAGGACAGTAGCGGCACCATCGAGGCCCGCGCCTGGGACGACGCCCCCATGCTCGAGGGTCGTTTTTCCGCCGATGACTTTATCGCCATTCGCGGCCGGGTCAGCTCCTATCGCGACGAGCTCCAGATCACCCTCTCCGATCTGGAGCGCATCGACGACGACCAGGTCACCCTGGGGCATTTTTTACCTCACTCGCGGTGGGATGCCGACGCCATGTTCAACGCCCTCAAGCGCTTGGTCGACGACCACGTCCAGAGTGGCGAGGTTCGCCGCTTTCTCCACGCCTTCTTCGACGACCCCGACTGGTCGGCGAAATTTAAGAAGGCGCCGGCGGCCGTGACCAATCACCACGCCTTTTTGGCTGGACTCCTCGAACACACCCTCTCCATGGCCCGCCTGGCGGTATCGATGGGCCAGCACTACCGCGCCTACTACCCGGGCATGGTCGACCCCGATCTCGTCATCGCCGGCGCCATCGTCCACGACATGGCCAAGATCGATGAGTTGGAGTATCGCCGCTCCTTTAATTATAGCACGGAAGGCCAACTCGTCGGCCATATTGTGCAGGGCGCCCAGTGGGTCGAATCCATCGCTGCCGACCTCGATCCCCCCCTCGACGAGCACCTCAAGACCCAGATCCAGCACCTGATTTTGAGCCACCATGGTAAAAAGGAATACGGAGCCCCCGTTACCCCGAGGACCCCGGAGGCTCTACTCCTTCACCATATCGACATGGTCGACAGCCGCATGAATATGTGCTGGAATGCCTGCGAACCCATGGTTGACGACGGGGAACATGACGGGCAGTGGTCGGATTACCAACGCCCCTTTGGCCGTTCCCTCTATATCAGCGGAAAGGCCGCCGACGGGTGGCAGCATCGCGAAGACGCTCAAGGCTCTGAGGGGCCCGGCCTCTCCCCGGTGTCTGCCGACGAGGCCTCTGCGGCCTCCGGCGCCGATTCCGATGGCGAAGACGCCGTCGACCCCGTGGATAGCAACTTGGAACTTTTTTGATGGCCCCTACTTTTACTCTCCTGTCGATCTGGAGATCACTATGAGCATCATGGACCGGCTCAACCTTCTGATTCGCTCCAACCTCAACGACACCCTGGGCAAGAGCTCTGGGGCCTCGGCCGACAAAGCCCTTGCCGAGGTCGGCAAGAGCCTGCGCGAGGCCCGTCGTCATCGAGCGACGCTTCGCCGTGACGAAAAGAAGCTCGTCGCCCAGATCCGCGAGGAGCGCGACAAGACCAACCAATGGGAAGAGCGCGCCATGTTGGCGCTGCGCAATGACGATGAGGAATTGGCCCGGGAAGCCCTGGTGGTCAAAAACCAGTCCATGCGCCGCGTCGAGGGCCTGCGCGATGAGCTCGATGACCTTCGCAGTCAGATCGAGGATATCGAACGCGCGCTAGAAGCCCTTGAACATAAGTTGGAGGGCACCAAGAGCCGGCTCAAGGCCCGCTCCAGCGGTCGCTCCAAGTCCTCAACGCGGCGCCGTTCACGAGAGGAAGCCTGGGAAGAAAAATTTGAGCGCCGTCGTGGCGGACGCTCTCAGGGGTCGTCGTCCAGGCGTCCGGAACCGGCCGACCCCGACGTCTCCGACGCCTTTGACACCACCCGTCAATCCCGTGAGTTCAACCGCATGGCCAGCAAGATCGACGGCATGGAAGCCGAAGTGGAGGCGATGCGCGAGCTCAGCGATCTCGATGGCGACCGAGATCGGCGCGACCTGGAAGACCGCTTTCAGTCCCTGGAGGGTCGGCGCCGTTCATCTCGCTCCGAGTCCAGCTCTCGAGATCAGCGTCGACCGCGTCCCTCGGAGGACGACGACGACCTCGCCGATCTTAAAAAGAAATTCGAATAATTTAGGAATCGTCGGGCAAGCCGATCTGGATATCAGCCTCCCAGCCATCCTCGGCAGCCGTCGAGCTTCCCGATGGCCCGCCACCTCGCCCGGCACTGCCGGCCTCGATCAACGAATCGCCGAGGTCGGAACTCAACTCCTGCGTTGTGAATATAGCAGCGGATGGCCCGCCGGCGCCGCCGCCCGCGTTGCCACCACTTCCGCCGTGACCTCCATCTCCACCACTGCCGCCGGCGCCGCCGTCTCCACTTCCCGAACCGCCGGATCCGCCGCTTCCCCCATCGCCACCATCTCCGCCCTGGCCACCGTGACCTCCATCGCCTCCGGTGCCGCCTTCGATGCGGCACTCGATGATGTCGATATCGCTGTCCAACAGCATCAGGGCCACCGACGCTCCGCCGAAGGTTCCGGGCTCACCGGCCATCCCGTTACAACCTCCCGCGCCTCCTCCTCCACCAGAACCTCCCCAGTGGTCGCATGTTCCCCAGGTATCTTCTCCGCCGGCTCCGCCACCGCCGCCACCGCCGGTGCCGGAGGTGCCGTCACTTCCCATCGTTCCATCCTCTCCTAGCCACTCCCACCCGTCGAATTCACCGTCTGCGCTCCCCCCTTCCCCGTGCTCGCCATCGTCGCCGGGATCACCGGCTTCTCCATGAGCGCCATTGCTCTCCTCGCCGCCTCCACCTCCACCGGCGGCGCCTCCCTCGGCACTTGCCCCACTGGAGCCAGAGTCACTTCCCCGTCCGCCCTCGCCCCCGGAACCACCACCGGTATTGGAGCACACCGCTGCTGCTCCCTGACCGACGTCGCCGGCATCGCTGGTGTTACAGACGGGAAAGGTCGTGGTGCGGTCTCCCGTCTCACCATCACCACCATTTCCTCCATCACCGCCATCGGCCCCATCGGCTCCATCGGCTCCATCGCCCGCTCGACCGCCGTAGATATGCACCCGTTGAAGGACCAATCCGTCGCTATCCTCCACAAAGGCGGTGATCACCGATTGGCTTTCCTCGTCGGCCAACCCTGTGTCGGCCTCCAAACGCATATTGAGCACTCGCGTGGGGGCCTCGATGTCTTGCGCCACCAGCACCGGGTTGGCCTCCTGCACGGTCGCCCTCACGGAGCGAGAATAGGACCATCCCGTGCTATAGCCACCGATCAATTGAACGCCGTCGGCCAGATGGATCGTCTCTTCGTAGGTGCCGTTTTCCACCAGCACATAATCGAACCCAAACTCCCCGGCGTCGTCCATCGCTTCTGAAATGGAGTTGAGCGGATCCTCCAGGGTGCCCTCTGCTCCTTCCTCGCCGTGAGTGGCCACGAATAATGCTTTCTCATCCCAACCTTCATCAGGGCGGCAGGGATCATCTTCGGCCGACGCCACGGGTTCCGGGATGGTCTCAACAGGGTCACAACTGGGCGCTGGATCATCGCCGTTATTTTCCTGGTTGGGATCGTCGTTATTATTGGGATCCCCGTTATTGGGATCATCGTT
The DNA here is from genome assembly GCA_964415785.1 of uncultured Bradymonadales bacterium. Taxonomy (GTDB): domain Bacteria; phylum Myxococcota_A; class Bradymonadia; order Bradymonadales; family Bradymonadaceae; genus SLJM01. The sequence continues at coordinate 20,225 of CAYQBU010000036.1, forward strand.
ATTATTGGGATCGTCGTTATTATTGGGGTCGTCGTTGTTTGGATCTCCATTATTCGGTCCGTCGTTATTATTCTCCGGATCCGGATCTTCCCCATTATTATTTTGTTGGTTGGGATCGCCCGTGGATTCCGACGTTGAATCCCCACAGGCCAGGCTGAGAGCCAGCACGACGATCAAACTCACTTTAGAAATTCTCATGGTCCAGAGCCGTGCCATGGTCCGTGCCTTCTTTGGTTTGAACTATTTCCATCGGTTTGGAACAGGATAGTCGGCACTGATTTCATGGTCAAATCGGTCTGTCCTACCAGGCCACGCCATCCGCGTCGGACTCGTCGGCTTCCATGGACTCATCGGGCTGTTCGGGCGTGTCCTCGTCCTCGATGTCAATGGACTCCATGGGCACTGCGCCCTGCATGCACTCGAGTTCCGGGAGATTGGCAACCTTTCCAGCAATCGCGACGCAGCGCTGCCATTTCCCCTCCAGGTTGCCCATCCCATAGACAATGGCGTTTCGAACCGATGCGCCCTCGCTGATCTCCACTCCGTCGACGACCGCGTTGGGACCGATCTTGGCCTGTGCCCCGGCCGCCGTGTGGGGGCCGGTCAATACGGGCCCCGCAAATTGGGTCGCGTCGTCGATGCCCCGCTCGTTGAATACGTAGAGTCCCTCAGACAAGGGCTCGGGCATCGGGACTTGTTCAAAAATCTCGGGCGACTCCAACACCCGATGGGTGGTCTTAAATAGCAGTGCCGGGTTGTCCAGGGCTGCCCAGAAATCGCTATGCACCTCCACATTGATGTGGCCGCCCTCCTCCAGAAATGGCATGTAGATATCGCGTACGATGCACCCCTCTTCCTCGGGGATCGTCTCCAGGAGTTCGGGCTCCAAAAAGTGCACGCCCGCAAAAAGAACTTCTTCCAACTCCTCGGGAGTCTCGGGATGGCGGCTGTCCAACATTCCCCACAGGCGTTGTCCTTCCGGGTCGATAAATACCTTTCCCGGCTGGCCCTCCTCGCGACGACGGACCATCAGACTCGCCGACGCTCCGGAGCGGCGATGGGCCTCCAACATCTGGCGCAGGTCGATATTCATCACGCTATCGCCATTCATGATGATCAGCGTCTGATCCGGCTCTCCCAGGGCCTTCCAGATTCCTCGGATGCCACCGGCCGTCCCCAGAATATCCCACTCCCTTGAGTACGAGGGATTGAGGTTCATCGCTGCCGCAAGCTGATCGGCCACCGGCGGGATGGAGTCCGCCAGGTGGTGCAAATTCATCGCCACTCGACTAACTCCACCTCGCGACAGGTGATCGAGGGCGTAGGCCAGTGTGGGTGTATTCAAAAATGGGATCAGGGGCTTGGGAATGGCATCCGTGATGGGAGACATCCGCGTTCCAAATCCAGCGCAGAGAACGCCACCGACCGGGGGGGCTTGCTCGCTCATTATCGTCCTTTTTCCTAGAAATAGTGATGCCGCCCGCAAGGATCAGGCGGCATCATCTCAACTCTACTCCACCATCTCCGATAGCTCAGCTCTCGTCGCTATCCCAGGTGCCTCGCTCGGCGGAGACCGTCTCTTCTTCTTCGTCGAGTTCCAACTCCTCTTCGAAGTCGAACTCCATCTCTTCCTCTTCCTGGTCCATGCCCATCTTGGCCTTCAGGGCCGCCAGTGACTCGTCGGAGCCATGATCGGCCTCCAACTCGTCGAATTGCGAGGACAAATCGTCGCCGGCCATGCTGGATGCCAATTCGGCGCTCGCCTCCGCCTCGGCCTCCATCTGGTCGATTTTGCCCTCCATACGGTCGAAGGCATCAAACGCCGAGGTGTCGCTCATCCCCGACATCGTATTCTGAATCGTCTTCTGGGCCTCTGCGCGCTTCTTGCGTGCGATCAACAAGTTCTTCTTTCGCGTCGCCTCTTCGATCTTTTTATTGAGCTGGCGAAGCGAACTGCGAAGCTTGTCCGCCGCCCCCTTCTGCGCTTCCCACTGGCCCTTATACTCCTGGGCCAATTCGTCGTGCTCATTTTTTCGCGACAGCGCTTCTTTGGCCAGGTCGTCACGGCCGGCGCGCACGGCCATCATCGCCTTCTTTTCCCACTCTTTAGCTTTTTCGGCCTCACCACTGTACTGCTTTTTGAGCCGCTTTTCGTCGGCAATGGCCACGGCCACCTGCTTTTTGGCCTGGATCAGCTGCTCCTTCATATCGAGGATCAACTGATTGAGGATCTTCTCCGGATCCTCGGAACGACTGATCAAGTCGTTGATATTGGCCTTAACTAAGGTTCCGATGCGATTTAAAATGCCCATAAAGTGTCTCCTTGTCGGCCCGTCAAAAGGTTGAGCGCAGTAGTGCTGGGGCCCGGCCGGCCTCCAGCAGCATTGTACCATGAATGGTGAGATGGGAATTGAGCATTCCCTCCCCGTTGCGGAAAACGTTAGACGCGATCCGCGGCTTGAACCGCCTCTTTATCACTTTCGTCGTCGTTGGAATCGCCTTTGATCACGCTTCGCAAATCATCGTAATGTTCGCGAACGGCGAGGGCGATTGAATCGATGGCGGCCTGAAATTCGTTCTGATTGAGGTTTTCGCTCTGAAGCGACTCCACGATCACCACTGACTCATCTTCCAAGCCGAAAGCCCCTGCGACCATGCTCGATGCATTGAGTTGGAGCAGGCGACGGTACAGTCGCGGCTGAACTTGGCCATCCTTCACGTCCACCAGCTTGACCCGGAAGGTCAGCACCGGTGGCGTGTGATAGACCACGATATTGTCGATATAGTCGATCTCGTCATGGATCAGCCAGAGTCCCTGCTCGACCTCCTCGAAAGGAAGGCCCAGTTCGATAATAAAGGACTCGATCCGCTCGTTGATCTCCAGCTCGTCTGGCTCAACTTCCATTCCCATGGGCGCCTTCCTTTAAGTGATGTGGTGGCCATCAGTAGTGGTATACGGACAAGCTCAATTCGTTATTCAACACCTGGTTTGATTGCCCGATTCCGGCCTTGATCCTAGGTCTTGGAGGCTCTGAATGTCAAGTCTGGCCCCATGCCCTTTGGCGTGGGATTGTACGTTGTATTCATGGGCTGCATCCTTACAATGGCTGGCCACTCCAATTCCTCACTGCGCTCTACCGTTGAGGCCCCCCGGTGAATCGAACGATTGGACCCTATACTCTACGCCGACGCTTGGGATCCGGGGGCATGGCCGATGTCTATCTCGCCGATATCGATCGGGAAGCAGGGATACGCCAGCAGTGCGTCGTAAAGCTTTTGCACGAGGAATTGACCACCCGCCCTGAGATCCGCCAGAGCCTCATGGACGAAGCCCGCCTGGTCGCCCAGCTTCGCCACACCAATATTGCCGGCCTCTACGACATCGGTCGCGACGGCGACGACTACTTTTTGGTCATGGAATATGTGGAGGGTCGCGATCTCCATACCGTCCTCGCCCGTTCCGTTCAGCGCGACCAACCCCTCCCGCTGGGCTTTGCCCTCCATGTCGCCTCCCGCTTGTGCGCCGGCCTTCATTTTGCCCATACGCGATGCGACGACGACGGCACTTCTCTCAACCTCGTCCACCGCGACATCAGCCCTCCAAATATCCTCATCAGCACCGTCGGTGAAGTCAAACTCATCGACTTCGGCGTCGCCAAATTCACCTCCAGTGTCCGCAAGAAGACGCGAAGCGGGGTCATCAAGGGCAAATTCGGCTACATGTCGCCAGAACATGCCTGGGACGAGGACCTCGATCATCGCTCCGATATCTTTAGCGTCGGGGTCTGCCTCTACGAGATGTTGACGGGCCGCTCGCTCTACGAACAGAGCGATGATGCCATGACGATGCTCAAACGCGCTCGGAGCGCAGATATTGAGCATATTTCCGACCACCGCTCCGTCCCTGGCCCGGTGGCTCAACTGATTCATCAAACGCTGGCCAAGAAACGGGAAGACCGGCCCCCCACAGCCCACGCCCTGGAGCGCCAGCTTCAGCGTCTACTCGCCAATCACCAACCGGGGTATACCCCCCTGGATACGGCATCAGTGCTAAGCGACCTCTTTGACATCGAAGAGCCCGCCCTGTCCGCCGTCGGTGACTTGTCGGCCCCCGACATGGCGCCCCAGAACGACCCCGAAGAGGTCATCGAGCCCACCGCCAAGGTGACCGTCGACAAGGCGGCGCTCGCCGGGTCCTACCAGGGGGCCACCCACGACATGGCATCTCCTCAATTCGACGCCCCATCCAATAGCGCCGACGACTCTCAGTCATCCATCGCCCGGGACCGAACCGAAATCTTGTCGGACTTTGGCGATGATTCACCTTCCACCGAAAAACCGGAAGCCATGAGCGCTCCGGCGCCTCCGCCCATCGATCCATCACCGGAGCCCCAACCGGAACCCGATGCCCTCAAGGCTTCGTCGCGAGACATCTTTGGGGATACAGAATACGACGATGATGGCGTCCCCATTCTTTCGGCCGACCGACAGGGCAGCGAGCTTGCGCGCCCCAACGACATTCGCCGCACCGGGGCCAACCCCTCGATCAATGCCTCCGAGGCGCAAAAAGGCGAGGAAGAGGGCCTCGACCGACGTGCCCAGATCGGATTGGCCGCCATCTTCGTGGCCATCGCCTTCTTCGTCCTTCTCTGGCGCCTTATCTAAGTAGATCTATCCCCCCCTTGGCCTTGAGCGCTATTCGATCCCGAAATCTTCGCGCACCGAAAACTCCGGGTCATCGCCCAGCGGCTCTTCTCCATCGCCCTCGTCCACAAAGGTCGTCAACCCGGCAAAGGAGAGAGGCTGCTGGTTATAGGCCGCCGTCGCTTTGTCTTCGAAGACGTATCGCACTTCTTCGACTTTGCGCCCCTTCTTGTCGGTACCCTCTCGAGCTACCTTGCTCCACTTTTTGACTTCCTCTTTGGGCACCAGTGTTTTGGCCTCGTCGAAGGCCCGATAGATGCGCATCAGGTGATGTCCGGTGTCGTAGGCTTCGCGATATTCACTCATCAATCATGCTCCCGGTTGCAGGTATTCGAACTATTTTCCTTCCATCGCACTACTTAAGACTAGGCACCAGGTCGGAAGTTGAAAGCCACGTGGTTTAAATCCTTTTGACGCCTCCTCATTTATAGTAAACCATGGGGCCACCTCGATGACCAGTTTTCTTCCGCCTCGAGTGCCCCACCATCATGGCTCAATTGGAACTGCACCGTCGCTTTCCCGGCGCCCAATCCATCGCGCACGAACCGCTCGCCGCTCTTCCCACCCCGGTGCGGCGGTTGCCGAACCTCGCCAGGGAACTCGGGCTCTCCGAGCTTTGGCTCAAGGACGACGGCCAGACCTCCGACGTCTATGGGGGCAATAAGGTGCGGAAGTTGGAATTTCTGCTCGCCCATGCCCGCGACGAGGGCCATGAGGCGGTCTGGACCGTTGGCGCCATCGGCAGTCATCACGTTTTGGCCACGGCATTGATGGCTCGAAAAATGGGGCTCACCCCCCGGGCTCTGCATTTTCCCCAGCCTCTCACCGACCATGTCCGTGAGGTCCTCCAGGCCTTGAGCACGGCGGCCCCGGAATTGGAGCTCGCCTCTTCCAAACATACGATGCCCTTGATCCTCGCAAAAAGACGGGCCGCTCAGTGGTTTTCCAGCAAGCCCGGTCCCTACTATATCCCCGGCGGTGGGTCCGCCCCACGCGGTGTGTTGGGGTACGTCAACGCCACCCTCGAATTGGCCCGCCAGATCGATGAAGGACTACTTCCCATGCCCGACACCATCGTGGTGACCCTGGGCAGTGGCGGAACCCTTGCCGGATTGGTCTTGGGCGCCGCGATCGCCGAGTTGCCCTGCCGCATTGTAGGGGTCCGCGTCGTCGACCGTGTGGTCGCCAACGCCACATTAACCGCTTCACTGGCCAATCGCACCGCTTCATTGCTGCGGCGATTTGGGATTGCATCTCCCCGTGTTTCCACCGATAATTTTCAGGTCATTCACGACCAATTTGGGTCCGGCTACGGCGAGCCCACCGATGCCGGCCTCGCCGCCATGGAACTCGCCCAGACCTTCGCCGATCTGGAATTGGACCCCACCTACACCGCCAAAACCTTTGCCGCCATCATGCAACGGCCTCCCTCGTCGACCCCGTCGACACAGCGTGTGCTTTACTGGCACACACTTAGCAGCGCCGATTTATCTCCCCTCGTGGAGGCCGCCGACCTCGGCTGCCTTCCAGACAGTTATCGATCATTTTTCAACGGCTCATCATGACCTCCAAGCTCCGCATCATCTGTATCTGCAGTGGAAATATCTGCCGCTCTCCCATGGCGGTCGCCCATCTACGCCGCCGTCTGGCTGATCTCGATCAACCGGCGGTGGTGATCTCCGGGGGCACACTCGGCATTCATGGGCGCCGCGCCGATCCTCTGGCCCGCAAGATCGTGCGGCGTAGCGATCCAAAAGCGGGAGCCATCATCGACGAACATCGCTCCCAGGGCCTGAGCCCGGCCATGCTTCAACGCGCCGACCGGCTGGTCATCATGTCCCCTCGGCACCGCCGTTTTATCGAGGAACACGCCCCTCAGGTTCTGCCCAAGGTCGTGGAATTATGGCAATTCACCGATGAAGAGCCCCCCATCGATCGCATCCCCGACCCCGTAGGCTATGACCTTCAGGTCTTTGCCAAATGCCATGCCTTGACCGTAGACGGTCTCGACGCTTGGCTGGAGCAACTACTGGCGCACCACTCCTGATACTGGAACCCCTTGCCCGTGCGTATTATTGGAATCGACCCAGGAAGTCGCTTCACCGGCTATGGCGTCATCGAGCGCCAGGGCGCAGATTTTCATCACGTCGCCAGTGGTCGCATCAACGCCACCAGCGGTGACGACTTCGCCTCCCGATTGGCACTTATCTATCGCGGTTTGACCACCATCCTCGATGACCATCCCGCC
>CAYQBU010000037.1:0-22763 GCA_964415785.1 uncultured Bradymonadales bacterium
GGCACCGCGCCGGACGATATGGAGCAGATGCGGATGACGCCCAACTTCCGGGATTATACTCAGATATCCGACGGCCTGGCGGATCTGCTCGACGACATGAGCGAGCCCATCATCGACGACCGCATCGCCTCCGCCGCCGAATGCCGAGAGCGTATCGAGGCCCTTCGCTCTACCCTGATTCATGCCCCTCAGACGACGCCACGACCGGCCCGACCCGGTGCCTCGATTCGCGAGCGCGTGGAGGCCGAAGAAGCTCGTAAAGAGGCCGCCGAGAGAGAACGGAAGCGCCGCGAAGCTGAGGCCGCGCAACGAGCCAGGCAAGAGATGGTCGAAAACCACGACCGCTTCAGTGATGCATTGACCATCGAAAAACACAGTCCCAACCACTGGTCGATGAGCTTTCAACCTGGCGCCCGCCGCCGCATCGCCACCACGGGCGTCGCCTTCTTCTGGCTCTCCATCCTCGGCGCCCTGGGCATCCTCGCCATCGGAATCCCCATGGTCACCTGGCCCATCATCGGCGACCTTCACCTTGCCGTAGCCCTCAATCTCGGCGTCTGGGGCGGATTCTTAGTCCTGACCGGTGTGGGCATTCTGGGCTATCGACTCATGTCATTGCGCGAAAATCGCATCCGTCTGGAGTTGGAAGATGGTGCATTCCTCATCGAATCCTGGGGCTTTGACTCCCCCTACATGGGACGCATCGGCAACCTCCAGGCCCGCCTGGAGTCACCGGATACCCATAACTCCTTTGCCATTCTCCATCTGGATTGGGATGCTGGCTCCCTGGCCGTTCAGGGATTGACCTTCGACGAAATGGATCGTCTCCAGCAATTCTTTACCGATGCCGAGGTCTCGCTCTGGGACTGACCCGCTCATTGGTCGCCACTTTTCCCACCGTCGACACATGTCACCTCCAGCCAACCACGACGCATTGAGCGACGCCCTGACCCTGGTCAGGCCGGGCCCCGGCCAGTGGTCGATGACCTTTGCCCCCGGCGTGAGGCGTCGATTCAAGAGCGAGCACTCTGTAGTCACGTTCTTTCTCGTTGCCTTCATCGTCTTCTGCATCATCGTCGGCACTTCGATGGCGCTGTGGCCCATCGAGGTGGGAGCCGATGAAACCAGTGTCCTCGAATACCGGATCTATGGGGTCATCTGCGCCGGTTTCGGGCTGTGGTTAATGATCGATCAATACTCACGGCACTTATCAACGCTGTCGACAGATCTGGCGTTGGAAAACGGGGCTTTCTCCTTGAGCTCCACGGAGGTCGACGGAGAGGTCAGGGGCTGCATATCCTCCCTCCGAGCCCGGCTGAGTTCCCCCGGGGAGGACGAACTCCATGCCACTCTCCATCTCACCTGGGACGGTGGAGAGCACGTCGTCCAGGGGCTGACCGCCGACGAGATGGAACGTCTCCAGCGATTTTTCGAAGACGCCGATATTTTGCCCGCCGATTGACCCCAGACCGGCTCCTATCCCCGACTCTTTATCTCGCCCCCGACGTGATATGCCAGGAAAAAAAGCCCCCGAAGAACAGCGCCGCCAGGAAATTCTTGAGGCGGCCTTTACCGTCGCCTCCCGTGATCGCCTCCAGGGCTGCAAGGTCTCGGAGGTCGCCAGAGAAGCCGGCGTCAGCAAAGGACTGGTCTATTTCTATTTCGACAATAAAGAGGCGCTCCTCATCTCGCTTTTGGAGTGGCTCTTAGAGAAGATCATCGTTCGCCGCGCCCAAACCCCGGACGATATCGACCCCAACTTGTCGGCGCGGACCCAATTCCTCGCCGCCCTGCGCCGCGATATTGAACACCTGCCCACCCAGCGCCACAGCGTCGAATTGCTCATCGACTACTGGGTCATGGGCACTCGCCACCCCGATATCAAACGCATGATCCGCGAGGCCCTCAACCGCTACCGCGAAGCCCTCCAGCCCTATGCCGCTCGCCTCATCGAGGCGGAACCGGAGCGCTACCAACAGATCAGCGCCGGCGGCCTCGCCTCCGTGGCCGCCGGCTTTATTGAGGGCTGCGCCATCCAAACCGCCATGGATATGGAGGGCTTCGATGTCGATGAATACCTGCGAAGCCTCGAGGCCCTGATCATCAGCCCGAGCGGCTCCTAGCTCGTCTTAGTGCTGCCCTTCGAAAAAACGCATACGCTTTCGGCGGTGCTGAACTTCCCCTCAGCCGGCGACTTCTGAAGACTCCAAAAGTCCCATCACGCCGTCGATGGCCGGGCTTTCCACCGGCGAATAGTCGGGGATCAGATCCAGAATCTCCGGCGAGCTTAGCCGGCCGTTGGGTCCCAGAAATAGGGTTCGCACATAGGCCTCGGCGCAGAGCGTCCCATCGTCGCGAAGAAAGCGCTGGCGCAGGTAGAACCACTTGTCGTCCCAGCCCACCACTTCCGTGACCAGTCGAAATCGCTTGAACGGTGGCAGGGGTTTTCGATATTGGATCTGTGCCGACCCCACCACCGGGCGAATGCCCCCCTTGATCAGCGATCCGAAGGCCCCGACCTTCATGATCAGGTCGATGCGACCGACGTCCATGATCGTCAGATAGCGCCCATTATTGAGGTGGAAATTCAGATCCAGGTCTGTGGGCCAGACCCGCATTGTCAATTCCGAGGGCTCCAGAATCGATGTCTGCTCCCCGCGAAAGAGCATGGCGATGAGAATGCGCAGCAATCGAAAGATCAGGCTCATAAGCGATTCCTATATCCAATATTCAGTCCCGGTCGGGGACCCGGTAATAGTGAGCGACGCCCTGGTCGTCGACCTGACGTCGGAGCACCTCCGCGGCCACCAGGTGATTGAGATGGCCCAGGACGTCGGCGTAGATCAGGTATTTTTGATGCGACGACGAGGCGCGCTCGATCAGCGGCTGGCACCACTGGAGCGCCGGGCGGGCCTGGTCGAGGGCAAAAAAGGAGCGGGCGCTCTCGTGGCGACTTGTCAGTCGCCGCCGTGCCGCCTGGACCACGCCATCGACGCCCCGCCAGGGTTGGCCGTGACCGCATAGGATCAACGTCTCCTCCCGTTGGTCGGCCACCACATCCAGGGCCGCTCGATATCCCGGCACAGGATCGTGCTCCAGGTCCGAGGGGTTGGGGCCGAGGCCGATGGGATAGTCCTTGAGACCGTGGTCGGCCGCCAAAAGCAATCGGCCCAGAGAGTCGACGAGCATCGCGTGGGCCGCCGTATGGCCGGCGTGAATGGCCACCGTCCAATCGCGTCCCGCCGCCTCCAGCGACTGCCCATCGACCAGGGGCTTGACCTCCTCTGGAAGGGGCCTGGCGTCGAGGTAATCCAATCGATGAAGCCCCTCGTCGCGCACCTCTTCGCGGGTCAACCCGGCCCGTCCAAAGAAGGCGTACCACACCTCCTCCATGGCCTGAGGGCTCCGCTCTCTGGCCTCCTGTACAAAGCCCCATTCCAATTCACTCATCCACACCTCAGCTCCCGTCTGCTCCTGGAGCCAACCGGCATTGCCGAAGTGGTCGTCATGGATATGGGTGACCACAATGGCCTCCACCTCGTCGGTCTCCGGCAGATCGGCAAGGACCTGGCGCCAGATGGCGCGCACCGGCTCCGTGGCCGCCCCCGTATCGACGATGATCCACCCCGTTTCTCCCCGGAGTAACCAGATATTGACGTGATCCAGAACCGAGAAATTGGGCAGTCGAAGTCCGTAGACCCCGGGCTCGATGGCCACCAACTCCCCCTCCTTGAGCCTCGGGGTGCGTCGTTTCTTGGCCGGCCCACCGGGGCTTGCCTTCTTTTGCAGCAATGCCTTGAGCCGCGAGGCTCGGTCAGTGGTCGCTCTATCGTCGTTGCTCACAGCACTTCCTGTGGTTCAGAATTCCAAATGCTCCCCGGTCAAAGTTGGGGCTCCAATTGCTCCCAGATCAACGCCGCGATCTGGCTCGTCGAGGCCGCTCCACTAAGCTCCAACGTCGAGATCTGGACCCCGAATCGAAGCTGGAGCGCCGCCTGAATCTCGACGGACATCAGGCTATCGACGCCCAGGGCATCGAGTCCGGTCTCGCCGTCCAGGCGATCCGGGGAGACGCGGAGCGTCTTCGCCACCTCGGAAACGGTCATCTCCACCAGCGAGGAGAGCCGCTCGCTGGCCTCCACCTCTCGAAGCTCAGCGACCGCCGGCACGTCCAGTTGGTCGCCCTCTAAGAGATCTAAAAACCGCCGTCCTTCGGCCCGCGATGGGTTCATCGCCGCCCATTGACTCCAATCGACGCGCATGATCCCCAGGTGTGCCAACTCCGCGCCCATCCAGACCTGAAGAGCATCCAGCGCCTCCTCTGGCGAAAGGGGGGCGATGCCCACCTTTTCCAGGTGCTCCAGCACCCCTGGGTCGCGGGCCGCCATGCCCACATCGCCCAGAACTCCCCAGTTGATGGACAGCGCGGGCTTGCCCCGGTGTCGCCGGCGGATCGCCAGGGCGTCGAGCATCGCATTGGCCGCCGCATAGGCCCCCTGACCGGGATTGCCGACGAGCGCTGCAATCGACGAAAAGAGCACGAAATGATCCAACTCATCGTCGGCGCTCAGGGCGTCGAGCAATAGGGCGCCCCGGGCCTTGGGCTCCATCACCCTCGCGATTCGCTCGGCGCTCTGCCCGGCCAACAGGCCGTCATCCAGGACGGCGGCGGCGTGAAAGATCCCACCGATGGGCTCCATCTCTCGGCGAATGGTGGAAAGCGTAGCCTCCAGGGCCGCGGCGTCGGTGACGTCGCAGGCAAAGGCCCGGGCCGCCGGCGCCGCGTCGCCGCGTCCACCGGCCAGGAGTTGAAGCTCTGCCAATATCTCTTCGGACCCCTCGGTGGCCGGGCCTCGACGACTCAATAGCGCCACCGAGCCCGCTCCCTGCTCCAGGGCGCGTCGCGCCACCTGGAGGCCAAAGCCCCCCAGGCCGCCGGTGATCACATAGCTCCGATCTGGCCGGAAGGGATTGTGACTTCCCGGATCGTCGTAGACGTCGACACTCCCCCGAAATTGAACGCCAATCTTTCCCCGGTGTTTGGCCTGCATCATCTCTCGGAGCAGATCGCTCAGCGAGGCCAGGGCCTCAAAGCGACAGGGGATCACCTGGTAGGTACCATCGGCAAAGCGCCCCATCAGTCGGTCGTAGAGCCGCCGAAAGAGGTCCAGTCGCTGGGCGATCATCCGGTCGATATCGACGGAGGCAAAGTGGAGATTCTCATTAAAATAGCCCATGGGAAGCGGATTATTGGCGTCGATATCGCGCTTTCCGATCTCCACAAAACGCCCAAATGGCGCCAATAATCCAAGGCTCTGCTCCAGCAATTCTCCGGTCAAGAAATTGAGTACCACGTCCACGCCCCGCCCCTCCGTGGCCGCCCGCACGTCGTCGACAAAGCTCAAGGAGCGCGAATCAAAGACGTGCTCCACACCGCGATCGCGAAGATACCGACGCTTCTCCGGTGTCCCGGCCGTGGCGATCACCGTCGCCCCCAGGCCTCTCGCCACCTGAAGGGCCGACAGTCCCACCCCACCGGTCGCCGAATGAAGCAGCACCGTCTCACCGGGCTGGACACCGGCGATATCCTCCAGGCCGTAGATCGAGGTCACAAAGACCACGATCTGAGCGGCCAACTCGTCAAAGCTCGCCCCCTCCACCGTGGGAAGCCCAAAGACCTGGCGCACCGGAAGCGTCAAATAGGAGTGGAACATCCCCTCATCGGAGATCACCGCCACCGGGTCGCCCACCTGATAATCCTCGACCCCATCGCCCACGGCCACGACCTGGGCCGCCCCCTCCATGCCCACAAATTGGCCAAAGAAGGTCCCCTCCAATAAGTACTCCGACAAAAGGCCCAGCAATTTTAAGGCGTCTTTAAAGCCCAGAGGCACCGACTTGACCTGCACCTCCACCTCGCCCTCCGAGGGCGGTCGGCGCTCCTTTTCCACAAATCGAATCCCGTCGAGCGAGCCCTGACCCGTTTGCTCCAGGCCAAAGGGCTCGTCCACCGGCATCGACCGGGCCTCTGGCTCCACGTCGGGCCGACGGCGGAGCCGATAAGCCCGAATGGGACGCTCTTCTTCGAGGTCGATGGCCACCTCATCCTCACCGGCGATCAACGCCTTTAGGGCGTCGGCCATGCCCTGGTCCAACGCCCGGGGATCGACGTCCACCAGACCCACCGCCAACTCCGGATACTCCGAGCTCATCACCCTCCCAAAGCCGATCAGGGCCGACTGGTCCAGGGCCACCGGCCTCTCTGGACCCATGGCCGCCCCACCGCAGCTCAAATAGACCAGACGCTCCGGCCACAGAGGCCGGTTGGCCACCAGGGTCTGCAAAAGTTGGAGTCGGCCTCCGATCGCGTCGACGCCGGTCCTGGAGTCCTTCTGCCCCGGGCGTATCTCCCCACTTCCCATCGCCAAAAACAGGGCGTAAGGGCCGCTTCTGGCCATCTCTGAGGCCACCTCGTGCCATCCATCGGTCGTCGCAGCCCTGGCGTGGGGCCACTCTTTTTGAATGCCCGCGACCAGCGCCTCAGCGCTGCCATCGGCGACCACCAATATGGGCCGTTCAAACTCTTCGCTCACCTCGTCCAGATCGACGCCCTCGTAATAGGCTTCGTGGGCAAGCGAGAGTTCTTCATCGCCCTGGGCGGCCCCGATGGCTCGGCAGCGAAGCCCCCGAACCCGGGCGACCACCACCTTCGTCTCCTCTTCGATCAGCCATAGATTGGCCAGAAGGGAGCGATCACTTCGCTCCAGAATCTCGCCCATCACCACCAGGTCCCGCTCCCGATCGACGGGCTTGACGCTCTCCACCCGATCGGCGCCCACGGGGATCATCGGCCGATCGGCCCCACCATCGAGGGCCACCAGGGCCTGAAAAGCCCCATCCAAGACGGGGGGCACCAGCACCGTATCGTAGCACTCCTCAACGGATAGCCGGGCGCGGATCACCCCATCGCCGACTTCCACCGCCGCCACTCGCCGAAACGCCGGACCATAGTGAAGGCCCATCTTCTCCAGGCGGTCGTAGAGCTTGTCTCCCTCCAGATAAAAGCTCTCCGACGCCCTGAGACGGCGCCGCAATTCGTTGAGCGATGCGGACTCGCCGGGCGCCTCCTGGCGGGCTTGCATCTCGCTAAATCGAGCCGTTCCATGGAGCGTAAAGCTATCCTCTCCGCTCTTGCTCGCCACCTCCAGGCGGCGCTCCCGCTCCAGATAGGTGGTCTGGAGATGCACCACCTCTTTGGGCTGGACGACCCGGGCCTTGTCGAGCTGAAGGGATTCAATGACCACCGACGAGGTCTCGCAGAGCTGGCGCGTCGCCGCCAGGAGAGTCTCGATCCAAAGCGCCCCGGGAACCACCACCGCTCCCTCCACCTGGTGATCCTCGATATAGGGCGCAAACGCGGGGCTCAACTCCGCTCGCCACTGGTTTATCGCCCCCGGCTCTTCAAGCCCCAGCAGGGGATGCTCCGGCTCCGCGCAGCGGTCATCGCGAGAGGCCCTGGACTCCGCCCAATGCCGCTCTCGCTGCCATGGGTATCCGGGAAGCCTCACAAAGGGCCGTTCCTCCGCCTTCACGACCTCCTCGGTGGGTCCAAAGCCCTCCAGCGATAGCTCAGCGCCGGCGGCGAAGAGCTGGGAGGCCGCCTCCATCAACGCGATCTCCTCGTCGCGATTTCGCCTCAGACTGCTCGCCACCATCACCGACTGACCGGCCCCGGCGGCGGTGTCGCGAATCGACGGGCCGAGCACCGGATGAGGGCCTATCTCCAGGAAATGGGAGTGTCCATTTTCGAGCATCGAGCGCGTCGCATCGGCCAGGCGAACGGGCTGGCGCACATTCTTCCACCAGTATTGCCCGTCGTGGATCGCCTCCCGAACGGCGTCCCCGCTCACCGTGGAGTAGAGCTCGACCTCCGGTGGTCGAGGCTGCAACGCACTCAGCGATTGCAGCACCTCGTCGCGAAGGCCCTCCATCTGCCGGCTGTGATAGGCCACCTCCACGTAGAGCATCTTGGCGAAATAGCCCTCGCCCTCGAGAATTTCGGCGATCTCCTGGAGCACCGCCCGCGGTCCGGCGAGAGCGCAGGAGGATGGACTATTGATGGCCGCGATATCGACGTCGTCACCATAGATCTGAAGCAGCGCCTCCGCCTCCTCGGCACTCATGCCGATGGCCAACAAGGTCCCCTCGCCGGCGCGTTGTTGCTGGATTCTGCTGCGGTGATAGCTGACCCTTGCCGCCTCCTCCAGGCTCAGCGCTCCCGCCGCCCAGGCCGCCGTCACCTCGCCGACGGAGTGGCCCACGATCGCCGATGGCATCACACCGCGGTGATTCCACCACCTCGTCAGGGCCGCCTGGAGCACAAAATTGGCCGGCTGAGCGACGTCATTTCGCGCCATCTCCGACGCCTCCTCCTCGGCGAGCATCTTCTCCAATATGGAAAACCCCGCCTGCCCTTCAAAGGCCGCATCGATCTCGTCGGCGGCCTCTCGAAAGATAGGGTCTTTGCGATAGAGCTGCTGCCCCATGGCCCACCACTGAGGTCCCATGCCCGTATAGACAAAGACCGGCCCACCGGCCTCGCCCATCGCCCGCCCATCCACGCTCTGCGGCTCCAACCCTGTGTCGGCGTATTTCTGGAGCCGCGTCGCCAGATCCATGCGGGAGTTGGCCTGCACCACCAGGCGCTCCGCAAGCAGGCTTCGCCGCTCCCGCGCGCTGTGGACCAGGGCCTCGACGCATAGGTCGGGGCCCGACCCCTCAATGGCCGCCGCCACGTCGCCGGCCATCTCTCGGAGCCCATCGCCGCTGGCCGCCGACAGGGGAAAGAGAAAACGCCGCTCCGCCTTCCTCGGCGCGCGGCTTGCCCATGACTCGGGGGCTTCCGACGAGGCCAATACGGCATGGGCATTGGTCCCGCCATAGCCAAAGGAGTTAATGCTCACCAGGCCCTCTTCAAAGGCCCGGGGCCGGGCCTTTCGTGGAAGCTCGAGGCCCAACTCCTCAAATGGGATCTCGGGATTGGGCCGGTCCAGATTGGCCAGAGGGGGCACCGTCTTGTGGTGCAAGACCAGCGCCGCCTTGATCACCCCCGCCACCCCGGCGGCGGCCTCCGTATGATTGATATTGGCCTTGATGGATCCAATCGGCAGCGCAGTGTCGCGCCCCTTGCCCAAAAACCCACCGATGGCCCGCGCCTCAATGGGATCGCCCACGGGCGTCCCCGTGCCATGAGCCTCCACGTAGACCACCTTCGCCGGATCCAACTCGAATTCGCGATAGACCTCCTCGATCAGAGCGCTCTGGGCCTCTGGATTGGGCACGGTGATCCCCGCCGTGCGACCGTCCTGGTTGACCCCCACGCCCCGCACCACGGCATAGACCCGGTCGCCATCGGCCCGGGCGTCCTCCAGGGACTTGAGCATCACCACCCCTGCTCCTTCCCCGCGACCATAACCGTTGGCCCGCGAATCAAAGGGCTTGCAATGGCCGTCTGCCGCCAAAAAGCCTCCCCGGCTCATCACCATCGGAAACTCCGGTCGCACCATGGCGTTAACCCCGCCCACGATCGCCGCCGTCGTCCGACCGGCCATCAAATCTCGGCAGGCCGCCGAAAAGGCGGTCAGCGACGACGAACAGGCCGTGTCGACACTGAAGCTCGGCCCCCGAAGATCAAATGTATAGGACAGCCGGTTAGAGAGCATCGTCAGCGACAGGCCCGTCGCCGTATTGGGGCCCACCACTTCGCGAGTCAGCGGGCTGAGATGCTGAATCATCTGATCCCGCGTAAACCCTCCTACATATACCCCGGTCGACGTGCCCGCCAACGACTCCACCGGGATCCCGGCGTCCTCGAAGGCCTCCCAGGTGACCTCCAATAAGAGCCGCTGCTGGGGATCTAAAGAGTCCGCCTCTCGCGGCAACAATCCAAAAAACTGGCTGTCAAAGAGCTCCAGCCCCTGCTCCAAGAAGCCTCCGCGCCGCGGCCGATGCTTGCCCTCGACCTCGGGGTCATCGCATTGGTGGCGCTTCAGGCTCCACCGCCCGGCCGGCACCTCGCCGATGCCGTCGCGCCCCTCTTCGATCAATGTCCAAAGCTTCGATGGTGAATTTGCTCCGCCTGGAAAGCGGCACCCGATCCCTACAATTGCAATCGACATCGTCGTTCGTACTCCACGGTATTACTTCGATGCCTCCCCTCCCAACCGAGGCCGGACGACATCGCTGTTGCATGACAAATTGCCTCATACCGAGAGGTACACGCCCTCTGAATTTACGTCAATTCACACATCCAAATCCCGGGTCATTTCCCCCGGTAGTGCTGCCCACCGGAAGCAAGTGAGTACTCTCGGGGAGCGTCGCACCACCGCCATCGTCGTTCAGCACCGTCGAGCGTGCTTGCGTAGTTTCGAAGGGCAGCCTGTTGCGCATCGCGGACCGAGCCACATGGCGCCCTTGTTGCCCGACCTGGACGGGGCATACACTTCGAGGGTCTAGCCTCCACTGCACCGGCGGTTCAACGCCCCTCCTCACCCCATGAGCCCATGTTATGAGCGACTCAAAACCCACCCTCATCGACTTTCTCACCCCACAGGAACACGCCCACTGGATCACCGTCGACGATCCCGTCATGGGAGGCCGCTCCCACAGCGACATCCAGTGGATCTCGCCCACGTCCGAAGACACTCGCGCCGGCGGCCCCATTCTGCGCTTCCGTGGTCGGGTCTCCCTCGACAATGGCGGCGGATTTTGCTCCACCCGCCTCCAGGAATCCCCCCGACCGGCCACGGGCGTCGAGTCCATCGTTCTCCGCGTCCGCGGCGACGGCAAGCGCTACAAAATCACCCTGCGCACCACGGGCACCCCGCCCTCCAGCAGTTGGCGCCTCCCCATCGACTCCCTCTCTCAGACCTGGCGAGTTCATAGGCTCTCCCTGGCCGATTTTGAACTCTGGCGTCGAGGCCAACTCCTCGACGCGGAGGGCAGGCCCAACCCCGAACACCTCTGCTCTGCGGGCATCCTCATCGCCGACAAACAAGAGGGGTCCTTCCAACTCGATATCGCCGAGTTTCGCGGACTCTAAAGCCATAAAGCTAAATTTAGACTTTAGACCCTTTGGCCAAACCTCTCTACGTCGTCAATAGCCCACTATCCACCGCAGTATACCCGTGATTGACATTCTGTCACACTCGCTATTTACTAAAAGTAAATGCCCAGCCCCTCCTCCTTCGGCGCCTTCACCATGCTGCGCACTCACCTCGAATCGCTGTCCACCCGTATCTCTCTTTTGCTCTTCCTGGCATTGGTCAGCATCGGCAGTATCACCGGGCTCTTCTGGGTTTTTTCGAGCCATACCGCCGACCTCCCTCGCTATTTCGATGATCTGGGCAAGCAGCGCATGCTCTCCATGCAAATGGTGGCCACGGCCCACCAATTCAGCCACCAGCCAGACGCCGCCCGAGAGACCCTTGAGGACTCTATCGACCACTTCGAGGGAACGCTCAACGAGTTATGCGATGAGATCATCACCTCCCAATTGGGCTCTCCTCAGCTCATCGAAGAGCACCATCAGCTCCAGGAGCAGTGGCACGGGTTTCAAGCTCCCCTCAGAACCCTTCTCGACCCCGACGCCACCCCCGATGAATACCGACAGGCTCAAGACTACTTGATCGTCAATGGCCCCCTGATGGCCGACGGGGCAGACCAACTCATAGAGGCCCTCCACCTGCAGGTCGATCATCTGCGCCAACGCCAACTGTGGCTGATGATCGCCGCCGTAATATTCAATCTCCTCCTGCTTTTGGTCGGCTACGCCTTGAGCCGACGTCATATCGTCCACCCCCTTCAACGGCTCAATGAAGGGGCCAAACGACTGCGCGTCGGTGACCTCAAAGCCCGCGTCCCTCATCGCCATTCCGGTGAAATCGGGGATCTGGAGCAGACCTTCAATCGCACCGCCTCCACCCTGGAAAATCTGATTCACTCCCTCCAGGAGGAGCGCCAATTTGCCAAGACCCTGATCGCCCATGTCCCGGCGGCCGTCCTCGTTCACCGAGACGAGGCGATTCTCTTTGCCAATCACTGCTTCTTCGCCCTCATCCACCAGGACCCCTCGACGGATCTATCCCTGCAGGAGTGCATCGACTATTTTCACCCCGATGATCAGGACCGGGCGCGTCGAGCGTTGACCACAATCCCCGCCGATTCCTCCCACTCCTCACCCACCGATCCACCACCGACGACTCAACTTCGCGTCCACGCCGGCGACGACCAACGAACCATCGAATTGGTCTCCGTCCCCGTGGAGTACGGCGGCTCCAACACCATCCTCACCGTCCTCAGTGACGTCACGCGGCGCCAGGAATTGACGGCTCGCATGATGCAGATGGACCGCGTTATCGCCATCGGCACTCTCGTCGCCGGCGTGGGCCATGAAATCAATAATCCCCTGGGCTTTCTGGTGAGCAATCTCCAATTCTCACTGCGCCGCCTCCAAGCGCTGCGCGACCCTGGCGATGAGCCTTCGTCGGAGCAATTGGATGCCATCGAAAGCGCCATGGACGATGCCCTGGTGGGAGCCCAACGCATCCGCGATATTGTCAAACAGCTTCGAAGCTTCACCACCGACGATAGTGTCGACTTTCAAGCCCTCGACATTCGCCGCCCCCTGGAATCGGCACTTCGAATGGCTCAGGGCGAAATCCGCCACCGAGCTCGCCTGATCACCGACTTCGATGACGTGCCCCCGGTCCTGGCCAACGAATCCAAGCTCGCTCAGGTGTTTCTCAACCTGCTCATCAACGCCGCTCATGCCATTGAAGCGGGCTCCGCCGACGACGACACCATCACCGTCCGCATCTTCTCCGATGACGACAGCGTGGTCACCACCATCGAGGACACGGGCATGGGCATCGTTGCCGACAAGGCGGACCGCGTCTTTGACCCCTTCTTTACCACCAAGCCTCCCGGCCAGGGCACCGGTCTGGGCCTCTCCATTTGCCAATCGATCATCGAATCCCACCAGGGCTTTATCGGCTTCGATAGCACCCCTGGCGAGGGCACCTGTTTTCGCATTGAACTCCCCGCCACGGGCGCCTCTCATCGCCCGCGCCCTTCCGGGCGTCCTGCCGTCGAACGGGCCATTCCAAAGACCATCGCCGTCATCGACGACGAGGTGCTCATCGGAGAGCTCTTCCGGCGCACCCTGGGAGAGATCCACGAGATCCACGTCATGACCGATCCCCATCGATTCCTGGCCGCCCTCGAGGAGGGCTGCGATTACGACCTCATCTTCTGTGACCTCATGATGCCCTCTCTGACGGGCATGGACCTCTACCATATCCTGGCTCGCGACCATCCCCAGACCATCGAGCGCCTCATCTTTATCACCGGCGGCGCCTTCGTTCCCGAGGCCCGTGAATTTCTCGACGAGGTCGATCCTCCTCTGTTGCCCAAGCCCTTTAGCGTCGCGGAGCTCGAAGCGGTCATCGCTCAGCCGGCCCCTTGAGTTGACTCCTCTGACGCCACCATTGCGGAGCGTCGACAGCCCGCTTTCCATGGGCGCCTTGCTACCCATCGCCGCCCAGGTGTTTGCATCCAACGCCACCCTAACCCGGATTATTCATGAGACGTCGTGACGCGCCCTGAGCGAAGCGAAGAAGTACTCTTGGGGTGAGGCAAAATCAGAGTCCAGAGGCCAAAATCGAGCCCCACAGGCGATGCAGAGCATCGTCGCGGAGTGAATTGCAGGCATCTCGGCTCTGATGAGCCGCAGTAGACGAGTCATGAATAATCCGGGCTAACTCCTCACATACTTGACCAGGTGCAGTAGATCACGAAGCCGCACTCCTCTTCTTCCCAGCAATCGGCGTCGTCTTCGTCGGCATCGGGACAGGAGTCGACCTCCTCCGCTCCCGGGGGGCACATCGGATAGGCCATACAGGTATCCAATATTTCGAAGCACTCGATGGTCTCGTCGCAGACCTCTTCTTCCCAGCAGACGGCGTTGCCCGTATCGGGGCAGGGCCCCTCGATGGCGCCGTCGGGACAGGTCGGCGTGTCCTCGCACTTGTCCACGTATTCGTAGCACTCGATGGTGGTGTCACACATCGTTTCTTCCCAGCAATTGACCTCCTCGTCATCCTCGTCGGGACATTCGCCCTCCTCGGCCTCGGGAGGACAGACGGGCATCGCCCCACAACTGGAAGCCGGTTCATGGCACCACTTTCCAGTGGGGCACTGGGGGCTGTCGATCTGAAAGCACTCCCCGCCGTCATCGACGCATTCCTCGGGGCCCCCGATTTCGGTGGCCGGCGCCGGACAGCTCAGATCTTCGCAGTCCTCTTCCTGGCACCACACCGTGATGCCACATAGGCTCTCTGAGAAGCAGTCGGCGCCGTCGTCGCAATCCTCTTCATCGTCCAGCGTCACCGTACCCTCGGGGCAAACGGGCATCCCATCGCAGATCTCACTGGACTGGCAGTAGCGCGTCTCATCGCAGTGGTCGATCTCATGACAGGAGTAGCCCTCGCTGCACTCCTCCCCCTGGGGCACGAGTTCCGAATTCGACGGGCATTCCGCCTCTTCCTCGCATATATCCCACTGATTATTGTCCTGAGAATCACCTTCTGTGGAATCCGAGCCACATCCCATGGCCAGTCCCAAAAAGACGCCGATCGCCACTATTTTCAACCAGTTCATGGAGCCGCTCCTCATCCATTGACGGGGTTCTAATACTTTATCTGATGCTCAAAGGTTAACAGAAATCCCCCCTGGGTGACCAATTCCCGTTTCGCTCTCGAATCGAGTGCCCCATGACACCAATATCCTTAGTCCATTTCCATCTCGCCCAGGGGGTTGGCGTAGGCCGCACTGGCCTCGCCGTCGGCAGCGATCTCGAAGAGCAGCTCTTCGAGCTCTGCTTCTGTCATCCCACGCTCCTCGAGCCAGGCATCCAGGGTGTCCGAGTCTTCCTCCATCGTCTCTACCACCTCACTCAAGGACATCGCTTGTTGCACCAATTCACGGGGCTCTTCGTCCAGTCCCGCCTCCCCCTCGGCGACGGGTTCCTCATCGGCGACCTCTTCGACAACCACCGCCGGCTCTTCTTCGGCGTCATCCTCACTGTCGCAACCCGCGATAAAAGGGCCGACACTCATCAATGCAATCAATCCAATCAGGGCGAGTCGATTTCTCATATATCTTCCTTCGCAACAGGTATAAGGGATTTTAGCGGTTGGCCGGTCGGCGGGAACGCCCCTCATCTGAGGGTTCTTCGTCTCCCGATTCTGCCTCTCCGGGACGATTGCCCCGTCGATCCTGGCGTTGTTCTTGCCGTTGTGCTCCATCATCACCACGCCCCTGCTGGCCTCGTTCTCGCTGCCGTCGATCCGGTCGGGCATCGCGCCCCGGAGCCTCCTCGGCAGCCGGCGCCTGTCGGCCGTCGCGACGCTCTCGGACCGACTCTGCCAAGTCCCGACCCCGCTTGCCTTGCTCGACCTCTCCTCGCACATATTCACCAAAATTCTCCATCGGCCCATGCTCTCGCGCCGTCTCCGCTTCGCTTCGAAAGACTCGCGATGCCTCGGCCGCCCGCCGCTGTCCCCCCTCGCCTTCATCGCCTGATGGCTGCCGGAACACCTCCAAGGCCTCGCGAATATCATCGTCACTGACTCCGCTTCGCCTCAACTCCTCGGTCTGCTTCGGAAGCTCTAGCGCCTCCATCAGGGCCGCTCTTTGCTCGTCCTCAGACCCCTCTTCCGCCACCGCCATCGACGGCCAGGCCAACGCTCCCATCACCAGGACGCCGATCATTGATTGATTTTTCCAATTCATATCCAATCCTCTTTCATTTCGGAATAGCAGATGCCTCTACTCGCGATAAAATACGCCGCGAAGGGGCTCGGTGCTCGAGTTTTCGGAGTCCCCTCGGTGGGAGACCACCCGGAATTGATAGTACATGCCCGCTTCAAACTCCCCGGTATAATCGACCTCATAGACATCGATGCCCCCTTCATGTTCGACGCCCAACTCTTCGAAGGTCAAATTGCCAAAGGCGTCGTAGACGACGACGTCGTATTCGTCGGCATTGGAGATGCGACCCCAGCGAAGGGTCGGCGCCTCCGAGACGCCCTCTGGCCCATCGGCACCGGGGTGCACCGTCTCCAAGGCCTCCGTGACTTTAAACGAATCTCCCGCATCAAAGTCCCCATCGCCGGCGGGCACGTCCAGATAGACCAGATCCGTCCCGGCGATGCCCTCATCGGGGCTACGCACGAGATCATCATTTTCAAAGGCGGCAAGGACCACGTATTGACCGGCCGGAACCCCTTCGATGGTCCAGGTTCCGTCCACATCGGGGGCTCCACTTCGGGGTGCCCGAAGTCCCGCCGGGACCTCTCCCCGGATCATGGTGGCGTCAAAGGTCGACGCCACCATCAAGATGACCGACGTCATCCCTGAGGTGCGAACGATCTGAATCTGGCCCGAGACATCTCTCAGCCCCTCTTCGGATCGCACCAAAACGAGATTTTCCAGCGATTCCTCGTCGACCTCCACCGCGTGGGAATCGATCTGATAGTCCGCGATATAACCCCGGAGATCGTATTCGCCGGGCGGGACATTGAAGATCGTAAATGACCCATCGAGCCCGGTGACGGCGCTGATGCCTGTGGCTGCGCTCTCCGCTTCAAACTCCACATCCTCCGGCTCGGCGACCACCAACACACCGCCGAGGCCCCCCTCAATATCCACATGACCACTCAGGGAGGCAAAGCCCTGTTCATCCGAGGGCAGCTCGATGAGGGCGATGTCGGTCTGCGCCGTGTCGACCACATAGGCCCCTTCACCCTCTTCGCCCTCCTCTCCTTCTTCTCCGTGATCCTCCACCCGCTCGGCCCGAGAGGCATCGATGGGCTGAGCCTGCCGCAGTCCACCGGGAAAGGTCTGGTAGTCCTGGGCGCTCGCTCGAAGCGTGAACATCTGCTGGATCACCTCTCCTTCCTCGTCTCGCACCGCCGGGATCCGAAGGGCATATTCGCCAAATTCATCGGTCACCGCCACGTCACTCAGCGCGCTTCGCTCCTCGTCAAAGGCGATCACCTGGGCCCCCTCCACGGGCTCGCTACTTTCGGCGTCAAAGACATATCCCTCGACGACGACCGGCGCATAACACTGGTGGCCCACCTCTTCTTCGCTCTCCACGGCCTCGCAGACCAGACCCGGTCCACAGAGATCGTCGTCCATATCGCAGGCCGACGCTTCGTCCAGCAAGCAGCGTGCTTCATCGTCTTCCACGTCCACGCAGGTCGCCCCGTCGAGGCATAGCTCCTCGTCGCTCTTGCACTGCGTCCCCGTGGGATGCAGGCAGCGCTCGGTGCCATCGGCGTCCTCCAGGCAGGCCAACTCGTGCGCATGATCCTCACACGCCTCACTCAACGAGGCGTCGCAGGATTCCCCGGCGCCCGCCACATCACTGCTGCATCCGGAGCAACCGCTCATCGAGAAGGCGAATAACGCTAATACACAGGCCTGTTTGAACCACTTCATGTTGGTCAGATCCCTGTCCAGAGAGTTGAGCTCAACTAATTGTCCGCGAGTATGCTTGCATTCCACACTACTCGACGGCCTACTCTCTGTCAGCTCCGACGTGGTGTAGAGATGTTGCGCTCAAGAGCCCCCACCACCGGAAAAATTCACGGTCAGGGCCCCTGAAATCGCCCCATCATTTTAGCTCATAACCCCAAAAATAGACCAATTCATCATCGGACCAGACCCGCTTTAACACGGTGTCGTCTTCCGCGGCATTGGGATGGCTATTATTGAGGATCTCCACACGCATATTGGGGCGGAGTACTTCTGCCTGCGAGTTCGCTAAGACCACCGGATCGTATTGGTGTTGAATCTCGACGGGACGGGGTTCTCCAACATTTCGGCAACGCTGCTCGTATTCGACTTCCACCCGATCACCTCGCATCCGGTAGCCCTCCACCCGGTCCGTGCGCTCGCATTCGCGCTGCTGATGCATTCGTGTCTCGGTCTCGGTCACGAAAACGACTCTCTGGCCCAGGCGATGGTCCTGAATCGATTCGATCACCGGTCGTTCCTGAGGATTGCGCTGACCAATCTGACGAAACCGAATATCGGCCTGCTCACTGTCTTCATCGTCTGCTTCCGGGCCACCGATCAAGTCGGAACGCATCCCGTGACCATAATTGAGGTACCCAAAAAAGCTGGGGCTTCGGTGGGTATCACCGGGGAGGGGAATCGTATAATTGTGGCGGAGTTCGTAAAAGGGAATATCCCTGGTGATCGCCTCTTCGTCTCCGTCATGCCTTTGCTCCACTTCCTGGAGCGCCCGGCGACGTTCTACGGCGATATTTTCACCCAGGGTCACTCGTCGCATTCCTTCATCGAGGGCATGGGCCTCCAGAGACGCTTCGGCCAGATTGCCCGCGTGAAGGTGGCAATAGGCCATGGCTTCCGTGATCTGGTAACCCACGGGATGACCAATGCGCAGTTCACGAACGTCTCCCGGAGTCTCGATGACAATCTCTTCGGCCAACTCTTTTCGCGCCGACTGCGTGATCGCCAGGCAATCCTGGGGCGCCTCATTTTCGACATCGTCCAGTAATAGCTCCGTGATCGGCGCTATCTGCTCAATCAAATGGGCGTACTCCTCTTGTTGGCGATGCCAGACCTCTTCGGCCTCCTCCGCGGCATCACGATAGACCTCTCGCATCACGGGATATTCCTCTTCCAGCTCTGCAAACGCTCCATCGACCTCTTCTTTGGCGTCCAGGGCCTGCTGATACATAAATCGCATATTGTCCTGCTCGAACTCAAAGTCGGGAAACTCCTCGACCATCGCCTGCTCGACCTCTTGCGCCGAGGGCAAATCGTCGGCGATATCGCGGCAATAGAGATACGCGGAATAACCGGTCGTCAGATCCCAACTGGTGCGCGTCCAACACAGATGGGCCGCCACCGCCTGATATAGCGTTTGAAGATGCTCTGGATGGCTATCGTCGCGCACCACATCGCCGATAAATGCCCGGGCCTCCCGTTGACCGACCTGAGAGCCAAAATTTTGGCGATCCACCGCATAGTAGTCGTCGACTCCCTGCACGTCTTTGCCACAGGTGTGACGAACCAATACCGCGTAGGGACCTTCCCGATAGCTGAACCGGTTATTGCTAAAGACCTCTTCGGGAACTCGTCGCTCATCCGTATCCAGAACGCTATCCGCCCCTTGAATGGTGGCCGTGCTCGCCTCCTCTCGTTGCTCGACGCCCGCCGCCTCATTCCACTTGTCACCATCGGTGCACCGCCGCGGACGCTCCCGCCACCGCTGACGCTGCTGCTCTGGATTATCATCGCCCAGCCCCTCCGCTCGGGCCGCTGCAAAGCCCTCTTCTTCCGCTTGCCTGGCACCCTCTTTATAACTCTCAAGCAATCGGCTCGCTCGCTCCCAATTGGCCCGTACCTCCGCCGAACCGGGCATCCTTCGGATCTCTTGCGCCCTCTCCCCTTCGGCGCAATCTCGAGCCCCTTCAATATTTCCAATTTTGTCCCCGATATCGTGGTCATGCAGCGGCGGATCCGTCTTTCCCTCCAGGTCCTCATGCAACTCCTCGGCATGGCGTACGGCGGACTCCGTATTGCTCTTGCATAAACTCAGCGTATTTTGCCTCTCCTGGGAAAAACTCTCATCCGCCTCCGATGCGGCCGAGGCCGAATCCACCACACTTTCAGTTTGGCCAGAGACCTCCTCGTCCATGACGTCCTGGACGGCACTGCATCCCAGGCCCACCACCGTCGAAAGCCCGACAAAAATCATCACTCTTCTCAAAGACATAACTGCGTCTCGATCGCTTAAGAAATCCATATCCATGATCCAATAACCGGACCATAATACAGACATCCCATCTCTTCAACCTGATTAGTATTCACTAACTCCCCCATCGCTCCAACACCACCTCGGGAATCAAGAGTCCCCGGGAATCCCGCCGGCGATATCATATTTTTCCAGCCGATAGAGCAACACATGCCGGGGAATATTGAGGTATCGGGCCGTCGCCGATTGATTCCCCTCCATCTTCTCCAGTGCTGCGCAGATGATGGACTGCTCCAACCCCATCAGGTCCAGGCCGTCGTCGGGCAATGGGAAGGGAAGTTCTGCCGCCGCCGACCCAGGCTGTTGCTCTCCGGTTGCCCTCAGTGGCGCCGGCACGTCGCTGATGCCAAGCCGTTCCCCTTCACGCAGCAGCAACATGCGCTGCACCATATTGCGCAGCTCCCGGACATTGCCCGGCCATTCGTACGTCGCCAAAAGCTGGTCGACCTCCCGATCGACGGTGACCCCTTCGCCACTTAGCTCCCGTAAAAAATAGCGGAGCAGCACGGGAATATCTTCGCGACGCTCTCGCAGAGGCGGCACCTCGACAGGAATGACGTTGAGCCGATAGTACAGATCCTCACGAAAGCGATCCTCTTCAATGAGCGCCGGCAAATCTCGATGCGTTGCGGCCACGATGCGCACATCCACATACTCCGGCTCGCTGGCGCCGACGACCTCCACTTCGCCATATTGCAATACCCGGAGTAATTTGGATTGAAGTCGCGGCGACATCTCGCCGATTTCATCCAAGAAAAGCGTCCCCCCCCTGGGCGGCGCGAAACTTTCCCGATTTGTCGCCTGTCGCCCCCGTAAATGCTCCCTCTTCATGGCCGAAGAGAATACTCTCCAGCAATTCGTCGGGAATGGCCGCGCAATTGACGGCCACGAAGGGGTGATCGCAGCGTTGGGAGCGTTGATGCAAGGCACGGGCGACCAGCTCCTTTCCCGTCCCCGACTCCCCGCCGATGAGTACGGCCGCATCGCTATCGGCGACCTTGTCCACCAGGCGCAACACCTCTGTCATCGCCGGGCTTGCCGAAATCAAGGTGTCCTGCTGTTCCCCTTTGGACAAACTGTCCTGCAGGCGGGCGTTTTCCCGAAGAAGCTCGCTATGCTCCAGTGCCCGCCCCAAAATCGCGTTGAGCGCCCGTTTGTTGACCGGCTTTTCGATATAGTGAAACGCGCCGCGCTGCATGGCCTCCACGGCTCGGTCGAGGCTCCCGTAGGCCGTGATGACGAGCACCACCGCCCTGGGGTTCGCTTCACGTATGCGACGCAACACCTCCAGGCCATCGACGTCGGGAAGGCGCACGTCGGTGATCACCAGATCATGGACTTCTTCGTCATAGGTCGACAGCGCCCTATTCCCATCTTCGACGGCCACCACCTCGTAGCCCGCCTCCTCGAGATTAAAGCTCATGATTTCTCGGAGGCTGTCGTCGTCCTCCACCAATAATAGAGTGGGCCGTGAACTCATCATTTCTCCTCGGGCAAGCAGATCCAGACCGTCGTCTCCCCGGGGCGACTCTCGAGATCGAGGAAACCTCCGTGGGCCTCCAGGATCCGCGATGAGATGCTCAACCCCAGGCCCGATCCTTCAGGCCTTGTCGTCACATAGGGATCGATGACCTCCTCCTGTAATTCCTCAGGGATCCCCGGCCCGTTATCGCAAACCCCAAGGCATAAGTAAGTGCGCCCGGCGACGATTCGGCGTTTGGAGACCACCTGGATGGTCGGCCTTTCCGGGGCTTGCTGTTGCCGGTCTGCCCGCTCGAGCGCCTGGCGAGCGTTGAGATATAAGTTGAGCACCACCTGGCGTAGCTGACCCGGGTCGGCCTCGACGACCCATTCCCCGGGAGACGTGTGGATTTCGACGTCCACCTCCAGTTCCGAGCCGTGCTCCTGGGCAAACGCCGCCACATTGGTGACCAACTCGTGGAGGTCGACGGATCGTCGCTCCAACTTGGCCGGCCGCGCAAAGCGAAGAAAACTACTGACCACATCGTTTAACCGGTCGATCTCGCGCAGCAGTAGCACGCTCATCCGGTGTTTTCGGTGCTCTTCGGGAAATTCCTCGGCCAGGGCCTCGGCGCTCCCCTGAATGGACGCCAGTGGATTTCGCACCTCGTGGGCCAGGCCGGCCGTCAACTGCCCCAGGGCGCTATGCTTTCCGGCCCGGATCAACTCTGACTCCAGGGCATCTCGCTCTTCTAAGGAGCGCTCTAGTTTGCGACGCACCTTCTTCTGGTGGTCCACCAGATATCCCGTCAGACCACCGATACCCAGGTACAACAGGATTTCCATTGACTTATCGATCGTCGGCGCCGGGTCCCCGTGACTCATCAAAAATGCATGCGGGATATAGGCTACCGTCGCCGTCAACGCCACCAGCAGACCGCCTCGGAGGCCGGCGGCAAACGCACCGATGACGATCGGGATATACACCAGGCGCCGATAAACATTGTGAAGCGCCACCTCGTGGGTATCGGTCCAATAGTGAACCGTCATCACGGCCACCACCAACACCAGGGACAACCCGATCCAGCCATATGGCCCTCTGCGCTCATCGCTCATCTAGATCGCCCTGATGCGGGTCTCGCGGCGCACTCGCTCAATGGTCGTGGTCATGGTGGTCATGGTCATGGTCGTGGCCGTGGTCGGTCTCTTCATGGTGCACCAGATCCATTCCGCAGAGTGGGCAGCTCCCGTCTCCCTCGCTCATCTGGGCGTAGTGCACGGTCCCCATATCACAGATCCAGGCCCCCTCCGGAATCTGCTCTTTTTCCACAGGGGGGTCGAATTCCGTTCCCTCCTCAGCGACCTCGACTTTCTCGAGGCCCGAATCTTC
>CAYQBU010000037.1:22863-26641 GCA_964415785.1 uncultured Bradymonadales bacterium
GGTCGAATTCCGTTCCCTCCTCAGCGACCTCGACTTTCTCGAGGCCCGAATCTTCGGTCTCATCATCAGCCTCAGCCTCATCTTCGGCCTGAGCGACGACTTCATCTTCCTGGCCCGTCTCCGGTTCCTCTTCATCACAGGCCATAAGGCCCAGCGACATCAATCCGATGATCAGTACAGCGAGTAGCGCTTTAATCGTCTTCATTGAACTCTCCTCTCGTGTAGTCAAATTCTCTGCAGCACAATCTGCCAGTCGGACTCCACTTCGTCTGCAGGAAATATGCCGCACTTCTGTACTGGCACGCACCCTATTCGCCATCAGCCTCGGACTCAATCCTGCACAATATTCTACACCCCTCGGCGAATAGTCTTCAGTGCGATTGCAGATATGTCGATCATAGGGGCGTGACCACCACGGAGTAGATTCGAACTCTACCCTCTCCATCGAAGTGGATTCCCGCCCTCCCTTCTGGCTCCGGGCTCGCATGGCCATGAGCGATCATGTCGCCGTCGACATGGCCGTGAAAGTGTCGTCCCGCCGCGGAGACTTTCAGCTTCAATTTGCCCTCCGAGATGTCGGCGTGGCCATCGTCGAGGGAGCGCTCCTCGCCGTCGCTGCGTCGGATCAGGTCGCCATGGCCTTCGTGAGACAGCGAAAATCGCTCGAAGCGCTCGAAACTCTGCACGTGGTGGGCGGCTCCAATGGTGCCCTCAAAATCGACCCATGCCAGCTCCATCTCGATTTGGACGTCGTCAACCAGTGAGGGCAGCACCAGAAGCGACTCTCCCGAAATATCAAAGACTAGCCCCGGCTCGTCGGCCTCTTCCTCGTCGACTTCCACCACCGAGTCTGAGGGCGAGCCTTCGGCAAATTCCAGGATCTCTCCCAGTGCCTCTGAGTCACGGCCAAGGGGCTTCCAGCTCATCACGCCGTCGTCGTCTTCGCCGAGGCGATCCGCCGCTGAGTCTTGTGGTCCTGTCTCTTCTTCGGCCTCTGCATCGGCCTCTACCGATTCTTCAAAACCCTCTGGCTCCGCTGTCTCGGCCGGATCTTTGTCGGCCTCTGCCTGCACTCCCAGGCCGTGCTCAAAGACCAGGGCTCCCCCGGCCTTCCCCGTCTGAAATAATGTCCAAACACCGACTGCGGCCACCACGACCAGCACCGCTCGAAGCCCCACCAGAGTGATCGCCGATTTCCGTCGGTCTTTGAGAGTCAGCGCGAGGCGGATGACCGCCAGTGGCACAAAAATCAACACCACGATCAAGGCGCTATCGGAATGTGCGGACACCGTGGTCAGCGCCTGGGCTGGGATATCGGGTAGGCTGTCCACCGCCTGCCGACCCGTCAGATAGGCCGCCACCGAGCCGATGGCGCCGAGGCCATACAGCGAGGCTGCCGCCCGATCGAGCCACTGCTGGCGTCGTTGAGCCAGCGATAACAGGTCAAACGCCAAAGCCACCGGCAGCAGCGCCAGCGGAAGATGGACGAAGACGGGATGAATATTGGGCAATACTTCTGTGAGAGACATGATCCTACCATTTCGAATATTCGCCATCTCAGTCGACGAGTACAATCCCTCCCCAAAAAGTACTTCACGACCCCCACGGGGAGAACACCGACCCAATGCACAGTCCATACCATCGTCGAAACCATGAACTGTCCCCTTAAAACCTAATTCGCTGGCATCCTCCTTGCTTATTTCTATGTAAAGCACTGGAATGCAACGGTGAGAAAAAACGCGGACTATCCCCAACCAACCCTCGAGGAGAAAGACCATGGACAAGACAACCCAAACGCTAAATGTCGAAGGAATGAGCTGCCAGAATTGTATCGGTCATGTCGAAGAGGCGCTCTCCGCCGTCGAAGGCGTACAGAAGGCTTCGGCCAACCTCGACCAAAATCAGGTCACCGTCGACTTCGCCCCAAAAATGACGGATCTCAAGGCCCTGAAAGCGGCTATCCGTGGCGCCGGCTTTGAGGTCACAGGCGTGGTCGGCCAATCCGGAGGTTAAATCGTTCTTCCCAGTGCTGTCCGCCGGAAGTCCTTAGCGACTCTCGGCGAATGCTGTCCGATATATCGCGACCTGGGTGTCCACGAGGAGTTATTGATGACTGACCACCACGACCATCACAACCACGACGACCACGAGGGCCACGACAAACACGCCGGCCACAGCGTGGAGATGTTTCGCTCGAAATTCTGGTTGTGCCTGGTCCTGACCTTCCCCGTCGTCTTCTGGTCTGACCATATCCAGACGCTCTCCGGCTATAATGCCCCGATCTTTCCGGGCTCGGAGTTTATCGAACCCGTCCTGGGCACGATCATCTACTTCTACGGCGGAATGGTCTTTTTGAAGACCGCCTGGGGTGAGCTCAAAGATCGACTGCCGGGGATGATGACCCTGATTTCGCTGGCCATCACGGTGGCCTTCGTCTTCAGCGTCGCCGTCGAACTCGGCTTTGAGGCCTCGGCGCTGTGGTGGGAGCTGGCCACGCTGGTCACGATCATGTTGCTCGGCCATTGGATCGAGATGCGCTCCATCTCCAGCGCCAAAGGAGCGCTCAAGGAGCTGGCCAAATTGTT
This sequence comes from uncultured Bradymonadales bacterium, assembly GCA_964415785.1. Taxonomy (GTDB): domain Bacteria; phylum Myxococcota_A; class Bradymonadia; order Bradymonadales; family Bradymonadaceae; genus SLJM01. The sequence continues at coordinate 25,449 of CAYQBU010000037.1, forward strand.
GCCCGACAAGGCAACGCGCATCATCGATGGCGATACCGAAAAGGTGGGCGTCGACGAGCTGGCCGAAGGGGATCTGGTATTGGTCCGCCCCGGTGAGCGCGTGCCTGTCGACGGTGTGATTCGCGAGGGAAAGAGCAACCTCAACGAGTCGATGATCACCGGGGAATCCGAACCGGTATCCAAGGCGCAAGATGACGAGGTGATCGCCGGCACCATCAATGGTCAGGGCTCGCTTCGCGTGGAAGTGATGGGCGTGGGCGATGAGACGAAGTTGTCGGGCATTATGCGGCTCGTCGCCGAGGCCCAGGAGTCGAAGTCGCGCTCCCAGCTTCTGGCCGACAAAGCCGCCCAGATGCTTACCGGCGTGGCGATCAGCGTCGCCCTGATCACACTGGTGGCCTGGCAACTGGTCGGCATGGACATCGATTTTACGATCGTCCGGGTGGTGACCGTGCTCGTCATCGCCTGCCCCCATGCACTGGGACTGGCTGTTCCGCTGGTCGTCGCGATTTCGACGAGCATGGGCGCCAGCTCAGGGCTCTTGGTCCGGGACCGTCGCGGCCTCGAGGAGGCCCGCAACCTCAATGCCGTGATCTTCGACAAGACGGGAACACTGACCCTCGGCGAGTTTCGCGTCGTCGCCATCGACACCAGCGAAGAGCTCTCCGAAGAGGAGGCGCTTCGCATCGCCGCCAGCATCGAGGCCGAATCGGAGCACCCCATCGCACAGGGCATCGTCAAGAGCGCCGACGAGCGCGACATCGACTACCCCGACGCCACAGACTTTCAGAATATTACGGGCCAAGGTGTGGTCGCCACCGTCGATGGCCGCGAATACAAGATGGGTGGCCCGGCCATGGTGGAGGACGTCGACGTCCCCGACAATCTGCGCCAGGCCGCCAAAGATGCAGGCGACAACGCGCAGACGGCGATCTACCTCCTCGAAGGGGGGTCGGCCCTGGCGGTCTTTGCCGTAGCCGACGCCATTCGCGAGGAGAGCTATGAGGCCGTGCGTGCCCTCCACGAGCGCGGCATCGAAGTGGCCATGCTCACCGGTGATTCCCAGGCCGTGGCCGACGCAGTGGCCAGGGAACTCGATATTGACACCGTCTTTGCCGAGGGACTCCCCGAGGACAAAGCCGAAAAGGTCAAGGAAATGCAGGCCCAGGGCAAGACGGTGGCCATGGTCGGCG
>CAYQBU010000038.1:0-26354 GCA_964415785.1 uncultured Bradymonadales bacterium
ACGACGGCGACGTCGTGGGAGAGTAGGTCGCTGCCAACCACATTATTTGTAAGACCAGAACCCGACGCATTCGCCCTTCGAGGCGACCGCGTCGGGTTTTGGCGTTTCTAGTGCTGGCCTTCGGCAATCGGCAAAGCGCTCTCGGCGGTGGTGAACGACGATGGTGGAGAACTCGCCGAGGCCGCCGCGCTCCGGGGGCAAGAGGATGATCATGGAGAGTTTTTGGTGTTGTCGGAGTCGTCGATGGTGCTCAACAGTTCGGAAGCCATGGCGTGGACGTCAGAGCTAATCGAGAGTCCATGTCGTTGGGAGGTGATTCGGTGGCGGCATCGAGGTGGTTCGGCACCACGCATTGCGGATCAATACCGGATGGAAAATGCCGGGTATGAGAACAGAGGGGCGGTGGCCGGGCCTCGCTCGAAGGCCGTTTTGAGGTCATCGAGGTCGTCGTAATGGGCTTCGGCAAGTCGGTAGGCCACGACCTGGCTGGCGATCTCTACGAGGCCGGCCGGTATGTTGCTGTCGGCGCTGAGGCGTAAAGAGCCCGGGTGGGGATGGTCGTCATGGAGGCCGTTGGCGAGGTTGCAGAGACGGCGAAAATCGTAATCAGTGTCTCCTACAGGGGTGGACCTGAAGGGCGACCTGCACTCGAGCATGAGGAGGCGGCCCTCTCCGGAACATCGATCGTCGTCCTCGTGGCGATGAATGCATTCGTCTGCATCATGAAAGTGGGCATTCAGGCAGTCCAGAAAGTCGTCGAACCCCGGTGGGATGTGGGCGTCGATTGCGGTGGCGGCCTCGACGATGCATCTCTTGGTGTTCTCCAATTCGTCATCGGAGATCAGGGGGGCGTTGGAGCATTCCGGTGGGTCTTCACCGCGCTCGTTGGCGCATGCGCAGGACCAGGTGACCATTTTTTGGGTCGCTTCGACATTGCGGTCCATGGTCCATTGGGCCAGTCGCTAAAGGCGCTCCTGGTCTTTCGAAGATGTGTCGTTGGCGCCCATCACGACGACGGCGATAACGACGCTCAATAGGGCCAGTAGCCCTATAGTAATCCATGCGCATTGTTTCATAGCGGTCCTCCGTAGGCCCTGGCGATGGTGGAGCTGTTTTGTCAAAGGATAGCATTGTGGGGGCTTGGGGAAACCCTCGGGATGGCGATCTCTGAAGTCTTTTGTTGGCAGGTCATTCTGATTCACCGGCACGGGGCGTGAGGCCGCCGGGCATCGACGCCATCGGCGTTCAGAACCGGCGAGACTGCCCACTTACTTCCGGCGGGCAGCAATAGGCTATTGGGAGGTGAAATGTGCAGTTTAAGGGGGTGGTGGGTCAGGGCATCGAGGTCGGTAGCGAAGCCACTCTGGCCTCCAGGGGGCGATTCGTACCCTCCACTGAGATCGCGTTGCCGGCAAAAGACCTCTAAAAAATCGGGCAAGTTCCCAATCTGTGCGCCTGTCGACGGATCGAGGGAGCCGCGGGGGAGCCTGCGAGCGGTGTTCCTCTGAGGGGGATAGGGGATACCTCCATACGTAGTCTCCGAGCCCTGGAAACCCAATACGTGGCAGGCGCGGTGATGTCTATACTTAATCCAGCGACCACTCGTGGCAGAGCATGGCGTAGAGTTCCATGTCAAGGCGTTCACCGTAGTGGTTGGCCCACTCACGGAGGGTGGCTTCGTGTTGGAAGCCGAGCCGTTTGGGGATGGCATTGCTTTTGGTGTTGGAGGTCGCGCAAAGAATTTCGATGCGGTGCAATTGGAGGTGTTCGAAGCCGTAGTCCAGAAGGGTTCGACACCCCCGGGTGACGAGTCCTTGGCCCTGGGCGTGTTCGGCGAGCCAGTAGCCAATCTGTGCGCGGGCGGAACTCGGCTCGATATTTTGGAGGCTCAGGGTGCCGACGAGGTCATTGCGATACCAGATGCCGGTGGGGACGGTGTGTCCGTCGATGAATTCCCGGCGGACGCGGTGAATAAAGTCCAGGCTATCCGAGGGTTCATTGACGTGATCGAGCCAGGGCAAGAATTGGCGGAGGTGGTCGCGGTTTTGGTCGGTGAGGGCGAATAGTTGGGGCGCGGCCGGTGGGGAGAGCAGGCGTAGCTCGAGGTCGGCGTCGACGGTGAGGGAAAACATAGGGGTTCCGTGGTCAAAAAAAGTCCCGGCACAGCGTGAAGTCTGTGCCGGGACAAGGGATCCTTCAAGGTGCGAGAGGCTCAGGGAAGGCAGAAGCCGTCCTGGCAAGTCCCGGAGGCACATTGGCTATTGCTCTCGCAGGCGATGGTGCAGACGGCGTTGACGCAATCGGCGTTGGCGGCGCAGTCCGTCTCGTCGAAGCATTCGATGCCGCGGCGGTAATCGGGCTGGCAGACGCCGTAGTCGCAGACCATGTCGTCGCCGCATTCGGTGTGTTCGCTGCAGCCGTCGTAGCACCAGCCATTGATGCAGGTCTGGCCACTGTCGCAATCGGCATTGGCGGAGCAGGGATCATCGGGGGTGTCCACCATGCAGACCCCGTCGTCGCAGCCGTGGCTGTAGGGGCAGTCGGTGTCGGTATCGCAGGCGAAGTGGCAGAAGCCACCGACGCATTGCTTGTCGTCTCCGTCGAGGTCCATGCCGCACTGGTCGTTGGTGATGCAGAAGAGGCTGACGATCACGCATTGGCCATCGATGCAGATCTCACAGGGTCCGCAGTCGGCGGAGGCCTGACAGGTGAGGTCGACGGGTTCATCGGGGGTGCAGATGCCATCGTCGCAGGACTCGCCACCGCGGCACTGCGCGTTGTCGTCGCAGGTGAGACGGCAGCGTCCGCGGTCGCAGACGGAGCCATCGGAGCAGTCGGAGGTAGCCTGGCAGATGCCGTCGTCGACGCAGAGGCCATCTTCGCAGCGCTGGCCGTCGTCGCAGTCGGCGGCCGAGGAGCAGGCGATGGCGTCGTCGCGGTCGTCGGAGGGATCGTCGGAGGGCTCACCGGTGTTGGGCTCATCACCGCCATTGGCGGGGTCTTCATCGCCGTCGCCAGGGGCTGGGGCGGGGGTTGAGGGATCGTCAGAGCTGGCGGGGACGCAGCTTCCGCGCCAGCAGATGCCGTCGTCGCAGTCGGCGTTGTCCTGGCAGCCGGCAGAGCATTGACCCTGAAAGCAGAGGGCGTCGCGTCCGCAATCGACATCGTTTTCACAGGAGATGGAGCAAAGACCGTCGTCGCAGGTGCCGCTGGAACAATCGCCATCGTCGGTGCACTCGCCGGTAAAGTAGCAGCGTCCGGCGTCACAATACTGGGCGTCCGGGCATTCCGTGGAACTGGTGCATTCGGGCACGCAGTAGCCATCGGTGCTGCAGAATTGGTCCTCAAAGCAATCGGTATCGGCGTCGCAGCGGTTGCCGGGATCGCAGACCCCGTCGTCGCAGCTACGCGATGGGCATTCGCTATCGGAGGAACAACTCAGCGCTTCGTCCTCGGGGATGCAGTATCGGCCAGCGGAGCAGACCAGTGAGCCCTGACAGTCGGCGTCCATGGAGCAGGCGTCGGTGCAGGCGCCGCTTCGGCAGAGGCGGTCGCCATCGCATTCATCGTCCATCACACAGACGTCGGGGCAATAGCCATCGTCGCAGTCCTGGTCGTCGACGGGGTCGTCGCAGGATGAGCAGCCGGCCAGGGCAAAGAGGCTAAAGGCCATGGCCACGGCGAGAGCGCGAAGCGCGCGGCGCCAGGGAGGGCTCGTGCGATTCTTTGGACAAGGACTGGAGGATTGGGGCGATTGAGATGACATGGGGCGCTCCCTATGGCGGCGTGTTGATCGGTCTCGTTTAGGTGACTCGCGATGGCGATGACTATGGGACAGTGTATGCATTTTGCTCGTTCGATGCCACAGCGGCCATCGCTGCTCGACTCACGAAGTAGGACGGGGGCAAAGAAGTTTTATTCAAGCAAGGAAAGTGTTCATATTCCGTGGGTAGCGACGATGGGCTTGCCAAGAGGGGCGAAAGCTGCCAAAAAACGCGGGTAGAGATGCCTGACATCAAAGACCGACGAGATCAATTGGGATTGTGACGCGGAGAGAGTTCATGCGGTTGTACAAAGGACAGGTTCCAGCGGTAGCTCGGGAACTCGCCAAATTGCTCACCGAAGGTGGAGATTTGGAGGTTGAGGCGCAAGATATTCCGGAGTTTGAGGAAGATATCTCGGCGGTGCTCAGCGAATTTATTCGCCTGGAGCGAGAGCTGATCGACGATGCGCGAGACCAGGTCTCGCGCCGGGGCGGTCGGGGCAGTATCGGACGGGAGAAACGCAAGATTGCCCGGCGAAAAGGCGTGGAAGACCTCTTCGAAGATCCCGTGGGCTATATCATCAACCAGCTCATCGAGATCTTTTTTGGTTCTCCCTTCGTCGCCGAGGTGTACTCCCTGGATCGCCACCTTCGAAAGAAGATGGCGCCAGTGCTCAAGAATCATATGAGCGTGGAAGAAGAGCTCGACGAAGAGGTACGTGACAAGATCAAGAACCTCGAGGAAGGCTCGGAGGCCTGGGACATCGAGTATCAAAAGGCGATGGGCAAGCTAAAGCGCACCCGGGACCTCGAGGACTAGTGCTGCCCTTTGGAATTCCGTCAGCACTCTCGCCGGTGCTAAACGGCGATGGCTGCGTTGCGCTTCCTCGACGATGCCACGGCATCGCCTCGTCTGCGCGCCTTGCCCTCATCGCTCAGTTCTCGCCGGGAGTGCCTACCTAATTCCGGCGGAAAGCACTAGAGCACCGGGCCTCGTCTCAGATGTCGATAAGGTAGGGAAGCCATGGACGGGGACGGTCGTCGAGGAGTCGATCTTCGTTTCGCTGCCACCATCGCTGCCAGAAGCGGGCACCGGCCACCGGGCTATCCCAGTGGTGAGGGGCCCATCGATCCGTCCAGTCGGAGAGGATGCGGTTGAGATGATAGGCCTGCCAGTCGGGGGCGTTTCTAAGGGCAGTAATAATGGCGGGAGTCGAACCAAGATCGGGCCATTCGGTGATCTCGAGGGTGGCCAAAAGGTCGCGTTGAATGGAATGAACCGTGGGATGTTCGCTGTGGTACCAATGGGCCCAGCGGTCGAGGGCTGCCAGGTGTCGGTCGCGGAGGCGATCAACATCCCAGGACAGGCCATCGTGGCGAGCAGAGATGCGATAGAGTTCGTCCGCCGCCGCCTGACGAAGCGTTCCGTATTCGCTATCGCCCATGAGGGTCAATAAGTGGGGGATCAGCGAGGGCGCGTCCTGGTGGTCCAGGGCCTGGATGGCGAGAAGGCGCTCCTCGTGACTGCGACGCTCATCGAGGGCACGATGGATGACCAGGGTTTCGACCCCGTCGGCGGTGGCGAGGCGGAGAGCGCTGTAGAAGAGTTCGACAAGTTGGGGCTGGGCGTTGTGCGAGGCGCGATCGAGGTGCTCGGCCAACAGAGTGAGGGACGCGCGGTGTTGAAGTCGGATATGAGTAAAAATCGACTCCAATCGGTCCAGGATATCCTCGTCGGCAGTGTCCAGGTCATTGAAGACACTGAGGGCAAACGCAGGGGCATAGGGAGAGTGGACGGACTCCAAAAACTCAAGGAGTTTCGAGGCCGATTTATCGCCGCTTCGCACGGCGTCGATGGCCGTTGATGCCTGGGCAAAGAGGGCGGGGCGACTCCATTGATGCCAGGGCCACTGGGGGCCCCAGTCGACGCAGCCTCGGAGTCGGTCTTCGGTGGTGCACCCCAGCCGAAGATGGAGATGGTCATCGTGGGGAAGCGCGTCGGTGGGCTGATGGAGCGTATGGGCGGCGCGAGTGATGAGCTCGGGATCCTCGTCGATGTCGATGGCGTGCTCGATGAGCTTGGCTTTGAGGGCCTCGCTCAAGAAAAACCATTGGACCTTGATGGTGGGATCGGTGAGCAAGCTGCGGATAAAATGCCAGTTTCGAGGGGCATCGAAATAGAGGCCGTGGTTGGGGGCATAGCCCTCGTCGTCGAAGGTGATGAGGTCCGGGGTGGGAACGGATTGGCCGTCTGCGTCGAGGGCATAGAAGGCGATGTCGGCATCGCGGCCCGCCTGATGGGAGACGCTCCAGGGGATGGACCCTCCAGAGCGGAAGCCGATATTGCCGACGCGAAGCGGGGCGCCGCCATGGTGGTCGTAGACGCTGGAGGCGGCGCCCATCAGAGCGTCGACCATCTCGTCCGTTCCATAGTGGGTGCCACGACGGCGGTGGCGCTCGATGACCTGCAATACCCGGTGATCATGGGGAAGAGCGCTCGCCGCTTTCAGAGAGCCGTCGCGGATGGTGCCCACCGAAAGCGATTGCGAAACGTCGTGGGGCTCGGTCAGTGGGGGCCGTTTGGATGAGGGCCAGCGCTGGGCGCTGGGGATGGCCAGGGCGTCGTCAGCGGTGTCCTGTTGGGCTTGATAGACGGCCGAGGAGGCGGCATCGATGGCAGGCGCCCGGTCCGCGGAGATGATGCTCAAGGAGGCGGCGGATACCGTTGAAGCCCACGCAGCAAGGGCCAAGAGGGTACCCAGAAGGGCGATGATGGGGGCGAGGCGATATGGGAAGCGGCGAAAAAAAATTGTGGAATCCGGGGCGAGAGGGCTACACTTGGGATGACCTCAAAGGCCATTCGGTTTAAGAATAGCGATGGTCGCAAGAAGAGAGCAAGTCCGCAAAAAAGTTGTCATATTCAGCCCCGGACCAAGGGCAAGTGAAGACGGGTTTTATGAGAGAGAAGGCATCAGTAGGAGCATGGGCGACGATTATCGTGGTGGCGATCGTGAGTGCCGGGATGGCCTGGGTACAGCTGTCGGGACTTCCCGACCTGGGCGTACTCCTGGGGCCGGACCTGTCGGTGCGCCATATCTCGATGGAGCGCCAGGCGGGGAGCGATGATCAGCCCTTTCAGCGCGGCGATGCGTTGAGGGCTATTTCGGCCGACGAGGAGTGGCACTCTGTCGATGATCTCCAGGATTTGCGGGCTGTACTGCCGGGCCTATTGGAGCGCGCCAAGCCACCGGAGTTCGAGGACTCCGATCCGGAGGCCGAATCGCAGTGGGTGGCCGAGGAGGGGTGGGTGGTCTTGGACTACCAGATCTTTCGGCCGGAGCATCGTTTTTCGCTGGCGCTGCAGGGCGAGGAGATCGATCCGACGCAATTGCCGCCGGGGATTGAGGAAGAGGATAAGCTGGTGGAGGTCGACGGGCGCCTATTGCCTGGAAAGGTGGGCTCCGAGGGCATTCGAAGCGTGGCCGCCAGTCGGCCAGATGCAGTGCTGGGGATCGAGCGGCCGAACGCGGAGTTCTTCGGGCAGCTCAAGATCAACGCCGACGCCGTGCCCCTGGGAGTATTGGTGATCTTCGTGCTGGTGGTCGCGGCGATTGTGGGGATCGCTTTGCGGCGTGCCGAGGGGCTCAGTGAGCGCCAGGCCTATTGCGTGGCGCTGGAGACGGTGGGGCTGGGGTGGTTGATGCTGATGCTGATCCACTTTCAGTGGGTTCTGGCCGATCCCTTGTTGGCGGCGGCAGTGGCGCTCGCCCTGGTGATGGCCAGGCCGTTGGCGATCGCCTCGCGGCGCTTCGGGCAGGGAGAAGAGGCCATGGGAGCGGTGATCGCTCTCGGGGTCGGAGGCATCGTCTCCATGGCTGTGATGGGCCTATTGGTCGGCGGCGTCTTCACCAGTCCGGAGGAGGCATTGCACGCGGCAGCGATCGTGTTTGGTCTTTTTGTGGTCTACGAGTTGGCGGCCAGCGGCATGGAGGAGTCGTCGGTGCTCAGTTTCGAGGGGCAGCAAGCCTATCTGACGGGAGTGGTGATCTTAGCTCTCCTGGCGGCGGTGGTGGCTGTGATTTTGGAGCCCGTGGCCTTTGAAGAGGAGCGATGGCGATGGTTTGCGGTGCTGGTTCCATCACTATTGTGGGTGGGTGACGTGATGTACGTGCTCAAGTATGGAAGTGGGTCGTCGATGGGCGAAGTGGCCCGCCGGGCCAGGCGGGAGGCGCTGCTGGAGGGATATCTCGAGGAGATGTCCGAGGCGATGCCCAAGACGACGCTTCGCCTGGTGGCGGGCGTGGATGGGGAGTTTCGCTGGGCGATTCGGAGCGATGCCGCCGGGATGCGGGTCGACCCCGTCGACGAGGCGATGGGCGATGCCGTCGAAATATTGTGGCGCGAACAGGCCAGGATTCCCCTTCCAGAAGGCGTCGACCGGCAGAGTCATCCCATGGGTGGAATTGCGAAATCCATGGGCCTGGCGTTGGCGCTGCCTCTGGCATCGCCGATGGCCAGATTGGAGCTCAGCGGACGGGAGATCGAGTTCGCTCTGATCGGCGAGCGACAGACCTCAGATGGCGATATTCCGGCCTACGCCTCGAGTGAAACCCTTGATCGAGCTCAGGAGACCTGGAAGGGCAATGTGGCGTCGGCGGCGACCATTGAGGTGATGTCCAAGATGGGGTTGATGAGCGACGGGCGATCGCAAGACGTGGAAACGGAGTTGGTTGATCCGGCGAAAGTAGAGGCGTTGAAAGCCGAATTGGGAGCGATGCAAGAGGAAAAGCAGCAGCTCCATGACCAGCGGGGACAATTGGGGACGCAGCTTAAGCGGTGTCAAAAACACCACGCGCTGCGGGCCCAGGTGCGGGCTCGGACGGTTGATGAAGCCGTGGGCAGAGAAGGGTTGTTGGAGGCGGAGCTCGAAGAGGGGCTTCGCTATCTATTGAAGACCTCGGAGCCCATCGTTTTCGCCGGAGCGGTGGGGGCGGGCAAGGCTTTTAGCGCCAGGTGGTCCCACGATCTGGAGGGCTTTGAGATGGATCAGTGGTTGAGCATGGACATGACGGTGCCCGGGGCCGTGGAAAGGCTCGACGAGGTGCTTGGCCAGGGCAGTGGAGAGGGATTGCTGGAGGGATTTGAGGGCAGTCTCTTGGTTCGCGGATCGCAATGGTTGGAGGATGGATCGCTGTTGGCGTTGTGCCATCGCTGCGAAGAGGCGTCGGTTCGGCTCTACCTGGCCTTTGACGCCTCCGACGCCGAAGAGCGAAGCGTATTGGAGAGCCGGCCCGATAGTTTCGATGAATTATTGGGGCATCGAGAGGTGGTGATCCCCAGCTTAAGGCATCGACCATCGATTTTGCGGGGGATGTTGGAGTTCTGGTTGGAGGAGTGGGCCTATCGCTACGACAAGCCCATCAAGGGCTTTTCGCGCAGCGCAATCGAGGCGCTGGAGGCCTACGCCTATCCGGGAGAGGTCCGAGAAGCGGTGGAGGTCGTGAGGTGGGCGGTGAGAAATTGTGACCAGGATGTGGTGGATCGTGAAAATCTGCCGCTGGAGGTACGCCGGGCGCGACCGTTGTAGTCCCTCAGATGAGGTCTTTGAGCCATCCAAAGGCGATGACCGTCCCCAGAGTGGACCCCAGGGAGGTCATGACAAAGACGACAAAGATACGGGCGAGGCGATTCTTCCACCAGCCCTTAAGCTCCACGACATCTTCGCCCATATTTTCCATGTCCTCGACGCGAGGGGCGGCAAAGATGGTCTGGGCAAAGGCGCAGACCCAGCCAGCCCCGATGGTGGGGTTGAGCGAGGTCAGGGGGGCGGCGACGAAAGCGGTGACCACGGTCAGTGGGTGAGCGAGGGCGATGATCGCCCCCAGAGCGGAAAAGATGCCGTTGGCCAGTACCCAGGCGATGGCCGCGTTCTGCATGACCTCCGGGTCGGCGCGAAAAAAGCCCAGGACAAAGAGCCCGATCACGAGAGCGGGGACGGCCCAGGGCAGGATGGAGGTGATTTTGGATTTTGGGGGGATGATCTGGACCTGGTCGACGCGCTGTTGATCGTCGTCGTCCTGGAGGTGGCGAATGAGTCCGGGGACGTGGGCGGCGCCGACGATGGCGACGATGCGTTGGCCGGGAGCGTTGCGAATGTGGTGGGCCATGTGGAGGTCCCGCTCGTCGACCAGAACCTGCTTAAAGGTGGGCATGGCCTCGCCCAACTCGGTGAGAATTTGAGAGATGTTGGGGGCTTTTCGAAGCTCGGCGAGTTCGTCCTCGCCGACCTCACTGCTGTCGAAGAGGCCGCCGACGAGGCTGGCGACGAGCATCGCCCGTCGCCACCAGGGGGTCAGTCGCCAGGCCCGCAGCAGGGTGATCTTGACGTTTCGGTCCACGAGTTCGACGTCGGCCCCCATCTCCTGGGCGGCTTCCACGGCCGCGGCCATCTCGGCGCCCGGCTTGACCCCCGTGTAATTGCCCATGCGTTTTTGGAAGGCCATCAGGGCCAGGCGGGCCATCAAGAAGGTGAGCTGACGTTGCTTGATGACTTCGATGAGATCCAGGTCTTCCCAGCGTTGCTCCGTGGTCAATGCCTCGAAGCGCTCGTCATCGAGTTCGACGCAGACCGTATCCGGTTGTTCGTCGGCGATGACGCGCTGAACGGTGTCCACAGACTCCTGAGAGATATGCGCCGTGCCGACGAGGAGAATTTCTTTGCCGTCGACCTCCAGGCGCGTCACGTCTGCGTCTGCGAGGTCGGCGAGGGCTTCGTCAGCATCGGAAATGGGGTCAGTCATAGAGATCTACCGCCAAGGAGAAGGAGGGTTCGGCACTATCCAAACCCTACCTATTAAAGGATCAGCGGGGTTTTGAATAGGGGCGGTGACCACTGACCGAGCGCGGGGGCCAGAGTTCTACCGAGATTGGCGATCGGCGATTGCCTGGGCGATATCGCCGATGAGGTGGGGGCCTTCGAAGATCATGCCGCTGATGAGTTGAAGGAGGTCGGCGCCGGCGTCCAGTTTTTCGAGGGCGTCGTCGGCGGAGAGGATTCCACCGCAGCCGATGATGGTAAAATCGTCGCCACAGTGGTCGCGGGTCAAGGCGATACGCTGCGTGGAGGCCTCGCGACAGGGCTTGCCGCTGAGGCCGCCGCGATAGGCATCGGGCGCTTCTTCACGAACTTCCAGGGTGTCGTAATCTTTCTGGAGGTTGCCGACGATGACCCCGTCGAAGTCGAATTCTCGGACGAGGTCCAGGAGCTCCAGATAGGTCTCCTGATCGATGCTAATGGGCATCTTGGTATATCGAGGGCTCTCAACACGGACCTCGTCGAGAGCCGCGAGCAGCTCGCGAAGGGCCTCGGGATTGGTAAAACTCTCGCCGCCGGCGACGTTGGGACAGGAGATATTAATTGTGTAGTAGTCGCCGATGCCAGCGTCGGTGAGTTTTTGGAGACTCGTGCGATAGTCATCGATGGCGCCCTGACGGGTGGCGCTGGACTCGGCGTTGGTCATGGCGATGCTGACGCCGAGAACAAGGCCTTCCTGGGTGGGCCGCGATTGCAGGCGCTCAATGATGCGGTCAACGCCCTCGTTGCGCAGGCCTTTGTAGACGATGAGACTCTCCGATTTGGGGGCCCTGGCCATTCGGGGAGGTTCATTGCCCGGGCAGGGGAAAGCAGTGATGGAGCCAACTTCTACGCCCCCAAAGGCCATGCTTCCCAAAATCTGGGTAAGCCGCGCGTTGTAGTCAAATCCGGCGGCCAATAGCACTGGCGTGCGGTAGGTGATGCCGTCGACGGTACGGCTGATGTCGGGGCCGTCGTAGTCGTAGAGGGAAGCGATGAGGTTTCGTCCTGCCGTGGTTTTTCCCAGGGATTCACCGACATTGACGAAGAGGTGGTGAATCTCCTCGGGATCGAAGCGAAAGAGGATCGGTTTGAGCAGATGGCGGTAGGCTTTTGCAATCATGAGCTGTTCTCCCGAGTTGAGGTGGACAGGGTTTAGCCCGGATTATTCATGAGACGTCGTTACGAGGCAAAATCAGAGCTTAGAGGCCAAAATAGAGCCCCACAGGCGATGCGGAGCATCGTCGCGGAGTGAGATACAGGCATCTGGGCTCTGATGAGTCGCAGTAGGCGAGTCATGAATATTCCGGGTTTAGGATAAGGCGCTGAGCAAATTTTCAAGGAGCGCCATCACAGTCCCCAGACGAGGGGGAGCCAGAAGTAACTGATGATGGTGATGACGAGGACAAAGGTGAGGTTGAGCCAGATGCCGGCCTTCATCATCTGTTTCATGGTGACGTATTCAGAGGCGAAGACCACGGCGTTTGGTGGGGTGGCAATGGGCAGCATAAAGGCGCAGGACGCAGCAGTGACCACGGTGATCATGAGCACGTAGGGATGGACGCCGATGATGGCGGCCAGGATGGCGACGATGGGGACAAAGATACTGGCCGTGGAGGTGTTGGAGGTCACCTCCGTTAAGAAGATCACCAGCATCGTGATGGCGCCGAGGACGAGGAGCATGGGGGCAGCCTCCAGGATGTGGAGGGTGTCGCCGATCCAGTCGGCGAGGCCGCTGGATTCGATCCCACCGGCGAGCGCTAATCCGCCGCCAAAGAGGATCAGAATACCCCAGGGGATGTCTCGGGTATCGGCCCAGGTCAGCAAAAAACCCTTATCGCCAAGCTTGGCGGGGACCAAAAACAGCAAGACGCCGCCAAAGATGGCGATGGTGGTGTCGTTGAGTCCACCGAGGCCGACATTACCGAGGAAGGGAGCGAGCACACCGCGCAGAACCCAGAGGCTGGCGATAAGCACAAAGATGACCAAAACGCGAAGCTCGGGTCCCTCAAGGGGTGGGAGCTCCCGACGCTGGGAGTCGATGATCTCGGCGAGCTCGGGCGAATCCTGAAGCTCGATGGGATGAGCGATACGGGTGAGGTACCACCAGATGATGAAGAGTCCCAATATGGCTACGGGCAGTCCGTAGAGCATCCACTGAAAAAAGGAGATGTCCACGCCGTGAATCTGGGAGATATAGCCTACGAAGATGGCGTTGGGAGGGCTGCCGATAATGGTCGCGATTCCACCCACCGATGCCGAATAGCCGATGCCGAGCATAAGGGCCATGCCGAAGGGAAAATTGCCCGGCGAGGTGTCGACGTCCGGATCGCTGCGTTCCAACAGTCGCGTCAGTTCGGCGATGACGGCAAAGCCAATGGGGACCATGATCATGGCGCTAGCCGTATTGGAGATCCACATCGACAAAAAGCCGGTGGCCACCATAAAGCCCAGGACCAGCCGGGTGGGGTCAGTGCCAAATAGGGAGACGATATTTAGGGCGATACGTCGATGGAGGTCCCATTTCTCGATGGCAATGGCGAGGAGGAACCCGCCGAGAAATAGAAAGATGAGCTCGTGGCCGTAATTCTGGGTGGTCTCGCCGACAGTGAGGACGCCGGTGATCGGAAATAAGATGATCGGGACCAGGGCCGTGATGTAGATGGGAATGGCCTCGGTGATCCACCAGATGGCCATGAGCAGCGTAATCGCTGCTGCAGCCTGGCCCTGGGGAGAGAGGCCCTCGATGCCGGTTCCCAGGGTGAGCAATAAAAAGGCCACCGGTCCACCGATGAGACCGGCGAGCTTCAAGGTGGGGAAGCGCTTCCAGAATGGCTTTGGTTCTTCGGATTCGGTCATGGGCAGCTAGCTTATCGTGGAGGCCATGGCTGACGTTATTTTGGGTCTATGGTGCGTCAATTCAACGACGGGTCAATGGTCGATGAGCAGATCCCCGACGAGTTTGGAGTTGTATTGCTATTACTCGCCGGCATCGGCGACGGCCATGGGGGTGTCGTCGCTGAGGTCGGCGGTGGCGTATTGCATCTCTACGAGGTGGGCGTAATGGCCACCTTCTTCGAGGAGTTCGTCGTGGGAGCCGTCTTCGATGAGGCGACCGTCGTCGAGCACCAGGATGCGGTCGGCCCGTTGGATGGTGGAGAGGCGGTGGGCGATGACCAGAGAGGTCTGGTGTTCCAAGAGTTCCTCGATGGCCTTTTGGATCAGGGCTTCCGTGTCGGTGTCGACGTTGGCGGTGGCCTCGTCGAGGACCAGCACCTCGGGGTCGAGGATCAGGGCGCGGGCAAAGGCGATGAGCTGTTTTTCGCCGGAAGAGAGGTTGTCGCCGCGCTCGGCGATCTGGAAGTCGTATTGGTCGGGCAGCGATTCGATGAGCTCGTGGGCGTAGACCATCTCGCAGGCCTCAATGACCTCTTGCCGAGAACAGTTGTCGTCGCCGAGGGTCAGGTTTTCCATCATCGTGCCGCGAAACAAAAAGACGTCCTGGAGGACGACGGCAAATTGGCGCCGCAACTGGTGGACATCAAACTGGCGGATGTCCTGGCCGTTGATCAGAATCTGGCCGCTGTCGATGTCGTAGAGGCGGGTCAGCAGGTTGATCACCGTACTCTTTCCGGCGCCCGTATGGCCGACGAGGGCAACGCGCTCGCAGGAGGAGATGGAGAAGTTGAGCCCCTTGATGACCATTTCATCGTCATTGTAGCCGAATTTCACGTCGCGAAATTCGATATTGAAGGGGCGCTCGGGTAGCGGTTGGGGCTCGTCGGGCTGCTCGATGACGTCCTGGGTGTCGAGCAATTGGAAGATGCGCTCGCTGCTGGCCATGGCGCTCTGGAGCAGGTTGTATTTTTCGGCGAGGTTCCGGATGGGGACGAAGAATTTCTGCATATACTCGATGAAGGCGATGAGGACGCCGAGGGTGACGATGCCCTCCAGGGCCTGGCCGCTGCCGTACCAGAGGATGGCGCCGATGGTGATGGATCCCACGGTCTCGATGATGGCGTAGAGCATGGCATCGTAGCGAATGGAGCGGATATTGGCGTCGCGATACTCGGCGTTGATATCGCGGTATTCTTGGCCGGTGACTTTTTCGCGCACGAAGAGCTGGATGATGTGCATCCCGGTGATGCTCTCCTGGAGGTGGGCGTAGAGGCGTGCGATCTTGACGCGGGTGGCCCGGTAGGCCTTGCGAAGAAAGTGGCGGATAACGAGGGTCAAGATCAGCAAGAAGGGAACGACGATAAAGCTGGCGAGGGCGAGTTGCCAGTTTTTGTAGAGCAGGATGACGACGATGGCGCTCAGGGTCAGCAGGTCGCCGACCATGGTCACGAGGCCCGAGGAGAGGGCCTCTTCGAGGCTTTCTACGTCGGTGGTCAGCCGGGTCATGAGACGGCCGACCGGGGTGTTTTTGAAGAAGTCAGAGGCCAGGCTCTGCACATGTTTGAAGAGTTTCTGGCGCAGGTCGCGCAGGGCCTGATGGCCGGCGTATTTCATCAGGTACTGCTGGGCGTAGGTCAAAACCGCGTGGCCGACGACGGTGCCGGCGTAAACGGCGAGGATGACCCAGATGCCGCTCCATTCGCCGGGCATCAGGTGGTCGTCGATGGCAATCTGGAGAAGCCAGGGCTGGACCAGGGAGACGGCGCTGATGGCGGGCAACATGAACAAACAGACCAAAAACAGCCACTTGTAGGGGCGCATATAGGCCCAGAGGCGGCGCACGATGGTCCAGTCCGAGTAGTTGCCCAGGCGTTTTTCCTCGAAGCCGGAGCCGATGGCGGCGGAAGAAGAGGCCGAGGACTCCTCGTCCTGCTGGCTGTCGTCGCAATCGGCGCTATGGGGTTGGTTGTCGCTCACGGTTGGTGTTTCTCCCGTAATTTTTGGCGCCGATAGATGTCGGCATAATGCCCGCCCCGGGCGATGAGTTCGTCGTGGGTGCCCTGTTCGACGAGGCGGCCCTCGTGGAGGACAAAGATCTGGTCGACCTGGCGAAGGGCGTTGAAGCGGTGAGTGAGGAGGATGCTGGTGCGCCCGGCCATGATCTCCTTGAGGTGATCGAGGATCTGGCGCTCCGTCTCCGTATCGACGCTGGCCAGGGCATCGTCGAGGATCAGGATCCGGGGATCGGTGAGCAGGGCGCGGGCAATGGTGACCCGTTGCTTCTGGCCTCCCGAGAGGGTGACGCCCCGTTCGCCGACCAGGGTGTCGATGCCTTTTTGGAAGCTCTCGATTTCATTTCGAATGGAGGCCACTTCCAGGGCCTGGTCGATGCGTTGAGATTGGGAGAAATGGTCGTCCAGATCGCCGTCGGTCCCCAGGAGTGAGGCCGCCGGGGCGGTCTTGTCGATGGTGGGGTCTTCGGTGAGGGCGTCGATGCCAAAACGGGTGTTGTCGCCGATGGACATGGAAAAGAGGAAGGGTTCCTGGGGGACAAAGCCAATTTCAGCGCGGAGCTGGCGAAGCGAGGCCTTGGGCAGGGGAACGTCATCGACCTCGATTCGCCCCGTGTCGGGGTCGTAGAGGCGAGCGATGAGCTTGACGAGCGTGGATTTTCCGCTGCCCGTGCGGCCGACGACGGCGACGGTGGATCCGGCGGGGATCTCCAGCGAGATATCCTCCAGAGCGGTCGTCCCATCGTCGTAGCGAAAGGAGACGTTCGACAGGCGAACCTTGCCCAGCGCATCGCGACGGCTTTCGCCGGGAAGACCGATGGGCTCGCCTGGTGGGTCCTCCAATTGGGGCTCGCTCTCCAGGACCTCGCCGACCCGATCGAAGGCTGCCAGGCCGCGATGCCAGATGGCGAAGACCCAGCCAAGAGCGATGGTGGGAAAGACGAGGGCCACGATATAGCCGTTGAACTCCACGAAGGAGCCCAGGGTCATGGTGCCGTCGATGACCCTGCGCGATCCAATGATGAGCACGATCAGGGTGCCTGAGCTGGCGATGAGGACGATGAGGGCGTTGAGCATGGCCCGGATTTTGGCGAGCTTGAGATTCTCTTCAAAATAGGTCTCGTTGGCCTCACCATAGGCCTCGGTTTCGCGTTCTTCGAGGACGTAGCTCTTGATGACGTCGATGCCGCTGAGGTTTTCCTGAACGTGCGTGGAGAGGTCGGAGAGCCGGGCCTGAACGACTTTTGTCTGTAAAAAGAGGGCGTAGATGACGCGGCGTACGCCGAGCAATAAAAACGGATAGGGGGCCAGGCAGACGACGGTCAAGAAGAGGTCCACCTGGGCCATGCGGTAGCCGGCGATGACGTAGGCCACCAGGGTGTTGATGATGTGGAGAAAAGGGATAGCGTAGAGCAGGCGAACGTAGGTGACGTCATTGGTCACGCGGCTGGTGAGGTCGCCGGTGGGAATGGCGCTATAGAACGCGGCGGACATCTTCGAGAGGTGATCATAGAGGGCGTTTCGGAGGTCGTACTCGATGTAGCGACCGCCGTTGAAAATAGTGATGCGGCTAAAGACCCGGGCGATGCCGGCGCCGACGGCGAGGGCCATGATGATCAACGCGGCATTAATGACGTCGGCACGGACGACTTCGAGGTCGAAACCATTGCCGTCGGCGGCCTCGCGGAGCATCTCGATGGCTTCGCCGAGGTAGGCCGGAATGGCGAGGGTCATCAGGTTGGTGAGAATGAGAAAGAAGGCGCCGGCGACGAACCAGCTCAGATAGGGGCGGAAAAAGGACCAGAGCCGGGCGTTGCGAACCCCGGAAGGAAGGGAATAGTCGTCGCTAAACTGTTCGTGAGGTGTTGCCATGCGCAGACTGCCGAAGTCTCAAGGTAGGGAGGTGGGAGGGCCGCCGGATGGCTGCCCTTTCGGAGCTGAAGGGTGTAGACGCCGAGGAGCCGAAGTTCAAGGAGGGAGCCAACCGACAGCACTACTCAGCAGAGAGACCGATGCGCGCCAGACGGGGTTGGGCGTGATCTTCGGACGACCAGGTGATGTAGAGGGGGCGCCCCTCGATGGCGTCGACGGAGACGGGGCCGAAGTCGCGGCTGTCCTGGGGAGGAGAGGCCTCGTCGGCCAGGATGGTTCGACGATCGCTCAATAAAAAGAATTGGTCGGCCTCCAGGGTCACTTCGCTGAGGGCGTGTTCGACGCGGGGGCCGTGTTCCAGGCGGATGAGCTGGCGGTGGTCTTGCCACTGCTCGAGCCACAGACCATCGGCGGTGGAGTCCTCGTCATATTGGCGATAATTAGCGAGGTCATCATTGATGGCCACGGCGTGGCCAAAGAGTCGAATATGCTCGCTGGGGAGGCCGATGACGCGGCGAAGTTGGAGGCTTCCATCGCCGGGGTGGCGGGCGACCACCATATCGCCTCGCTGGGGAGGCTGGTCGCGAAATCCGGTGCGGTCGACGAGCAAGCGGTCGCCGGCCTCCAACTGAGGAGCCATGGCCGTATCGTTGATAGTGACGACGGTCATGAGATGACGAGCAGAGAAGTGCAGGGTCAACGCCAGAGGGGTCAAGAAGGTGAGCAGGGCGATGAGGGCGAAGAACAAAGGGTGATGCAAGAGCCCGCGAGAGGGGGATCCATCGGCGATCAGGCGTTGGGCAACACTACCGCTGGCCCAGCAGACCATCAGCCAGGCGAGCACGAGCACAATGGCAGGCCACAGGGGAAAAAAGCCCAGGAGGGCCACGGCGATGATAAAAAGCAAGACGACGAGGATGGTGCCCAGGTTGAGCAGCACGGCGGCCACCGGTCGGCCGGCGTACCAGAGGCTGAGTCCGGGAGCCAGGAAGGCCAGGAGTCGAGCCACCCGGGGGTTGAGGGCCGGCGAATTCTCGGTGGTTGGGCTGTCCTCGTACTCGCTGCTAACGTCCTGACTCATTGAGTGTTGCCCGCGGAGGGAGTATCAAAATAGAACTAAAAACTAGGCATCGCCTACGCAGAGTGTCAACTGAGGAGACACCGATCCAATTCCCGGACGGCGGGCAGGGCGCTGCAGACCGTGAGATAGCGATGGAACAAAATGCGCCGTCAATATGCTTACGGTACAGGGCTTGCAATAATTACGTGTGGCGTATTTCCTAGCAAACAGTATGAGGATGCGCAGCTCATCGAAAAATCTTCAAGGCTCGGATGACATTGATGACCGAAAAGAATAGTGACGGATTATCGGTATCGACTCTGTTGGCGCTGGCGGCAGTGGCCGTGGTGCCTCTGGCGGTGGCCACGGGGTTCTCTAATTTTGAGCGGGCTCGTCAGGTCGTGCTGGCGGGGTTTGCGTCACTGAGTTTGCTGCTGTGGGCAGTGGATGTGGTGCGCCACCGAGAGATCAAGGTAGCTTCGCCGGGGACACTGGCGATGGGAGCGGCCTTTGCCGCAGCGGTGATGGCATCCGTGGCCTGGTCGGGGGTCTGGCAATTTGGAGCGCTGAGCGCCGTGATGTGGGTCAGCCTGGGAGCACTGTTCATGGTGCTCGTGGCCCCGGCGTCGGGGAGGTTTCCGCGATTTCTGGAGTGGGTAACCGCCGTGGGGGCGGGGGTCATCGGAGCAGCGGGAATGGGGATCTACGAAGCCGTGGGTGGCTCAGCGCTAGTCCCCGTTTGGGATCCCACCGGGATCGCCGGCGGGTTTGATAGCATCATCTTTGCAGCGTTATTCTACGCACTGGCATTGCCGCTGCTGATCGCGGGAGTGGCGCTGGCAAATGGGGCGCGGAGGATCTTTTTGGGCGTGGCCACGGCGGGAGCGGCGCTGCATCTGGCGATGGTGGTCCCGGGGCTTATTCTGGGGTTGACCGCGGGGGCGATGGTCGTTTTGGCGGTAGTGGTCAAGGCGGTGGGCGGAAGCTTCGAGGGCGAGCGACTCAAGGTGGGGATGGGTGCTGGCGTGCTGGCACTTCTGATCGCCGGTGGTGGCTTGATGGGTTTGGATCGGCCAGATCGAGAAAACGTGGCCGTCGACTTGCCCCGTGTGGCTCATTCCACAGATGATCTGGAGGAAATGGCCCAGTTTAGCGATCGATCGTTTTGGTATTTCGACGCCGATCGCATGGAGTCTCCCCTCGATCAACGGTATCGGCCCTATCTTCAGAGCGTGACCCGCGGGTTGTGGTCCCAGGAACCGCTGATCGGCCATGGTGCCGGAGGGTGGTGGCTCAAGCAGACCGACGTGATCGACGACTCCGATCCGGTGGTGGGATCGATGTTCGATCGCTATCCAGCGTTTCGCTCGCCGCACAGCGATCCCGCGCGGATCGTAGTGGAGCAGGGCGTGGTGGGCATGAGCCTGTGGGCGCTCTTCCTATTGTCGCTATTGACGGTAATGGGCATTGGCATGAAGTCGCTAAAGCGAGGTGAGACGCGGCCCGACAAAGAGAGGGGAGGCGAGTGGGAGGTCTGGGCCCTGTCGACGACGGTGGTGCTGGGGATGGTGTTGAGCTTTTTGTATCCCCTCATGGAGCTTGGGAGCTCGGCGCTGCTGTGGGTGGGTACGGCAGCGGTGTTGGTGGGGTTTGTAGGACAATATGGACGAGGAAAATGGTCGACGATTGTGGAGATCAAGCCGCGCCTGGTGGTGGCCATTGCTCTGGCGCTGGTGGCCGTGGTGGTGGGAGCGGCCCTGGCGGTGCCGTCAGCGCTCAACGCGAAGGCGGGGCTGGAGCGGGGCCACGGTGATCACCTGATGCTCAAGGGCTATTTTACAGAGGCGGCAGAGGCCTATGAGGCGGCCCATGCTGCCTATCCGGCCCACGCGGATGTGCTCTATAATACGTCGCTGGCCTATGGGCAGATGGGGCAGAGTATGCGGGGGGTTGATGCCCTGGACGAGGCGCTCCTGATGAGGCCTTACGATGCGCGCTACAAGACGGATTATACGGCAGTCATGCTTATGGATCAGCACGTGGATACGGCCCTGGTGGCCGGCGAGGAGGCGGTGCGCCTGGGGCCCAATTACCTGAGGGCCTATGAGGTCTATGGGGCCACGCTTCTAAGGCGGGTACGCTACGAAGAAGTGGCGACGCTGCTCAATGAGATCATGGATCGCAATCCGCCCGGCGAGCCCTATAACCGGGCCAAACGGCGGTATGCGGAACTTCTGGCCGACCACCTGGGCGAGCCCGAGCGGGCCCGAAAACTATTGATGGAAGTGGTGGAGGAGATGCCCTTTGATGAGGAGCGAGAGCTTCTCCAAAATCGCATCAGCGAGATCGAAAGGCGGGTAGAGCGCGAGCGCTTCGAAGCGGCAGGCCTGGCGGTTCCACCGCAGTTGGAAGACCAATATCACGACCACGATCACGGTCATGATCACGGCCCTCACCACGGTCCCCATGATCATGGAGGGGAAGAGGGCGATTCCGATCACCCGGCGGTCGATGGCCCGCCAGACCCCCTGGATTTGCTCCACAACCACTGAGCTGAAGCAGACCAGCGTTGATGTGTTGAAAAATCGACGACGACGGGCCACAATGACGCCGATTATTGCTATGTAGGTACTTCGCTCGACGAAGTGCCAGGATTTCATTCCCGTGGGATGGCTCGTTTATGCAAAAGAAAGAAACCGCCATTGAGGTCAAAGTAGGCGCCCTGGTGTTGTTCTCGACGGCCCTTTTGGTGGCTTTCGTGATGCTTCTGGGCGATGTTCGCTTTGGTGATCACTACGAAGTCAACGTCCAATTCGAGACCGCTGGAGGCCTGAAGCAAGGGGCGGACGTGGCAATCTCGGGAATCGATGTGGGCAATGTTCGCCGCATCGAATTTGTGAAGAACGAAGATCCGGCCGCCGGACTCCCGGCGGTGGCGGTGGAGGCGACACTTCGCATCGACGAAACGTACGCCGACGCCGTGCGGGAAAATAGTCAGTTCTATATCACCACCCGAGGGGTTCTGGGCGAGCCCTATGTTGAGATAGCGACGGCATCGTTCGAAGCTCCGATCGTGGAGAGTGGAGCGACGCTCAGGGGCGTTGACCCGCCGCGGATGGAGATCATTTTGGGGCAAGCATCGGAGATGCTGGAGACCCTGCTGGAGATGCTGCGAGACGATCAGGAGGAGGTCAGCGACCTGATCGTGAACGCCTCGCAATTCTTCGAGGTGATGGGCGGAGCGGTGGGTGATAACCGCGAGGTCTTGGACTCGGCGATGGTGGGGCTCGACACCACGAGCAACGAGGCCGCCGAGTTTTTGACGACCCTCAATACCACCCTCGGCGAAGACGGCCAGCGCCTGGACGCCATCATTACAGATGTGGAGTCGACGACGCGAAGCACGAGCCGGATGACGGGACGCCTGGACGGGCGCATCGATCCCATCGTCGACGACGTGTCGGCCTCCGCCAGCACGGCGCGCGATATCACAGACACCGTTGATCGCGTGCTGGTGGACAATGAAGGAAAAATTGTCGCCACCCTGGAGAATGTGGAGACGAGCACGGAAGACCTCAACCGCTTGACCGGCGATGCCCTGGAGGTCATGGACACCGTCAAGGAAGGCGATAGCACGGCGGGAGCCCTGCTCGTGGAGCGCGATCTCTACGAAGACCTGCAGGACGTGATGCGGATCATCAAGCAGCAGCCCTGGCGCATTCTTTGGAAGGAATAGCGGGGAGGGTCAAACCTCCATGGGGCCATCGGGGAGGCCCTGGATAAATTGTTGAACCACGGGGTCGTCGCTATTTTTGAAGTCCTCCTGGGTGCCATCGAGGCGCAACTCACCCTGATAGAGCATGGCGATGCGGTCGGCGATGCCGAAGATGCTACGCAGGTCGTGGCTGATGACGATGGAGGTGACGCCCACCTCGTCGGAGAGGTGGCGAATAAGCTTGTCGACCATGGCCGCTGAGATAGGGTCGATGCCGGTGGTCGGTTCATCAAAGATCACAAATTCGGGGTCCAAAGTCAGGGCGCGAGCGATGGCGACCTTCTTGCGCATGCCGTCGCCGAAGTCGGCGGGGAAGCGATCGCCGTAGCGCTTCATGCCCACGAGCTTGAGCTTTTCGCCGGCCATCTCCTGGGCCTCATCGGGGTCGACGCCGAGGTGTTTTCGGATGGGCAAGGCGACATTGTCCAAGAGGGTCATGGAATCGAAGAGGGTGGAGTTCTGAAAGACCATCGCGCAGCGTTTGCGGATGGGATAGAACTCCTTTTCCTTTAGATCGGTGACGTCTCGACCGTCGAGGAAGATGCGACCCTTGTCGGGGCGCAGCAGTCCGATGAGGTGTTTGACGAGGACGCTTTTTCCAGCGCCCGATTGACCGATGACGAAGAAGACCTCGCCAGCATCGACCTGAAGGTCGACGCCACGCAGGACGTGGAGGTCGCCAAAGCTCTTGTAGATATTTTTGAATTCGATGGTGCCCATGAGGGTGGCTCCATGGCGAAAAAAATCAAAAGGCCAGCTGGATGCCCAGGCTGGCGGTGGGGTAGAACCAGTCATCGAGCATGACCTGGGCGTCGTCGCCGGCCGTGATGGCATTTTGGCTGAGGCCATCGATAAGGGGAAAATGGACGCCGGCCTCGATGATCAAAAAGGTTTCATCGCCCACCCAGATGTGGCGTCCGAAGCGGCCGTCGAGGCCGAATTGGAGCATGCTGGCTTCCGGAAGGCGCAGGCTGCGGTAGTGAGCTCCGCCGGCAAAGGTCCATCCCGATGATGAGCCGATGCCCTGATAGCGGGCCAGGGCAGTAAAGCTCCAGTCAAAGCTGACGGTCGACTCCTCAGTGCCCTCTTCGGTGAGCTGCCGCTCGCCGACGGCGGTGGCGCCGAGGCGGACCTCGGCATTCATAGACAAGCTGCGGGTGACGATATGCTGGAGGCCCAGGCGCAGGCCGGGGCCGATGGGATAGACGGTGTCGGCGTCGATGCTATCGCCGTGGAGGAGGGGGCCGGCGCGCAGGTCGAGGCCGACGACGGGAAATTGATTGCCCACCAGGGGAAGCTGTATTTCCTCGGCGCCCGCCGAGGAGGTGCTGCTCAGCAGGAGAGCAGCAAAGACAATGGCGGTAATGAGGCGAAGACGTATCACTTAGCTAACCAGGCTGAGGATGAGATATCCGAGACCGGAGATCAGGAAGTCGAGGATGACGACGGCGAGGCTGGCGTTGACCACGGCGGCGGTGGTGGCGCGGCCGACGCCGGCGCTTCCGCCGAAGACGTTGAGGCCGGCGTGGCAGGCGACAATGGGGATGGCCATGCCATAGGCCAGGGCCTTGGTCAGTCCCATCCACACGTCGAACCAGCCGATAAAGCTCATGTCCACAAAGGTACGCACGTTGAGGTCAAATGACACGTAGGCGATAAGGGCACCCGCCGAATAGGCGACGAGGACGGCGAAGATGCTGAGCACCACCGTCATAATGGTGGTGGCGATAAAGCGGGGGACCACCAGGTAGTGGATGGGCTGAGCGGCGGACATCCGAAGGGCGTCGACCTGTTCGGTGACCACCATGCTTCCGATCTGGGCGGCCATGCCCGTGGCCACCCGGGTGGCGAGCATCATGGCCGTGATCGTGGGCGCGAACTCGCGCAGCAACAGTTGGAGGAAGAGGCCGCCCAGCATCTGGAGGTCACCTGTGATCTGCTGGGCCTGAAAGCCGGACTGGTAGACCAGGATCATTCCCAGAAAGCCGAGGGTGACAGCGATAAAGATCACGGAGCGATTGCCCACCTCATAGAGTTGCTCAAAGATCGCTTTCCAGCGGGTACGGCCCTTGAACATATAGTAGAGGGTCAGGCCGAAGACCTGGAAGATACCCCGAACGGTGTCGGCGACCTCCACAATGGGCCGGCCGATGGAGGCCAGTAGTCCCCCGGAGGCTTGCTCAGGCGGCGCGACGTCGGGTTGGGATGGGGCTTCGTGATCGCTCATGGGCAAGAGAACTCGAGGTCAACAGAAAGACAACCAACGGCGGATAGGAGGCCTACAGGGCTCCAAAGGCCCGGAAATAATCGATGACAAAGATGGCGATGGCGCTGCCGACGACGGAGGCATTGACGGCGCGGCCCACGCCGACGGCGCCGCCGCGGGTGGCGAGTCCGAAGTAGCAGGAGATGACGGCGATGGCGAAGCCAAAGAGCACGGCGTTGATCAGACCGTGCCACAAATCCTCCAGGAGGACGTAGGTGACCACGCTCTGGAAAAAGAGCATCATGTCGACGCCCAAAAGGTATTGGCTGGTCACAGCGCCGCCGAGGAGGGCCGTAAAGTTGCCGACGACGACGAGAAGAAACATCATCACCAGCATGGCCAGAAAGCGGGGGACCACCAGGTAGGCCACGGGATCGATGGCCAGCGCCCGCAGGGCATCGATCTGGTCGGTGACCTTCATGGTGCCCAACTCGGCGGTGTTGTTGGCGCCGACGCGACCAGAGAACATGAGGCCGATGAGGATCGGTCCCACCTCTCGAAGGATGGCGTATCCAGCCCCCCAGCCGAGGAGGCCGTGGGCCTGGTATTGCTCGATGTAGAGGCCACTCTGGATGACCATAATGGCGCCCACCAGGATGGCGGTGACCACGACGATGGGAAAGCTCTGAACGCCGACGCGGTACATATTGCGCCAGATCTCGGGTCCGTCGAAGTCCCAATTCCAGGGCAGCAGGTAGTAAAATATCCGCCAGGTCAAGATGAGCAGGCCGCCGATGATATCGGCCCACTTCAAAAAACTGTCGCCCAGGGCTTTGAGGGGCTTTCGAAAGGGGGTGATCAATTTGTGCATCAATGGGCTCATGTGTTGAGCTCGTCGTCGCTATAACCCTGCCAGAACTTCTTGACGATTGGGATGGTGCAGGCCTCGATTTCGTCGCGATCGCCGACGAAGACGAGTTCACCTTCCTCGAGGAGGGCAAACTCTTCGCAGATTTCCTTGATGCCTTTGATGTCGTGGCTGATGGTCACGGAGGTGACGCCGCCTTCGACCTTCATCTTCTGGAGGAGGATAAAGATCTTGGAGCTGGTCACCGGGTCGAGACCGGCCGTGGGATCATCGTAAAACAAGATCGGTGGACGGCGAATGACGGATCGAGCGAAACTGACGCGCTTTTTCATGCCACCGCTGAGTTCGTTGGGGTATTGGTGGCCGATGCCGGGGAGGCTGATGTCGATGAGGGCCTGCTCGACGGCGGCGTCGATCTCGTCTTCGCTGTGGTCTCCCTCCTGGCGCAGGGGAAAGCTGATATTTTCGGCGACGGTCATAAAATCAAAGAGGGCATAGTTTTGAAAGAGCATGCCGATGCGAAAGCGAAGGTCGGCAAGTTCGGTGGGCCCCAGAGAGTGGACGTCGATGCCGTCGATGGTGACCCGTCCGGCGTCGGGCTCGACGAGGCCGCAGACGATCTTGAGGAGCAGGGATTTGCCGGCGCCGCCGGGGCCGATGAGGCCGAGGTTACTACCCTTGTCGATATGAAGGGAGACGTCGGAGAGGACGGGGCGTCCCTGGTGGTATTTGGTGATGTTTTCGATCTCAATCATGTTGCCTCCGCCAGTCGACGCTGAGCGTCATCGAGATAGCGGCTAAAGGGGTAGTCGTCGACGAAGTCCTGGAGGGCCTGGAGATAGCCCTGGTGGTCGCCCTGGAAGCGCTTGATCTGGACGAGGTGCCAGGCGCTGTCGTCGGTGTGGCGGTGGTTGGAGAAGCGCCGGGTATAGGTCTGGAAGTGCTCGGTAGCGGCGTCGTAATCGCGAAGAAAGAGCATATTGATCAAGCCCATGCGGTAGCGGGCGTCGCCTGCGCGGTGGGAGGCGTAGGTGCCGACAAAGGAGG
>CAYQBU010000039.1:0-26169 GCA_964415785.1 uncultured Bradymonadales bacterium
ATTTAGCTTTGGCCCCACGACCTCGCGGGAGGCGCTGGTGAAGGCGGGCCAAGAGATCGGAGAAATGGTGGGGCGTCTTCGAGAAATGACGGCCGATTGGCGCTGAGCATTGGCCTTTGCACTTCCGGGGGATCGGCGCTAGGTGTGGGGAGGTCGGGGAGAGGATTATCATCAAGGACCAGGTAGAACCTATGGATATGCAACGACAAGATTCCACATCGCAGGTGGCCGCGGGCTGTTCGCCGGCCGACCGGGTGGAGACGCTGGAAGCAGATGAGGCGATTCGCGATGCCGTCAAAGGGCGGGTGGTGATCGCCATGAGCGGTGGTGTGGACTCATCGGTGACCGCCGGCATATTGGCAAAAGCGGGCTACGATGCGGTGGGCATTTCGATGCGCCTGTACTCCACGCCTCAGGACCAATATTCGAAGAGCTGTTGTTCGCCAGACGATCTCTTCGATGCGCGGACGGTGGCCGATTCGCTGGGGATTCCGTTTTATGTGGCCAATTATGAAGATGCTTTCCAGAAGCGGGTGATCAATTATTTTGTGGAGGAGTACCGTCGTGGACGGACCCCCAACCCCTGTGTGGCCTGCAATGACCACCTGAAATTCGATATCTTGCTTAAGCGCTCGTTGGCGCTGGGGGCGAAGTATCTGGCCACCGGTCATTTTGCGCGCATCGATCGCTCCGGCGACGAGCCCAAATTGTTGCGCGGCGTCGATCGAAATAAAGATCAGTCCTATTTCCTCTTTGGACTTCCGCGCCAGGCACTGGGGCGGATTCTGTTTCCGCTGGGAGAGATGGAAAAAGAAGAGGTCCGAGAGCGGGCCCACGGCCTGGATCTGGAGACGGCGGACAAGCCGGAGAGCCAAGAGATCTGCTTTGTGGGTGGCGGAGATTACAAGGATTTCGTGGCCGATATTTTGGCCAATGAGGAGACAACGCCCGGTCAAATCGTGACCGTCGGCGGCGAGGTCCTCGGAGAACACGATGGGATCCATAATTTCACCATCGGTCAGCGTCGTGGCCTGGGGATCAGTTATCATCAGGCCTTGTACGTGAAATCGATCCGGCCGGAAGACGGGACGGTCGTGGTGGGGAGCCAGGACGATCTGTTGGCTCGTGGGCTGGTCGCCGAGCGCTGCAATTGGCTATCCTTTGATCGTCCGCCGGGCCCCCAGGAGTGCGAGGTCAAGATTCGGTACGGAAGTCAGGCGGTGCCGGCCCTGGTGACGGTGGGCGGCGATCCATCGACGGCGTTCGTGGAGTTCGAAACCCCTCAGCGAGCGGTGACGCCAGGTCAGGCGGCCGTTTTCTATCGGGGCGAAGAGGTGCTCGGAGGCGGTTGGATTGAAGAAGCGCGCGGGTGATCGGTTTGGACCAAGAGCGACCCATCATGGATGTGGACAGGGAAAGCCTGGAGGCCCTTCAAGAGCGGGTGGGCTATGGGTTTGAGGACTCAATGCTTCTGGTTCGCGCCCTGACCCATCGCTCCTACGCCAACGAACACGATCATACGGACAAGGATAATCAACGCCTGGAGTTTCTGGGCGATTCCGTGCTGGGACTGGTGGTGGC
This sequence comes from uncultured Bradymonadales bacterium, assembly GCA_964415785.1. Taxonomy (GTDB): domain Bacteria; phylum Myxococcota_A; class Bradymonadia; order Bradymonadales; family Bradymonadaceae; genus SLJM01. The sequence continues at coordinate 1,582 of CAYQBU010000039.1, forward strand.
GGAACTCCTCTTTCGGCGAGATGAAGAGGCGCCGGAGGGGATGTTGTCGACGCGATTGAGTGAGTTGGTCTGCGAGGGGGCGTTGGTCAAGCAGGCACGGGCGGTACACTTGGGCGATATGCTTCGCCTTGGGCGGGGTGAGGAGTTGACCGGAGGTCGCCAGAAGTCGGCGGTGCTGGCCGATGCCTACGAGGCGGTGTTGGGCGCGATCTATCTCGACGGCGGCTACGACGAGGCGCGGCGGGTTATTGAAGAACAATTCGCGGAGATGTTGGAGGCCGTGTTGTCTGGAGAGTCGGCGCGGTCGGTCAGCGCCTCCGACGATTATAAGAGTACGCTGCAGCGCCAAGTGCAGGGAAGACGGCCTATTCGGCCGGAATACGAGATCGTGGAGCGCAGCGGTCCCCCCCATGATCGGCGATTTGTGGCCGCCGTATTGGTGGATGAACGGGAAGTTGGAAGGGGTAAGGGCCGTTCAAAGAAAGAAGCAGAGCAGGCGGCAGCGCGGGAAGCGGTGGCGGCCCTGGAAAGTTCCAAGAGTAAAATCAGTCGAGTGTTGGCCGAAGAGAGCTAGAGGCCGAGACAGCGGCCGACGACAAGGAGACAACGATGTTCGGTTTAGGCGCAACAGAGCTAGTGATTATTCTGGTGATCTTGGTGATCATCTTTGGTCTTGGAAAATTGCCCAAGGCAGCGGGACAAATGGGCGAAGCAGCCCGTAATTTTCAGGACGCGATCAAGGGCAAAAATGATGAGATCGAGATCGGCGATGAGGAGCCGAAGGCGATCGAGGATCAGCAGGCGTCGCAGAGCCTGCGTGATTCGGCGGTGTCCGAGGGCCGAGAAAACGAAGAAGCGGCGGCCGACGGTCGAGCGCTGTAGGCTGTAAAAAAGAGGTAGCGATGGCAACGACGCTCATGAGCATGACGGGCTACGGGGAGGCCAGTGCAAGGGACGCTGGGGCGACGGTGCGAGTGCGGTGTCGAAGTGTCAATCACAAGGGGCTGAAGGTGAGGCTTAGTCTTCCTCAGGGCGCTGAGTCCTGGGAGGCGAAGTTCCGTGGAGAGATCCAGTCGAAGGTGTCGCGCGGTCGCGTGGAGGTGCGCCTGGAGGTGGAGTACCAGAGCGGGGATGCGTCGACCTCGTTGGCGATCGACGACGAGCAGTTTGGGGAGGTGGCCAATCGATTGAAGCAACTCTGCGAAGAGCATCGGATCGCTGCGCCCACTCTGCAGGCGATCTTGGAGTACCGCGAGGCCATCGCCGTGGATCCGGCCAGTCTGTTGGACTCCATCGACGAGCAAGAACTCCTCGATGTGCTTCGTCGGGCGTTAACATCGATGGTCGCCAATCGACAAAAAGAGGGAGATTCGATCGCCAGTGATCTGAGGGGTTATCTCGATGATCTGGACGCCCACCTGAGCGCGATTCGCTCAGGCTGGCCGCTGGAGCAACAGCGGAGGATAAGTCGGGCGCGAAAGCGGCTGGATGAAACGCTGGAGAAAATGAAGGTCGATGGGGTCGACAAAGATCGAGTGGCCCAGGAGTTGGCCCATTTTGTAGACCGGGGCGATATTGCTGAAGAGTTGCAGCGGGCGGATGCTCATATTAAACAGTTGAAGCGACTGGTTGAGGAGTCGGAGGGGGCAAGGGGAAAGAAGATCGATTTTTATCTCCAGGAGATGATCCGGGAGACCAATACGATGGGCTCGAAATGTCAGTCCGCGAGATTGACAGACCGGGTCATTGAAATGAAGAGCCTCGTGGAAAAGATGCGCGAGCAGGCCGCCAATGTGGAGTAAAGAGATGACGAAGCCGTCGGGTGTCTTGTTGATCCTATGTGGTCCCTCGGGAGTGGGGAAGACGAGCATCGCGCAGGCGTTGCTCGATCGCCACGACGACCTGTCCATGAGCATTAGCTACACGACGCGTACGCGTCGGGGACAGGAGGCCAATGGGGTGGACTACCACTTTGTGGAGGAGTCGGAGTTTGAGCAGATGAAGGCGCGAGAGGCGTTTGCCGAATGGGCCAGCGTTCACGGCAATTTTTATGGGACGTCGACGAAGGTGATCGAAGACGCCTGGGCCGACGGACGGGATCTCCTCTTCGATATCGACTACCAGGGGGCCAAGCAGCTCAAGAAGCGATATCCAGAAGCGACGGCGGTCTTGATCGCCCCGCCAAATTTTGCCGAGCTAGAGGAGCGGCTGCGGGGTCGCCAGACCGATAGCGAAGAGGTGATCCGGGGACGCCTCGATGCCGCCCGTCATGAGTTGTCGCAGTACGAACTCTTTGACTACATCATGGCCAATGACGAGCTGGAGGAAGCCATTGGAGTGGCGAGTGCGATCTACGAGGCCGCGCGCCATGAATTGAGGCTTCAACGCACGTGGATCGAGGACCTGCTCAAGGAGTGAGCAGGGATTACCTCAAGGGTGCTCAAGAGGTCCTCAGTGGAGGGCCTTTTTGAGTTTCTTGATATGGAGGGAGAGCTCGGCGAGGCCTTCGTACCAGCCGATTTCCTCGGCGATGCTCCGGGCTTGTTTAAAGTAGGTCTTGGAGTCCTGGAGACGGTTGGCCTCGAGGGCTGTGATGCCGAGGTTGGTGAGGATCCGGCTCTGGTTGAGAAGGTCGCCGGTGGAGGCGGCAAATTTGGCGGCCTGCTCGAAGTGGTTCTGGGCCCGCTCGACGTCGCGCATGCTGAGGCTGAGGGCCCCGAAATTGGACATGACGCGGACGAGGCCGCGAAAGTCCTCGATGGCCTTGGCTTTTTCGTAGGCCGTGCGGAGGAATTGCTGGGCCTTTTGATAATCTTTCTGGCGGATAAAGAGGGTGCCCAGTTGATTGTAGGCCGTCCAGAAGAGCTTGCGGTCGTCGGGGTGTTGAAGGTCGAGCTCGCCGAGGTTCTGAACCTTTTGGGAGACCTCCTGGAGGAGACGGGCAGCGCGGGGGAGCTGATTTTGTTTTTCGTAGACCTGGGCGATGCCGAGCATGGCATTGACCTCTGATTTGGGGTCGCCCAATTCGATGGCGAAATCCCTGGAGGCCTCGAGATGCTGGAGGCTTTGGCCGAGGCTGCCGGCTTCCAGAGCGATCATGCCCTGCTCGTAGTGGAGTTCGCGCTTGAGGTTGGGCTCCACATCGTCGATGGGGGGAAGGTGCTCGATGATGAGCCGTGCGTCTTCGAGGCGACCGGATTCGCGAAGGGCGACCAGGAGGCTGGCGCGGGCGGCGAGGAGGGTCTGGTGAGTGGGCTCGACGCGATCTTTGAGGAGGTCGATGGCCTCCTGAAATTGGTCGATAGCGGCGGTGTAGTCGTAGAGGTCGAGGAGCATGTCTCCGGCCATAGCCAGGTAATAGGCGGCGCCTTCCCACCCCTCGACGTTGCGGTAGTGGAAGGCGACCATCAGGGGATATTCCAAGGGGTCGACGGCGGCGTAATCGGCGGCCTGCTCCAAAAATTCGATGATGCGGGCGTGCAGCTGGTGGCGCGACTTTTTGGGCAGACGGTCGTAGACGACTTTTCGCAGGGCCCGAGGCTGGAAGCTGAGCTGGACGCGGTCGAAATTATCGTAGCTGGCTTCGAGAAAGTTGAGGGCGACGAGGTGCTGGAGGTTTTCGTCGGGTTCCAGATGAGAGGGGGTGATCTGGAAGAAGAATTCCTCGCGGAAACTCTCCCCGATGACGGAGGCGATGGAGAGGAGATCGCGGAGCTGGTCGGGAAGGGCGTCGATCCGAGAGCCCAAGAGCTCCTGGAGGTTGGTGGGCATGTCGGCGTCGAGGAGGTCGGCGCCGCTGTCGAGCTTGCCGCCGCTCTTCTGGAGGACGGTGCGCACCATCTGGTTGAGAAACATGGGGTTGCCGCTGGAGCGCTGGTGGATCTGGGCGACAATATCAGGGGGCGGCGTATAGCCCAGTACTTGAGCGACGAATTGGCGTGATTCCTGCTCGTTAAATCCAGAGATGTCCAGGATTTCGAAATTACCGGGGAGGCCGTGGTCGAGCGCCGAGGATTCGATGCGTCGGGTGACGACAATGAGGATGGGTTGCTTGGTGATCCCCGAGAGCAAAGAGTCGATAAAGTTAAGGGTAAAGGAGTCCTGGACGGCGATGTCATCGATGCCGAGCAGGACCGGTCCCTTGCGCATGGCAAAGCGGAGCATGCGGTGAAGAAGGGCGCCGGTGAAATGGGCAAAGCCGGAGGCGTCGCTCCAGGGCAATTCTTGGAGCTCCATGGCCTCTTGCTGGTCTCCGAGGAAGACCTTGAGAACAGCATCGACATGCTGTTCAAGGCCGATGTCGCCGCAGGCCTTGCGGAGGAGCTTTTCGGGCTTTTTGTAGGTGTTGGCGATCTGACGAATCCAGGAGCGTATCGGGGCCAGGCCCAGTTGGCCGCCGAGGCCCGTTTCGCGGGTGACGAAGGATTGCCATCCGGTCTCGGATAGGCGCTTGCTGAGCCGGTCGAGGAGGACCGTTTTGCCGGTACCCAGGTCACCGAGGATGGCGACGCCGCCACCGGCCTTATCCTTGGCGGAGTTGGCGCGGCGCAGCAATTCATCGAAGTAAGAGGGACGGGGCACGTAGACATCGAGGTCTTCGAGTTGGGTGTCCTCGTCAGCTTTTTTCTTGGAGACGGAGACGACCTCGTGGGCGTCGATATTGGCCACGGATCGGCCCGGTTTAAACTCGACGCGGTCGCGGGCGGCGTCTCGCATTTGCTGGTCGGCAAAGATCTGGGCATTGCGTGTGGCCCGTGCCATCTCGACGGCGCGGTCGATAGCCTCACCGTAGGCGTTGCCCCCTTTGCGATTGGCGATATAGACCTCGCCGTAGATGAGGCTGATGCCGATATGTTCGGCGCCCTGTTCCAGGGAGCGCAACTTGTCGCGGAGAGTGAGGGCGCATTCGGCGGCGCGGACGTTGTCGCCCACGCGCGCTTTGCGAGCGCCAAAGAGGATGGTGAAGGTGCCGCCGAGTTGGCTGTCGAGCTCACCGTCGTAGTGGTCGACGATGCGTTGGACGAGTTTCTTTTCCTCGGCGCTGCGGCGGGCGATTTCCTCGGGGTCGAGGCCCGATTGTCGACGGGAGCGCTGCTGGATGGCGAGGACGGCGACTTTACGGCGTTCACCGACAAGGCTTCCGTCGATCTCGTCAGCGCTAAAGGTCTGGTCGAGAACAGAGGTGCCTTCGGCGATGTCGGAGGCCATCGACGAGGAGTCACTGAATTGGCCGAAGCTACCGGATCGCGTGTAGAGACTGCTGATGCTGGTACGGCTAGAAGTACGGTCGCTGCCAGGGCTGGTGGTTCGGCCAGAGTCATCGCCCTGAACGAGACCGCTATTGGCCAGAGAGCCGCTGTAGGCGCCGGATTGGCGTCCCGTTTGGCGCCCGGTGTGGCCGGATTCAAGCTCTTTGAGGACATGCTTGAGGGCGTCGCGCATTTCCTTGGAGGTCTGGTAGCGCTTCTTTTTATTGCGCTCCATGGCCTTGAGGGCGACGCGCTCCAGGTTGGCGGGAATGGGGACGTCCGGTGCGGTCTCCGAGGGCGGTCGAATGGGCATTTGCATGACGCGGCCGATGATGCTGACGGCGTCTTTGTCGTGGAAGAGGCGCTTGCGGGTGAGCATCTCATAGAGGATGACGCCGACGGACCAGATGTCGGCGCGGCCGTCGAGATCTTTGCGCATGATCTGTTCGGGGCTCATGTAGTCGAAGGTACCCACGATATCGCCGGCCTGAGTATAGGGGCCCGCCTCCATGGCCGGGCCCTTGACCTTGGCGATGCCAAAATCCAGGACTTTGACGAAGTCGGGCTGGCCGGCGACCTTCTCGACCATGATGTTGCCCGGCTTGAGATCGCAGTGGATGATCTCGGTGTCGTGGGCCTGCTCCAGGGCGCCGAGGAGCTGGATCAGGATCTGGCAGATGCGTTTGGGGTCGAGGGGAAATTCTTTTTTGATGATATGCTTAAGCGTATGGCCGGGCAGATGCTCCATGACCAGGTAGAGCATGCCGGAGTCCGGGGCCTTTCCGTAATCGACGATATTGACGATGTTGGGATGGCGAAGGCTATTGATGGCGCGGACTTCGCGCATGAAGTAGTGCTCGCCCTCGGGGTTGCTCTCGGTGGGTTTGAGGACTTTGACGGCGACCTGGCGCTCCAGGGGATATTGGAGGGCGGCGTAGACGTTGCCCATGCCGCCTTCACCGATCTTTTCGGTGAGCTCGTAGGTATCCTTGAGGCGAAGGCCGATCAGAGGATCGGAGGAGTCGCCACCGTCGGAGGAGGGCCCGGTGTCGTCTTCGGGCTCGACGGGCTCGACGGGCTCGATGTCAAGTTCTGGAAGGTCTTCGTTGCTCATGGGGATGGGCCGTCACGGTAGGAAAACAGGGAAGTGGATCAGCAGGAGGCGTTACTCCTGGTTCTGAAGCAGGTCGGTGATGATGGCCTCGCGCTCGCGGCGCTCGTCGTCGATGAGATCTTCGACGGTCTGGGTGAGGGCTTCTTCGTTGGAGTCCAGCCAGGCCATGGCCCGATCATCGAAGGCGTCGGAGTCAATAAAATTAATATACCATTCTTCGTCGTGGCGGATCAGGTCGAATTGCTGATCACTGCGGGTGATCAGACGCGCCGTTTCGCCATCTTCGGCCATCTGGACTTGAGCGGCGTTGGAGCCAAATCGGATGGCCTCCTCCTGGGCCATGGAGGCGCCATCGAAGAGGTGGACAAAGAGTTGATGGCCATCGTCGATATGGTCGGTCAGTTCGGCGCCCGATTGAGCGCGAGCCAGTTGGTGATCCGTGGCGGGGAGGTAGCGTTCGATGAGCTCATCCATTTCCACAAGGGCCCGGTAGCGGTCCTCAAAGTAGTCACGGGTTTGGTCGTCGGAGCGCTGCCAGACGCCCTGGGGATCACCCTCAAAGAGGGCGGTGCGAAAGAGCTCGTAGGCCTCTTCCGGATCCTGGGGATCGAGTTCGCCGCTACAGGCGGTCAGGGCGCCGATGGAGAGGAGAAGGCAAAGGAGCAGGAGCAGGGAACTCGGTCGGTGATGCGGTGGGGTCATTGGCGATGAAGTGGTTGCAGTGGAAGCCGGAAATGAACGTTGATCGCGAGTCTATCCCTGGGGCAAGAAAGTGTAAAGGTATGGCAAGTCCAAAGCGGTCAGTCCTCGGGGGGCGTATAGCCATCGGCGGTCGATAATTCGGGGGGGATAGTGGGAAGCCCGAGGGCCTGCTGGCGCCGTTCGAAATAGCGGCGCCAGAAGAAGTTGGCGTCATGGGGATGCCAGCGCAGGCTTCCCGGCCGATGATCGGCGAGGCGTTTGAGCTGGAGTTGGGCGTTGACGTTGAGGTGTCGCTGGTCGTGAATGGCACCGGTCAGGGCCCATACGTCGCTGTGATCGAGATCGTCGACGTTGTAGCCGGCACGCTGAAAGCCACGGGCAATCCACTCCTGAGGAGAGAGGTCGGCGTGATCGTGGAACCACTGGCTCCAGGCATCGAAGAAGGCGTCAGGGTCGCTACCTAGCTCGGAGCGGTCGACGAGGGAATGATTGGTGAGCAGGCGAAGCGATTGATCGAGGGAACGAAGCAGCCCAGGAGATGTGGTGGTATCGAGGGCAGCGATGAGGTCGGGGACGGCATCGTAATAACGCATGGTGGCGAGGGCGTTGGCGGCGATGGTGGCGGTGGCGATGGAGTCGTGGGGGGTGATCGGTATGGGGTCGGTGGCCTCTGGGGCGCGGAGGAGTTTTGCGAGCAGTGGGGCAGCACCGTCGTGGTGGCTCAGGGCATGAATGGCTTCAGCGACGACCTGAGGGTGCCCATCGTGGAGGCGAGCGGAGATGAGATCGACAGCCTCCTGGTGATGGCGTAGAGCGTGAATGGCAGCGATGCGTACAGCTGGGTGGGGGTCTTCGATGAGGGCGATGAGGGACTCATGGGAAGCGAGTTCATCGAGCAGAGCCAGGCGCTGGATGGCGTTTCGCCGCCGATGGGGATCGGCGTGGTCCAACTCCTGGAGAGCTATTTCAATAGCCCGATCGCGAAGACGATGGGTGGGCTCGAAGGTCGGCCCCGGCGATCCGCGCTCGACGCAGCCGGCGCTAAAATCGTGTTCTGAGCAGTGGATGCGAATATGGAAGTGGTTGTCGTGGGGAGCGGCGCCAACGGGCTGGCCCAGCACGGTGGCGGCGCGGTCGATGATGTCGGGGTCGGCGTCGAGGCGGCGGGCCTCGTCGAGGAGTTTACGCCGAAGGGGGCTGGAGACGAAGATAAATTGGACGGGGGCGGCCTCGGAGCGAAGAAGGCCCTCGACGAGGTGCCAGTTGGCAGTGGTGTCAAAGGTGAGTCCGCGGTGGGGGTGGTCGTCGTCGAGCGCATCCTGGTTGGCCACTTTCCCGCTCTCATCAAAGGCGATGAGGGTGGGCAGGGAGATGATATCGCCGCGCTGGTCGCGGACGAAAAAGCCAATGTCGGCGTCGCGTCCGCTGTTGTGGGAGACGGAGTGGGGGATATTTCCGCCGCGGCGATGGCTGAGGTTGCCGACGTGGATGGTGCGATGGGGATGGGTATCAGCGATATGGTCGGCGGCGTCGAGGAGAAGGTGGATCAACTCGTCGGTGCCGTAGTGGAAATCTCGCTGTGCGTGGGGGGGCATAAAGCCCAGATGAGGGTGGGGCATGGGGAGGCGTCGCCCATTGATCAGATAACCGTCGGTGACGGAACCGACCGAGTAGGTGCGATGAGGATCGTCGTCTGGAAGGTAGGGAAAGACGGGAGTGGCTGGTCCGACGGGGGGAAGCCGAAATTGGCCCGGTTGAACGGGTGGGGGAGTGGTAAAGGGAAGGGCCTTTGGGGGCGTTTGCGACTCTTGAGGCGGCTCTGCGTCCACCGGCGGTGTTGAAGGGGCGCTGGAGGAGGAGCAGGCGTATAAACCCGTGCAGATCCCCAGGATAATCAGCCCCATCAAAGGGGGGAAGGGGAAAGTTCCGCGGCCAGAGTGGGATCCTGGGGATCGATGCATGGGGGCTCGTCTGGAAGGGTTAGTCCGCTTCAGGGTCAGCGGCGATCATGTCGATTTCGACGAGCACGTCCTTGGGGAGGCGCGAAACCTCAACGCAGGCTCGGGCCGGAGGGGTGTCATCAAAACGGGCAGCATAAATTTCGTTGACGGCGTCAAAATCACTGAGGTTTTTCAAAAATATGGTCGTCCGAAGGACGTGATCGAAGGTCAGTCCAGCGGCGTCGAGCACAGCCTCTAGATTGGCCATCACCTGCTCGGTCTGACTTTCGATACCTCCGTCGACGAGTTCGTCGGTCTCGGGGTCGATGGGGATTTGGCCACTAAAAAAGAAGAGGCCATTAAAGCCAACGCCCTGCGAATAAGGGCCGATGGCGGCGGGGGCGTCGTCGGTCTGGATGGTGGTTTTTTGGGCCATGGTAGGGATCCTCTAGCTGCGATTTAATAATCAAAAAGGGGGCATCAATACGTGTTGGAGCATAGGTGCTGAGGAGGGATAGGGCAATCTCGCCTTTACCGATTTGCAGGTCCAATGCTAGCGTTGGGCAGAACCCGTTTCCACAATCTATGGTCGACAAGGATCGGTGATCGTGGGAGTGGATCTGCCCTGATCATTGACCGCTCCCGAAGCCATGGGAGGGTCGAAGGAGAGGGCTGAGAGATGAGCCGAGATACGAAGTCGAATTACTGTGAATATGTCGCCCGGAGGCACGGTCAAGGATGAGTCTTCCTCTGAGTCGCGAAGTTGGGTCAGTCTACGAAAAAGCAAGGGCGTTGGCGGCCGAGGAGAGTCGGGCGATATCGACGGCCGACGTCTTGCTGGCCCTATTTGAAGTGCCCTCGCAGGCAGGGAAATTGCTGGGCGATCGGTCGATCGATCTGGCGGATCTGCAGAGGCGTCGAGAAAAATTGGGCGAAGAAGGCCCTCACCACTGCAAACGGGTAAAGAAGCGAAGCCAACGGTTGGCCAAGGGGGCGCGCTCTGAGAGCGTGACGACCCTCCATTTATTGGCGGCGTTGATTCGAGAGGCCTCCAGCCAGGCCCGGCAATTGTTGGAGGCGGCGGGGGCCGATATTGGAGCGCTGCGAACGGCGGTGATGAGTTTCGCGACCTCTTCTCGTCCGGTGCCCAGGCGCTACCGCGATCCGCGACCGAAGCCAGCGCAGCCGAAAAAGCGAGATAAAAATGGGGAGGCCCAGCCAACGCCGATTGGTTTTCATCCGTCGCTGGGCATAGGGAGAAAGAAGGCTCCAGTCCCGTCGGTTGAGGAAGGAGCGACGGTGGCCGAGGATGTCCAAAAGGCGGAGAGTTCTTCGCCGCCACCGATGGAGCCTCGCCGGGGCAAGGAGTCTAAAGAGAAGGGACGCCGGGCCCGGATTGAACATTTACGGGAGACGGGTAGTGGTTTGGCGCTGGACAATCATCCGGGCATCAACCGCGGCGGGCGTCCGCGCAGGTCCAAGCGCACGCACCACTCGGATACGAAGCAACAGGAGCAGCGCGCCAAGTCTGACGAGGCGCGGGGTCGGGCGATGGAGGAGGCGCAGGAAGATGCGGAGGAGACAACCCTCGATCTGGCGCAGCGACTCTTTGGAGAGGCAGGTTCCATGGAGCCGGCGGCGAGAGAATCGACGGAGCGCAAGCCGGGGCAAGAAGAGCCAGTGGAAAACCGTCAGGGCAGGGTGGGGCAAGAGGCAAAGCCCGATCTCGAGGAGACCTACCGACTGGATGCCGACATCTATCCAACGCTCTGCGAATTTGGACGAAATTTGACGGCGGAGGCCGCCCGTGGAGAAATCGATCCGGTGGTGGGTCGAAGCGAAGAGATCGGGACGTTGATCGATATTCTGGGCAAGCGTCGCTCCAATAATCCGTTGTTGGTCGGCGAGCCGGGGGTGGGCAAGACGGCAATCGTGGAGGGGTTGGCTCGAGAATTCGTGATGATGGCGAGTCGTGGAAGCCAGGCCGGAAAGCGAACAATCATCGAATTGGAAGTGGGGAGGCTGCTTAGCGGGACTCAGCTGCGAGGGGCGTTTTCGGAGCGCTTATTGGGTATCAAGGACGAGGTAGCGGCAGCGGAGGGCGAGGTGATCGTCTTTCTCGATGAGATCCATCGATGGCTGGGAGCGGGAGGCGGGGGCGATGGAGCCGATGCAAGTGGGGAGTTGAAGACGGCCCTGGCACGTGGGCGATTTCCCTGCGTGGGGGCGACGACCTACGATGAGTGCCGAGAGTTCGTGGAATCGGATCCGGCCTTTCAGCGGCGTTTTCAGCGGGTCTCGGTTCAGGAACCCGATGAAGAGACGGCGCTTCGCATCGTGGAGGGGATTCGAACCCACTATGAGCGCCATCATGGCATCGAATATAGCCCGGGAGCCCTGTCGGCGGCGGTGACCTTGTCGACGCGCTATATCCACGAGCGGCAGTTGCCGGACAAGGCCATTGGAGTCATCGATCTGGCCGGTAGTCGGGCGTCTCGTCAGGGTGAGGGGCAGGTCGATCGAGATGCCATCGCCCGGGTGGTGGCCGATATGGCGTCGATTCCGGAGGGGCGGCTCACGGGGAGCGATGGAGCTCGCTTCTTGCAGATGGAGTCCTACCTCAGTGAGCACATCGTGGGTCATGGCGAGATCGTGGCTACGATATCGGAGTTGTTGCGCCGCAATTACGCCGGGTTCCGAAGCGGTCGACCGATCGGAAGCCTTCTCTTTTTGGGCCCCACCGGAGTGGGGAAGACGGAGATGGTCAAGGTTCTGGCGGACTTCTTATTTCACGATCGAGAGGCCATCGTACGGGTCGATATGTCGGAATATATGGAGTCGCACTCGGTGAGTAGGCTGATCGGAGCGCCTCCCGGTTATGTGGGCCACGATCAGGGAGGGCTGTTGACCGAACGGGTGCGCCAGAGGCCCTATCAGGTGGTGCTGCTCGACGAAATCGAAAAGGCCCATCCGGATATCCTCAATCTGCTATTGCAGCTATTTGATGAAGGGCAGTTGACCGATGGCCAGGGGCGCAGCGTCGACTTCTCGAATACGCTGGTGATCATGACCTCCAACCTGGGCTCCGAGGTCTTCGCTGAGCAGGACAAGCAGCCGGCGTCGCCCATCGGGTTTTCCAGTCGCAGGGGCGGCGGCGTGCCACGAGCGCAAAAGGAGCGACGTCGGGTGGACGCGCTGGAAGTGGCGCAGGAGCACTTTACACCGGAGTTGTGGAATCGCATCGACGAGCGATTGGTCTTTTTGCCATTGAACCGCGAGGAGATCGCGGAGGTCGCGGTGTTGCAATTGGCCGATAGCCGAAGGCGGCTGGAGGAGGAGAGCAATATCTCGATGAGCTATGCGCCAGAGGTGGTGGAGCACCTCATCGATCATGGGGGCTACGATCCGGCCTTTGGGGCGCGGCCGATGCGCCAGACCATTCAACGTCTGGTGGAGAGCAAGGTGGCCACAGAGATTTTGGCCGGTCGGGCACGCCAGGGAGGAAGCGTTGTGGTCGATGTAGCGGAGGGAGAGATCGTGGTTCGCGGCGGGCAGTGATCGGGGGGGCACGGCATCGATGGGATCAGCGCAGTCCATCGAGGGCGCGGCGGGTAAGGAGTGAGTAGATGGCTTCCAATTGGGGATCGTCGAGATCGGCGAGGGCGCGACGGTGCTTGTCGATGATCGCCTGGTCGCCGCGGGCGGCCGGTCCAGTTAACGCTTGAGAGGGCGGGGCATCCTCCAGATTGCGGAGGCTCGATTGGCTGAGGCGAAGGAGGATCTCCTGGGCCTGATCGGGCTCCAGACCGGCGCTCTGGGCCATGGAAGTCGCGGCGTCGAAGAGGCTGATGAGGAGATTGGCGGCGGTGACGGCAGAGGCGTGGTAGAGCAATTTATCGTCGGAGCGAATGGAGGTGGGATCGATGTCGGAGGGCTTTAGCGCGCGGTGGATTTCGTCGATGGCGCGGGGGTCGCCCTCGACGGTCCAGAAGGCCTCGTCGAGTTGCTCGATGGCCTGATGGGGGTCGGCGATGGCCTGGAGGGGATGGAGCGAGGCCACCGACAGACCTTCAGGGGCCGTGAGGACGGTACTGGAGAGACTTCCCGAGGTGTGGACGACGACGCTGCCATCAGGGAGTTCGGGAGCGATGGCGTCGAAGACGTCGGCGATGGCGTCGTCGACGACAGTAAGCCACACCAGAAGAGGTTCATCGAGGGCGCCATGGAGGGCCTGGGGAAGCATTCCATGGAGGGGGTGTGGAGAAGGGACGGTGCTGTTGTCGAGGGCAGTTTGGCTGCGGTTCCAGGTCAGCCGAAGGGGAATCTGGAGGCGTTTGGCGAGGAGGGCTAAAGTCTGGCCCACGCGTCCAAAGCCCACGATGGCCCAGGGCAGCGGTGAAGGGGAGGTGGTCATGAGTCAGAAGCGGTGTGATAGAGTTGATGGCGAGCGATATAGTCGAGGACCGGTCGAGCAATCCAGGCGGAGACGGCGTCGTATCGGCCCTGGGCCAGTCCCTGACGGACCTCCGTAGAGCTGATGTCGGGCAGTTCCAGAACCCACTCCAGGGCGTCTTCCAATTGCTGCTCTTCCTCAAAGAGGGCCAGGCGGTTTTCGTCGTAGCCGCGGCGGCCGACGATGATCAGGGGGACCTCATCGAGGAGGGTTCGCCAATCTTTCCATTCGGTAAATTCTTCGAGAATGTCGGTGCCGATGACCAGCCAGAAGCGCGTCTCTGGATGGCGTTGGCGCAGAGCGCGGACGGTGTCGATGGTGCGGCTCTCGCCGCCCAGGTCGCGCTCGATGGGGCAGAGGCGGGTGCGGGAGAGGTCGGCGATGCTGTGTTCGCACATCTCAAGGCGCTGCTCGAAGTCGACGAGCCGCTTGTCAAAGGCATGCTGGAAGGTAGGGACCCACCAGACCTCGTCGACGTCCTGGGTCTGGAGGACCCAAAGAGAGGCCAGGGCATGGCAGATATGAGGAGGATTAAAACTCCCGCCGAAAAGAGCGACATCGGAAGGGGCGTTGAGGGGTTTACTCATTGGGGGGAGGGTATAGGAGGCATTGACGGCGGCGCTCCTCAAAGGATGCGCGGGCGTCGGGAAAGGGGGCGATCAACGCCTGGAGGTCGTGGCCGTCCTCGAGGCGTTTGCGAACCTCCTTGTCGCCGATCAGAAGATCGATGGCAAGTTGGTCGTCGACGAACTCGTAGGCGTCCTGGCGCCAGTGAAAGTCCTGAGGGTAGAGCTCTTTCAAGGCGATCAGAATGGCGTAGGAGGTGTGGAGCGAGGAGAATTGACGGCGGTCGGTGATGTGGAGTTGGAGGCCCGAGCAGGTCTGATTGGCCCACTTCTGGAAGGTGGGCCTAAAAGCGGTGGGCCGAAAGGCAACGCCGGAGAGGTCAAACTCCAGGAGGCGATCGCGCAATTGAAACGCGTCGATATAGGGGGCTCCAAAGAGCTCAAAAGGGCGGGTGGTGCCGCGCCCCTCACTGAGGTGAGTGCCCTCCAGGAGACATTGGCCGGGGTAGACGGTGGCGGTGTCAAGGGTGGGCATATTGGGGCTGGGCAATACCCAGGGAAGTCCCGTGTCATCGAACCACATGGAGCGCTGCCAGCCGGACATCTCGATGACCTGGAGGTCGCATTGCCAGCCGCCGAAGCGGTGAAAGAAGTGGGCGAGCTCCCCGGCGGTCATGGCGTGGCGATTGGGGAGGGGCTGCATGCCGACGAAGGAGCGGCAATCGTCGTCGACGAGGTTGCCCTCGATGGCGGTGCCTCCAATGGGATTGGGGCGGTCGAGGACGAGAACGTCGATGCCGGCGTCGCCGCAGGCGTCCATCATCAGGCCGATGGTGTAGACATAGGTATAGTAGCGGGCGCCGATGTCCTGGATATCGCAGATGACGCAGTCCAGGCCGTCGAGGTCTGAGGGGTTGGGTTGGAGGCTGTCGAAGGTGTCGCCGTAGAGGCTGACGCAGGGGAGCCCGGAGATGGGATCGACCTGCTCATGGACGGACTCCATATCCTGGGCGTCGGCGCGCACGCCATGTTCGGGCCCGAAGAGGCGCCGGATGTCGAGGCCGCGCTCCTGGAGTGCCTCGATGGCGTGGGTAAAGCCAGAGGTGATGCTGGTGGGATTGACCAATAGCCCTAAACGCCGACCCCGAAGCGACTCCAAAAGAGAAGGGTCGTCGAGGAGTCGATCGAGGCCGGTCTGCACAGCCGGTTGCATAGGCGCTCCGGAGAGGGGGTTAATCCTTGGTGGGCTTGTCGGTTGAGTCATCCTCGTCCTGGTCATCGCCGTCGTCGCCACTGTCGGAAGCGTCGGAAGAGGACGGGCCGCCGCCCAGATTCATGGGGACACCGGCGACCTTCGTGGGCTCCTGGCTCTCCTGATCGGCGTCGTTGGCGCCGTCCAGGGGCCCCCATCCGCCGATATCGACGTCCTCGTCGGGCATCGGTTTGCCCTGGAGGTAGGCGCTCATCAAATTGAGATGGCTGGCCATATTGGACGCCGAGGGGTGGCTGGATGGAGCTTTGAATTGATGATCTTTGTCGCCACTGATGACGTATTGGATGCCCTCCTCCAATCGCTGGAAGGGGGAGAGGAAGAGATGGAAAAAGAGCAGGATCAGAATCAGGCCAATGCCGAAGAGGGCGGCGGAGAGCCAGATGACCTGGGAGCGAAAGTCATCGTAGGGGGCGATGGCCGCCCCGGTGTCGCTCAATAAAATCACACCGGCGGGGTTGTCGGTGCCAAATTGGCCGGGGAAAAATCGCACCATGGCGCGGTAGGGATGGCCATGGAGGTCGATCTCGTGAATCCGCTCTGGGGTGTCAGAGGCGAGGAGTTCCTTGTCTTCGAAGAGGGTTTCGGCCAGTTCGGAGATCTGCCGAGAGCCGAGGGTAGAACTATGGATGCGCTCACCTCGGAAAAAGGTCACCTCTGGTGCCTGAGCCCGGGACCTCGAGGTGTATTCGCCGTCACCTTCCTCGCCAAGTCCGTCGGTGAGCAGCTCTTTTCGGCGCTCAGCGACACTGTTGGTGATGCGGTTTCCGAGGACGACGGTGCCAACGTTGTCGTCGCCATCGGGATCGGCGATGGGGGCCATGGCGACCAGATAGAGTTCGCGGTCATCACCGGGGCGCCAGGACCAATTCCACAGGTCGATGACGACCTCGTCGCCGTCGATGGCCTCCAGCGTCGCCGGGAAGCGGCTGCCGATGTCGTCGCCCATCATGTGGACGCGGCCGGTGCCGAGAGTGGCGGCCAGTCGCCCTGTTTCGTCGAGGGCAAAGAAGAGATCGTGGGTCAGGGGTCGACGGTGCAATAACGTCAAATCGAGATTGCGAAGGCCCTGAACCTGTCGAGAGAAGGTGGTGGTAAAGCGAAAGTTCTCGGTCTCCAACTGGCGCAGCACATTTCGATGGCGCTCCGCCTCCCAGTCGCCCTCGTAGTCTCGGGTCATGGCCCGTCGAAGAGAACCGCGGTTGGCGACGAAGTGGGCCTTTTCCTTGAGGGCATACTCGTCGATGCGGTGTGATTTTTCGATCAGCGTGGCCGAGCGCTGCAGGGCGATTTCACTGTCCTCAACGGCGAGCGGGGCAAGCTGGTTGTCCAGTGCGTAGGTGACGAAGATGGCCTGAACAGCGACCAGTAAAGCGAGACCCGCGACCAATTTGATTCGAAACATAGTGCACCCCGTTGAAGAGAGGAGACGCCCTTGCGGGCCTGACACCGGTCAGTTGACCTAGATACAGGCAAGTGTAAACCGATAGGGCCCTCTGGGACAAGGATCAGGCCGTACTCTGGGCGCGTTGCTCATGGCGGTCAATGACCCAATCGACGAGGCGCTGATAGTCCTTGGCGCCACGACTGGAGGGGGCATACTCAAAGATGGTCTGGCTGTGCTGGGGCGCCTCCTTGAGGCGGGTGTTGACGCGAATGGGCTCCAGGACCTGGTCGTGGAAATAGCCCTTGAGGGTCTTGATGGACTCGTCGCTGATATTGTTTCGCATGTCGTAAAAAGTAGGCAGGATGCCCAAGATCTGGATGGGATGGAGTAGGACCTTGTTGATGTTTTTGAGGGTTTTGAGCACTTGTTTGACGCCCACAAGGGATAGAAAATCACAGGAGACGGGGACCAGGAGATGGTCGGCAAAGGTCAGAGCGTTCATGTTGAGAAGCGACAGGCTGGGGCCACAGTCCAACAGGATGATGTCATAGCCCTTGTGGTCGCCCAGGGTTTGGCGAAGCTTTTTGTCGCGGTCGTCCGGTTGGCGAGCCAGAAAGATTTCAGCGCTGGCCAGGCTATCGTCGCCGGGAAGGACGTCCAGGTTGGGGCGGGCCTCAACGGTACAGGACTCCAGTGGCATCCCCTCGATCATGAGGTGGTAGAGGCTGTGTTCGGCGCGATCGTCGCAACCAAGACTGATGCCGACATGGCCCTGGCTGTCGACGTCGATGATCAACACGCGATATCCCTCTTCGGCGAGGCCGGCGCCCAGCGAGACGGTGGTGGTGGTTTTGCCGGTGCCCCCCTTTTGGTTGAGGACGGCGATGCGCATGGGGCCGCGCTGGTCCTGCGTAGCCCGGCGCCGAAAATCCTTGACCTGAGGCTGACGGCATTCCATGGAGCAGTAGTGGAGGACCTGGTTGCCCTGTTTGACCTGTTGGTAGGCGTATGTGGGCTCGAAGGGCGTTCCACAGGCGTCGCATTGAACCTGACCGTCGGCGCTCATTGCCTGTTGGCGGCAGTCCTGACTGCAATAGTAGGCGACGCCACCGTCCTGGTGGTCAATCTGGTAGCGGAATTTGACCATGAATTCGCTGTCGCATACTGCGCATATTTTTAGTGCCGAGGCCATAGGCGAGTCCTTATACAGGTCGGATCGTAATCAGTCCCAAAGGGTAGGGAACATCGGGATTCTATAACAGATTTAACGGAGTGGCGACAATGAGGGAGAATGAAAAACCGGGGAGTGGCGCAAAGGGGCGAAATTGGTCGACGGAAGAGATGTTGGGAGGCGGGGCAGCGCAGTCGCCAGCGGGGCGAATCCTGTGGTATAGAACGGGAGGTTGAAGAGGAGGATGTGACCTGCTGCAAGGACGGGTGGCGCACATCGAAGTGAAAGTGACGTAGGAGGCTAGTTTGGACGACGTCAAGCAAGAGGAGACGGGTCAACGGGAGGAGAAGAAGTCGGAGTCCCAGGAGTTGACGCCGGAGCTAAGAGAAGAGATTCGTCTGGCCCGCAACTGCTTCTCTCAGATCGAGCGATTGACGCAGTTGATGACCGGTTATCCGCCGGGGCATCCAATGGTGGAAGAGGGTGTGGAGCGGCTCAATGAGGCGTTTTACGCCTTCTTTGAACTCACGGATCGACTGACGGTGCAGATTCATCCCCACTGGATGGACCTGTACGGCACGGGAGAAGCAGTCTGGGAGACGCAGGAGCCAAAGGATTACTGTTTCGCCATGAGTCGTGACGGGGTGTATCTGCTCCATATTCTGGCGGGGGTGACGGAAGCGGAGCTGCAGCGCTTTGTAGAGGTGCTCACCGCCGTCATTGATCAGCAAGAGATGAATCAAGATGCGGTGACGCTGCTATTTGATGCCGATTTTCGCTATATCTCCTGGGATGCGATCGACGAGTCGCTGGCTCAATTGGCGGGGTTGGATAGCGATTTGAAGAATCGGGACACGCGCGAAGAGCAGGAGATGATCGACGAGCTCTTCGACGAGGCTTTCGAGGATCAGGACGTTGAATCCGACCAGGAAGATGAGCTCTTTGACGACGATGAATTTGAAATCCGGCTCAAGAGTCGCCAGGACCAACAGCTGAAATTAGAGGTGGGGTCACGCCATTTTTTGCGCCTGTCCGAGGATGCCCAGGAGCGCCTGGCAGAACTGAAGCGTGGATTTGAGGAGCATGCAGAGTTGGAGCATCGCCAGGGGGAGGTGTTGTCTGCGGTGCTGGGTGCCAAGCCTCGGAGCCGGTTGAGAAAAGATGCGGTGGCTCAGATCGGGCAGGTGATGGGTCAGTTGCTGGAAACCGAAGAGCCCTGGGAGGCGTTGGCCTTTCTCAAACTCATCCATCGGTGGCGCGATAAATTCCAGCCGCAGGTCGCCGGGGAATTAAAGACGGTGGTCAGGGAGTCATTTACCGAAGAGCGGATCCGGGGCATGGCCAAGCAGGTCGCCCGGTCGGAGCGAAAGGGGAGGCGTGCGATCCTGCAGATGTATGATGCTCTGGGGTTAACGGAGGCGAATCAGCCGGTGGCGGAGTTATTGGCCTGGGAGCTCGATGAGGAGGCTCGAAAGGACGTGTTGGCCTATATCCGAAAGCAGGCCCGACGAGATCTGGGTTTCTTAAAGGATGCGATGGAAAGCGTTCCCGAGGACCGGCTGGGAGCGCTGGTCGAGATTGCTCGGGCGGCGATGCCGCGCTCGCGCTCAATGCTCATCGATCTATTGGCCAAGGGCCTGGAGCCAGAGCTCAAGATCGAGATCTTGGATGGGTTGGCCGGCACCTGGGAGGAGAGCACGGAGATTCGAGATTATCTCGTGCCATTGGTCAAGAGCACGCATACGGAACTACGGTTGAGCGCGGCGCGAAGTCTTGGACGGGCGGCTCCTCAACACGTGGTGCGCGTGATGAGTCCCATGTTGACGCCAAAGCTAGCGAATCGCTCGGAGCAAGAGATCCAGGAGCTGATCCACATCTTCGTGACCAAAGGGGGCGACGATGCCATCGAGAAGTTGGATGCTCTGGTGCGTCGAAAGGGGTTGGTCAGTGACGGCGAAAAGGAATTGGCTGTGACCGTCGTCCAGTCGTTGATCAAGACGCCCACCGATGAGGTGCTGGAGCTGTTGGAGTCGGTGGCTGGAGACTGGCTGGTGGCGGGTCGAATTCGCTCGACCTGCCAGGAGGTCATGGAGTTGGTCAATCGCTAAACTAGCGGTGGCGAGTTGAACACAAGGGCAACGTGATGAGTCAGCAAGAAGTGGCAGGAGCGCAGGGCGAACAGGTCGATATGCAGGAGCTGGGTCGATATTTTATCGACGGGCTGTATCGGATCTTGAAGGTCGCCTCCATCTATAGCGTTGATCACAATCAAACGCGGGAGGCCATCGAGGAGTTCATGCCGGCCTTTAAAAAGAGTGTTCGACAGGTCGAGGAGCAGCGCATCACGGTGACGATTCGCGGTGAGTTATGCAGCGTCAATGGGGAGACGCTGCGACTGAAGCGAAAGGAGCAGGAGCGGCTCAATGAGCTCCAGACGATCTTTCGAGCAGCCGTGATTCGCGGGTTGTCCTTTCAGGAGGCGATGACCATCGAGGACTTGATGAGCTTGTTGAATGGGCTCAACGACGCCGCCGATCAACGAAGCGATACGGAGGGGATGGAGCATATCGATATCGCCACCATTGGGATCAATCACGGGAGCCCCGATCAGACGATCATGGAGGCCATCGCCAAGGTCAATAAGGCGATGTATGTGGCCCATATCTATATTCGCGCCCTGGTGAAGGTGCGAAATATGCATGAGCAGGTCAGAGAAAAGAATAGCCCCGAGGTGCCCACGGGAGTAGTCAAGCGGATCCTGCAATCGGTATCGGAGCTGTTGGCCGATGAGGACTTCATGATTCTGGGTTTGCTCCCCATGCGGTTGGTCTCGCCAGATGTGAGCTCTCATTCAGCCAATAGTGCGATTTACTCAATGCTAGTGGCTGATCGCCTGGGGCTGAGTCAGCAGACGGTGGCGAAGGTGGGGATGGCGGTGATCTATCAGGATATCGACCGGCTGGTCGGGATTTCACCGGGGAGAAGGGACCGGGAGTCGGGGCTCGACAAGCATCGGCAGTTTTCGGCAAATATGCGCGATGTCGCCGAGATGTTTGGATATCTGGGTGGCGATGTGGTGTCGACGCTGCGGGTTCTGCTCACCTATGAGCGGGGGTGCGATTACAATGAGGAGATAGGCCGGCCTTTTTATCGGGGGAATCGGACGTTGCACCTGGTGAGTCGGATCATCGATCTGTGCCGGACCTACGACCTGCTGATCCAGGGACTGGAGGGCTATAAGGCCCGGCGACCGGACCTGGCGATTCAATACGTCAAGAGCCGGGCTGGAGAGGTCTTTGACCCGGATCTCACGGAGCTATTCGTGTCCACGCTGGGAATGTATCCAGTGGGAACGACAGTGGAGTTAACCTCGGGGGAGAATGCGGTGGTGATTCGGACCCCAGAACCGGCTTCGGACCCGCGGCGACCGTCGGTACGGCTGATGGGGCGAGACAGCAATACGGTCATCGATCTGGCAGACGACCAGTACCAGCACATCGAGATTGCCCGCTCCGTCGATATCGATGAATTGGTGGATGACTCGGCGAAGGTCTTTTTGTTGACCTGATTGAAGAGGCGGTGGGCGGGGAGGGCTTAGTCGATGCCGATGATGTCTTCTTCGTAGAGGTCGGCGAGAACGGTGAGGGTTTCGAGCCGCGACATGGAGCTCATGTCCAGGATGTCTTCGAAGGTCAGCATGCCGTCGACCTGGCTGAGGAGAAAGCCAGCCCGATGGTCGAGGTCGAGTTGAGCCATTTCACCCATGGAAATCTCGAGGCACGGAGTCAGGGCAAGGGAGCCGAGTCGGTTGGCCTGCATGCGCTCCAACTCGCCTTCCAAGAGACGCTGTAATTCTTGGGCATCGGAGTGGTCTTCGAGTTCAAGGATCGCCTCGACCAACTCCATGGAGGTCTGGAATTCACCCTGTTCGTAGAGGGCGCGGGCGCGGTTGACGGCGTCTTCGATGGTGACGTCATCGCCGGAGCCCGCGTCGTCGGAGGAGGTGGGGGAAGAGGGCGCAGATGCCGGTGCGTCTTGGACCTCTTCGAGGTAAAATGAAGAGGACTCAGTGAGCGGTTGTGGGGCAGAGCGGTCGGCGCCGGAAGGCGTTTTATAGGCCTCTTCGACGTCTGGGTCCTGGCGGTCAAATTTATTGGTCGGCTCGTTGGGATGAGAAAAGCCGGGAGCGTTGAGTGGGGACGGAGATTCATGAGCCGGGGTAGGTTCATTGCCCAGGGACTTTGGCGAGGAATTGTCGGGGAGCATCGGCTCGCCGCGATAAGAGCCCGCCTGAGAGGACGTCCGCGAGGGCGGGCCGGGAAGAGTGGTGCTTTTTTTCGGGGGTCCCATGTCGCCAGTGGACAATTCCTCTCCCAGGGCGAGGAGTTCATCCTCGTTCAAGGGAGCTGAGTCCATCTTGTCGCCCTCGGACGGCGGCTGAGCCTCGGAGCCCTGAATCTGGGATTGGCTGGCCAGCGGTGTTTTTTGAACGTCGCGCTGAGGGGTCTGTTTCGGGGCATCTGTGGTGTCCTGGGGCTCGCGATCGGAATGGGGGAGCGCATTGGAGACGGACGGGCTTTCGGGAAAGGGGGCCGGTGTGTTGGACTCGACATGGGATGAGTCAGCGTCACCGTTCGACAGGGGGGGAGGAAAGAAGGCGTCATCGTCCGTTGGGGGAGGAGCGTAACCCATGGGGTCATCGCCATCGCCGGGATTGGTGGTCGGCGGCTGATCGAAAGCGCTTTCCGATGAGGAGGGGGCGGAGGTGGGACCGAGATCGAAGTCGAAGTCCATCTCCTCGCTGGATTCGGGTGAGGATGAGCTTTCCTCCGTTAACGGAGGGGGAAGCTCACCGGGTTCGAAGTGCTCATCGCCACTGCCAGCATCCGATTCAGCGACGGAGTCGTGGGGGCCACTATCGGAGGTGGAGTCATAATCAAAATTAAAGGCCTCTCGCGTGGGAGCAGGCATGTCATCGTTGGGAGAAGGCTCAGCGGTCTCGTCGTTCGGCGGAGGAGAGGCCTGAAACTCTCGACGGGTGGGGTGGTCAAAGACGGAAGCAGCGTCGCCAGAAGTGGCTCCAGAAGCTTCGCTCAACGCCTGGAGGTGCTCGCGACCCAATTGGCGGGTCATCTCGCGCTCACCGGTGATCGCCGTAGAGACCTCATCATCGGTGGCGGTGGAGGCGGGCATCTGGCCGGTGGTCGGGGAGGGAGCCGGGGTGTGGCCAGAGGCGAAAGGGGTCTGGGAGATATCGCCACCCGAAGGGCCCTGCCCCTGTTTGTGGGTTTCGTCGCTGGAGGCGTCTTCATCGTCCATGGAAAGATCACCGAAGTCGCCGATATCATCAAAATCACCGATATCGCCGAAGCCGTCGAAGTCATCGAAGGGATTGACCTCATCGACCTCATCGACGGCGCTCAACTCATCAAAATCGCCGAAGTCATCAAAATCACTGAGTTCATCGTCGATCTCGATATCGATGAGGGAATCGGAACCGGCGGAAGGTCCGTCGTCGGTGGCCGGAGCAATACGCTGGCGGTGATGCGCGATCCACTGACGGGTGTCGTCGAAATCATCGGCCTGGGGCGAGTCGGAGAAGATGGCCACCAGATCGGCGGAGGTCTGGTCATCGACGCCGTTCATGCGCAGAACGCGCAAAAAGGCGAGGACGTCCGAAGGATTACCCTCATCGAGCGCCTCCTCCAGGGAGTTGAGGAGGGTAGCAATCGTCGAGTTGTGGTCAGAAGAACTCATAATAAAAAATACCGATGAGTGACCAGGTAATGGAGCGGCAGGTAAGCCCGGTGGCTCAACTGACGGCGGAGCGCACCGATTGGAGGAGGCGATCGAGGTTCTTGCCGGCGGACTCCAAAGACTCGGTCTCGCTGGATTCCAGAGAGTCACGGGCATCATCGATCATGGTTTGAGCCTTCGCACGAAGCTTTTCAACGACCTCGACGTCGTCGGGATCGTGGTCATCGTTGAGAAGAGTTTCGATGCGGCGAATGGTCTTCCGAATTCGTCCGCGTTGTTCCTCAATGGCTTCCCCTTCTTTGAGTTCCACGAGGTAGTCCTCGTTTTCCTCGATCATCGACTGGATCTCCTCCTCGCTGAGGCCGCTGGTGGCGGAGACAGTGATCGATTGGACCTTGCCCGTCTCCAGGTCAGTGGCATTGACGGAGACGATGCCGTCGGCGCTGATATCGAAGGTGACGTCGATTTCGACTTCCCCGGCCGGAGCATTGCGCAAGCCACTGAGGACGAATTCGCCGAGAAGTTCATTTTTAGCAGCGCGGTCATCGTCGCCCTGAAGGACGACGATCTTAACCGAGGTCTGGTTGTCTTTGACGGTGGTAAAGACGTGGCTATGACTGGTTGGGATGGTGGAGTTGGCCTCGATAAGAACTTCGAACCCACCGCCGTGAACCATGATCCCCAGGTTGTGGGGCGTGACATCGAGAAGGAGGACATCGTCGCTGCCCTCGATAAGCGCGTCGCCTTGAACGGCGGCGCCGAGAGCGACCGCTTCGTCGGGGTGGACCTGTTTGGACGGCGGAGCGCCGAAGAATTCTTCGACCTCTTTTTGGATCCGAGGCATGCGGGTCATGCCACCGACCAAAATAACATCGTCGATATCGTCGACGTGAAGGCCCGATTCCTCAAGGGTGGCCTCGCAGATTTTGAGGGTGCGCTGAACGAGATCGATGGTGAGCTCTTCGAAGGTCTCGCGGTC
>CAYQBU010000040.1:0-25796 GCA_964415785.1 uncultured Bradymonadales bacterium
ATTATTCACAACTCGCCTACTGCGGCTCATCAGAGCCCAGATGCCTGTATCTCACCCCAAGGGCATTTCCTCGCTTCACCCCAGGAGTACTCGGTCGCGATGCTCCCAGCGCGCTCAGGGCACACTCCGCGACGATGCTCCGCATCGCCTGTGGGGCTCGATTTTGGCCTCTGAGCTCTGATTTTGCCTCGTCACGACGTCTCATGAATAATCCGGGCTATCCGAGAAGATCGGTGTCCATGAAGCGCTGCATGAGGCGGTTAGCGATGCGATTGCCGGTGGTGGGCATCAGGCGGCGCAGCAGGTCCAGGAGGTAGGCCTCGGGGGTGACGACGACGCGGTGGGTGCGGCGCTCCACGGCCTTGATGATGCGGCGTGCGACGAC
This sequence comes from uncultured Bradymonadales bacterium, assembly GCA_964415785.1. GTDB lineage: Bacteria > Myxococcota_A > Bradymonadia > Bradymonadales > Bradymonadaceae > SLJM01. The sequence goes on from CAYQBU010000040.1 coordinate 386, forward strand.
GTCCGGGTCGTGGCCATGGTCGCGGAAAAAGGCGGTGATCTCGTCGACGGCATCGGCGTTGGCGATGCGGGCGGACTCCACGATGGAGGTGGCGATGCAGCCAGGGTGAACGACGGAGACGTCGATGGGGGTATCAGCGAGCTCTTCGTGGAGGCTCTCCGAGAAGCCGCGGACGGCGAATTTGGAGGCCGAATAGGCGCTCTGGGAGGCGACGCCGACGATGCCGAAGGCGCTGGAGATATTGACCAGGTGGCCCCAGGGACGAGTCTTGAGGTGGGGAAGAAAGCTGCGGCAGCCATGAATGACGCCCCAGAGGTTGACGTCGAAGGTGCGCTGGAAGTCGCGGAGGGTGTGTTCTTCGAAAGAGGCGGTGATATTGATTCCGGCGTTGTTGATCACAATATCAACCCCCCCGTGTTCAGCGATCGCCTGTTGGGCCATCTTCTCCATGGCCTGGGGATCGGAGACATCACAGCGATGGGTGGTAAACGAGAGATGCTCGACGGAGGTCTGGAGATGAGATTGAAGATCGTCGAGGGCTGGAGCGTTGATATCGACGAGCCCAAGGGAGAGGCCCCGTTGGGCGAGGGCGATGGCTGTGGCTTTGCCGATGCCGCTGGCGGCGCCGGTAATGATGGCGGTTTTACCCTGGAGGCTGCGCATGAGATACCTCGGCGAAAGAGGATGGGTTGCGATAGAGGATAGGCTGCTAAAGAATAGATGGCCACCGATATGTCCGGTGGGTGGAAGCTCGAGTTCAGGGGCATTTTGATGAGCAAGGCGAAAACCATGAGTGTGGCAGTGGTGCAATTGGGGTTGGGATGAGATCGACGACGATGGCGACGGTGGAGTGTGCTGACGGGCCAGAGTGGCCGGCGGTCTTCAAGGAACTGTGGGATTACGTCGCGCAGACGCCAGCGGAGCAGCTGTTGCACGGTGTCGGCCAGTGGATCGAGGAGCGGCCGGAGCAGGGGCGAAGGGTGCTGTCGACCTGGTTGGCCCGGCATATGGGGTATGTGCGATGGCTGAAGAACCCCGATAAGTTGGTGCGTCAGCCCCTGTGGGTGGCCTTGAGCGCCGAGGGTTATGGACGGTTGGACGGGCGCGGGCGTCGGGCGATGAAGCTGATCGCCGAAAGCGATCGAGGGGGGCGTGCCTTTTTGCATCCCTCGGCGGCGTTGGCGACGCTGGCGATATGGCGTCATGAGGAAAACGAACAGTGGCACGAGGAGGCCAGAGCGCGGCTAGAAGAGCGGGCGCTTCCGGCGGAGACGGAGTGGCTCTATGAGGTGGTCGATAGCTTTGTCAGCGATGGGGCGTTGGTCACTGAGGGAGGCGAGAGGGGGCTGTCGGAGTTGGTGGAAGGGGTGCTGGCCCATGAATACTGGGAGGTCGGCGCGAAATTGGCGGGCCTGGTGCTCGTGCATCGCTATGGGCGGTGGTTTCGGGGAGCGGCGGAGCGCAATCTGGTGCACGCCTGCGATCGGGCCAGTGAGCACCATCCCTATGGCAATCGGCGATGGATTCGCTACATGGCGGAGGCGACGATGAGGGGACAGCTTCGCTTTCCGTGGCTGGAAAAGCCGATGCGGGCGGCGGTGCGGCTCCACATCCACGACAAGGAGCGCCAGCAAGAGATCCGCGACTATCTCAAGCGACGGGCGTTTGAGATCGATCACCGACGCCTGGAAAAGCTCTATGCCTATCGATTGAGGCGCGTGGATCGGGATCAGGAGGCCTATGAGGGGCTGCTCGATGAGGTGATGCTGACGGTGCGCCACCATCCCAGTCGAGCGTTGAAGCTCTTGGAGTTGGTGGCCATGCACCGCTGTGGGCAGCGCTTTGGCTCCTACGAATATCGGCTCAAAAAGAGCCTGGACGCCCTGGCGAGTCGGGGAGCGGAGAAGCGACTCAACCGTTGGCTGGCCGGTCTGTACGTCAAGAATGCGACGGTTAACCAGGTGGCCAGTCGGTGGGTGCGAAGGCTGGGACCGACCCTGGACTGGGAGGCGAATCCCTTTGCGATGCGCCACGATTACGAGCTGTTTTTGGTGATCAGCGATTACGACCGGGCCTTTGAGGCGCTGACCTGCAAATTCGACGGGGTGACGCTGGAGCACGCCGACAAATACGCGGCGGCCCGGGTGCAGTATTTTGTGCATAAGCGCATGGATCCAAGCCGGGTGAATCGATTGATCCAGAAGGTGATCGAGCCCCTGGAGTGGGTGGGCGTGGAGGTGAGCGAGATCGGCTGGGTCAATCAGGCCCTGGAAGCGGGGATGGAGCGCTTTGAGCAGCGGGCTCTGCGGCGCAACCTGAAGGCGGAGGTGTTGGAGGCCTACGACGAGGCCCAGGTGGAGGTCGCCGATTTCGAGGCGATCGCCGGGCTGCCGGTGGTGCGCGTGGAGCGGGTGGTGGAAGGCGTGCGGTGGCGGCGAATGATGATCGGTGCGGCGTCGGGAGGGTTGAGCGGGGGGCTATCGTCGGCGACGTCGGCGGTGTTGTCGCTGGGGGATATCCCGGTGATGATGGGGTTAACGGCCGATATCTGCGCCCGTTTTTGCTGGTATTATGGTTTCGATCCCAAGGATCACCCCGATCTGCCGCTGCAGATTCTGGCGGTGGCGTTGGCGGGGACGGGGCCGGAGGCCATCGAGCCGATGTTGGTGCGCCAGAATTGGCAGGAGCATATCCTGAGTAAATCCATTTTGGTGGGGGCGGTGGCTCATGGTGGAGCGGCGCATCTGATGGGAAGGGGGGTGGCCAAGGTGACGGGGCGATTGGTGGAGGGGCCGCCGAAAGCGAGGGTGCGTCACCGGTTGAAACAGCTGGCCCAGGGGCGTTGGCGCTCCAGCGAGGATGAAGAGGAGCGCTGGTGGCGCGGCATCTCCATGTGGGGAGCGATGCTGGGCGCGGGGTTTAATGCGATGCTGGTCTACGATATCTGTGAGGCGGCGGAGGCGGTGCTCACGGATCGCTTCCTGGAGCGAAAATACCCCGACTGGGTGCGCCGGTTGGGTGAAGCCGCGAGTGATGAGAGGGCCGATTGATGAGCGATTCAGCGCAGGCACAGGCGTTTTTTGAATGGAAGGGGTGTACCGACAAGCGGCGGCCCCGCAGCCTGAGCAGGCCGAAAGAGACGGAGCTTCGCCTGGCGCAGATCACGGATATTCACCTGCAGGGAGAGGTGGAATTGACGACGCGGCTTCGCGATTTGATGTCGACGCCGGGCTCGCTGGAGCGCTTTTCGCACGAGATCTCGGCGATCTCCAACGAATTGGGCCATCGCTATCGCTCCAATCGAAGGCTGTATACCAATTTGTTGAAGAAGGCCCTGGTGGGGCTTCGCTATCTGGGGGTCGATCATCTGGTGATCACCGGCGATCTGGTGCATTGCGGATTGCCGGCGGAGTTTTTGGAGGTGCGGGCAGCCCTGGAGGTCACCGGGTGGTGGGGAGAGGAGAAGCTGACGGTGGTGCCGGGTAATCACGATCGCTTTAACCTCTATGAGCGGGTCAAGCGGGACTCGATGGAGAGCTTTTTTGATGTGGTGTCGCCGCGTCAGGCGAGGTTTAAGCTATTGCCGGCCGGGGTGGCGCTTCTGGAGATCGATAGCAATCGCGATCCGGTCGACGATCGCCACGCCTGGGAGCGGTGGCTGCCGAATACGATCGGGCGGATCTATCCGGAGGTGATCGAGACCATTGATGGCCATCGTGAAAAGATCCGGGGCATGCGGCTGGTGACGCTGGTGCACCACCATATCAGCGATGACTGGTATCCGCGGCGCCCGTCCACCCTGGGAGGGTTGATGGAGCCTGCCGATGGGGTGGCGGAGTTGGTGGAAGCTCTCGATGGGATCGATCCCTACGGCATCATTTTGCATGGGCACAAGCACGATATCATGCCCGTCGATTACGCCTATGAGACCCATCCGGTGGGATGCCCGGGAGGATTTGCAGAGTGGCTTCGCTGCAACGTGATCGATTTCAACCGCCATGGGGAACAAACGCTAACCCAGGTGGAGTTGCGCCACTGAGACGGGGGGGTACAGTGAAGGCATTGATGAATGGATGGCGTTGACATGGGAGAGAGGCATTAATGGATGAAGGCAAGGAAGCGATCACGATCGCCGTGGATGCGATGGGAGGCTATCGGGGACCAGACGCAGCAGTGGAAGCGGTGGCGGAAGCGAGCCTGAGCGACAAGGGAGGGCGTGCGGTCTATTTCGTGCTGGTCGGCGATGAGATTCAACTGACGGAAGCGCTATTTGAGCGCGATCACAACTCGGAGCGCATCCAGATTCACCACGCGTCGACGGTGGTGGGGATGTCGGAGCGGCCGCAGACGGCGGTCAGTGACAGGCAAAACGCCTCGATCATGGAGGCCGTACGGCTGGTGGAAGAGGGGCAGGCGGACGCTGTACTCAGCGCTGGCAATCCGGGGGCGGCGGTGCTCAGTGCTCTGGATCGGCTCAAGTTGATCGAGGGGACCCGGCGGGCGGCGCTGGCGAGCGTGTATCCCACGCCGCGGCTTCGGGGCGATGAAGACGATCCCTTTAGCCTGATCCTGGACGTAGGGGCGACGCTGCGGGCCGATGCCCAGGATTTGAGGAGCTTTGCGATCATGGGGGCGGCCTATGCCCGCATTGTCAGTCGCAATGAACAGCCGAAGGTGGCCCTGTTGTCCAATTCGCGGGAGAGCACGGTCGGTCCCTCGGAGGTGGTAGAGGCCTATGAGATGTTGAGTCGCGATGAGACGCTCAATTTCTATGGCAATATCGAGGGCCATGAGATCCCGCGGGGCCTGGCGGATGTGGTGGTGTGCGAGGGGTTTGCCGGCGATATCGCGATCAAGATCCTGGAGGGCGTCAGCGAGGCGGCCTTCGATCTGGCGCGGTCGGCCTATCACTCGCGTGTGGCCTGGCGGATGGGCTTGAAGTTGTTGAGCGGGGGCCTCAAGCAGTTGAAGCAGCTCACCGATTTTGAGGAGTATGGCGGGGCGCCCTTGCTGGGCGTCGATGGCGTGGTGATCTTATGTCATCCCCGATCGGGGCCGCGAGCACTGCACAATGGACTGAAGTTGGCGATCAAAAATGTGCGTGCGCAACTTCCCGCCGCCATCGCCAGTGAATTGAGCCGACGCCATCAGGACTAGGACGTGTCAGAGATTCGTCATATCTACCGCTGGGATCTGGACAAGACCTACTTACGCACCGAATTTGAGACGATGCGCGGGTTGATCCGAGCGGCATTGCAGCGGCCCGAGGAGAAGGTCAACGTTCCAGGGGTGGTGACGTTGCTCAAGGAGCTGAGTCGGCCCAATGAGGAGGGAGAGGTCTTTGTCACCTTTATCAGCGGCAGCCCGTCGCAGATGAGGGAGAAGCTGGAGAAGAAATTTAAGCTCGATGGAATCGATCCCGATATCTTTATCCTCAAGCCGACGCTCAAGAATATTCTCAAAGGTCGGTTTCGCGCGATTCGGGGTCAGGTGGGTTATAAATTGGACAACCTGTTGAAGGTGCGCGCCGAGGGCCCGGAGGCGCCGGAGACTCTATTTGGCGATGATGCGGAGCAGGACGCGTTCATCTATTCGCTCTACGCCGATCTGGCGGCGGGCCAGATCGATCGGGATCTACTCTTCGAGATCCTCGATGAGGCGGGAGTCTACTCGCGAACCCGCGCCTCGATTTTGGATCAGGCCTCTCGGATGCGGCGCGACGACAATGTGGGTCGGATCTTCATTCACCTCGACTACCACACGGCGCCGGGTCGATTCTGGGTCTATGGCCCGAGGGTGGTGCCGATCACCAACTATTTTCAGGCAGCCCTGGTGCTGTTTAACGATCGGGTCCTGGGATTGGAACCGGTGGTGCGGGTGGCCCGGGGAATGATCGCCAGCGGCGAATACGGGGTGACGGAGTTGGCCAATTCGTTTCAGGACTTGATCCGGCGGCGACACCTGGCGCGGGAGGCGATTGAGCGGATGGAGCAAAAGCGCAAGGCCCACCCGGAGGTAGAGCAACTATTGCCGCCTCGCTTCTTTGAGCGGATGGTCACGCGGGTCCGCGCGCTGGCGCCGCGTCGAAGTGATGGGGGGCGGCGCTGGGAAGGGCCCCCCGATTATCTGGCGGTATTGGAGGCTGATCAGGCCCTTCGCGAGCAATTGGATACCGAGGGGGGGTTGTTTGGTTGAGCGCCGTTGGCGGTGGCGGTGGGAAAACTACTTGACAATGCCAGCCAAACCCCTATAGTTCGAAGTGTGCCTCACGGAGGACGGTCGATATGCATTCCCCCCAGGCCGTTAGTCAGATGTATATCTCATGACTAGCCCACCTCCTTCGGAGGCACCTTATATGAGCGCCCCGCCCGACAGATGTCGGCGGGGCGTTTTTTTGTACGGAGGGTCAGTGACAATGGAGAGAAGGGTGGCTCGAAGCCCCCTCCGACGGCCGCAGAAGGACGCGGCCGCCAGCTCCCCCACGGGAGAGCAGAATTGGTGGCGTCCTCACCGTATATGGAGTGCGGGGAGAGGGAGCGCTGATGGGGTGATCTGGATGGACGGTGTCCTGGTGTCCTGGCCTCGATGAGCAAGGTGGAGATACAAAATCCCAATAAAGGCCTTGACAGGCAGCGTGAAATCCCTATAGTTCGAGGTGTGCCTCACGGAGGACGGTCGATATGCATTCCCCCCAGGCCGTTAGTCAGATGTATATCTCATGACTAGCCCACCTCCTTCGGAGGCACCTTATATGAGCGCCCCGCCCGACAGATGTCGGCGGGGCGTTTTTTTATACGGAGGGTCAGTGACAATGGAGAGAAGGGTGGCTCGAAGCCCCCTCAGACGGCCGCAGAAGGACGCGGCCGCCAGCTCCCCCACGGGAGAGCAGAGTTTGTGGCGTTCTCACCGTATATGGGGTGCGGGGAGGCGGTGATGGGGTGATCTTGATGGACGGTGGCCTGGTGGGGTGGCCTCGATGGTCATCGAAGTTGTGCGACGAGCCCCTCTCCGGCGCGCAAGGCGCCGGTGTCTCCCCGCGGGACGCGGGGAGAATCATGAGGCTTCGATGGGATTTGGTGGTTGGGGGGCGGTAGACTGGCGATGGAGGTGGCGCGGGCTAAGTACCTGATTTAGCCATCAACAAGGTCCCTTATAATGAGTGAGGGGTTGGTTGAGGGCAATGGACGGTTTGAGAATTGGCCGTCCTGTCGTAAGGTGCTGGATGAATTTGGAATAACGAAGAACTCTCACTAAGGACGAGTTGGTATGGGACAGGGATTAAAGCTGAATCGATGGTTGGGCCTATCAGTGGCCATGATGGCGATGGTCTGGGCCGGATGCGGAGATGATGACGATGGCTCGGTGACCCTCAACGAGTGTGGAGGGGAGGCGATGGTACTGGCCTTCGACGGAGACCCGGCCGATTTGGGTGATAGCTGTGGGGAGTGCGGTTTTGGCGAGCTGGTCTGTGACGGGCTGAATACGCTGACCTGTGAAGATCCCGATCCGACCAACGAGTGCGGAGGATGCCAAGATCTTCCGGGTGAGTTGGGCGAGAGCTGTTCGACGGCGAGCGTAAGCAGTGGCACCTGGGCCTGTGAGAGTTCGGATTCCATGGTCTGTGAGTCCGGTGATGTCAATGCCTGCGGCGGCGTGGAAGTGCTGAGCAGTCAGCCCGGCGAGGACTGCGGTGAGTGCGGCATCGATTCGGTGGTTTGCGATGGCGCCAATGCGGTGACCTGCAGCGACGAGCGGGGATGTCCGACGGCGACGGATGTGTCGGCGACCCAGGGTACGCGAAGCGATGGCGTGCGGGTGACCTGGAGAGGTAACCCCTATGTCGACGGCTATCGAGTCTATCGCGATGGCGAAGAGATCGCAGAGGTGGGCACGGGCAACTTGGCCTATCTGGACGAGGACACCGATGCCGCCGGCGCGCCGGAGATCGCAGAGGTCATGGCCAGCGACGACGATACGGAGGGCATTGAAGTGAGCTGGGCCTCGGAGCCGGTGACGGGCGAGAGTGCGACCTATGAGGTGGAGGCCTTTTATCCCGGTGGATCGGCGGAGTTGTCGACGCCAGCGGGCGGATTCCGGGGAGCGGAGGTCGATACCTACGAGATCTCGATTGATGAGGGCGATACCTGGGAGGCCGTGGGCGACGAGATGACCTACTTCGATTGGGATGCCCCGATGGCGACGGCCGATGTACCGGAGCCGGCTATCGAGGATGTGACCTGGGATGGCCTGGCGGTGGTGGTCGTGGATGCGCCGGAGCCGGTGCCCGCCGAGGAGCAGACCTACTGGGTGCGCTCGGTGACCAGCGACGGTGGGACCAGCGAGCCCGAATCGGCGACCGGCCAGCGCGCCTGGGGCGATCTGGAGCATGATTTCAGTCGCTCCGACGACGGCGATGACTTCGAGGCCTTCGGCGATTGCGAAGGGCTGTTGGAGTGCTTCGACGAGGATTACGAGGTCGATAGCGATGTGGCAGGCCGCTACTATCGCATCGACACGTTTGGTGAGGGCTTTGCCATGACGTCCAGCGACCCGGTGTGGGGCGAGGTTGAAAAGTTCGTCCTCGCCGTGGGTCCGGTGGCCGACGAGGTGGAGGTCGGCGATAGCGTGGAGTTCGATGTGATGGTTCAGACCGAAGACGGCGACGCCGTGGCCCGCGAGGGCGTGGAGCTGAGCCTGGACATCTCCGATGAGGACGTGGTGGAGGGAAGCCTTCCCGACGACGTGGTCAGCGATGAGATGGGCGAAGCGTCGGTGGAGTTGACCTTCGATGACGAGGGCGAAGACGTGGTGGTCAGTTGGACGGCCGACGATCCGAGGGTCAGCGACGAGAGCGTCGATCACGATCCGATCACGATCTTCGAAGAAGGGATACTTCCCATCGATCCCCTCTCCGGCCAATAAGAGGTTGAATGGCGATGAAGAGCCCCCGGCCCCCAGTGGGTCGGGGGTTTTTTTATGGGTTTGAGGAGAGGATTTACGGGAGAATAGAGACGCGATAGTCTCATAACAATAGTTTTCAACCGAGCTGATTCTGGAAAAAGCGTGGACGGCGATGAGTCATTACACCTTAAATTCAGAAGATCCCAAGCAGATCCGTACGCAGGTGGTGGATACGCTGTTGGAGCAGGTCTCTGCGGAGGTGGGCGCCTATTTTTCGGTCTACCGGGCCGAGGGCGAGGATTGGTATTTTGGTGAGGGGGTTTACCGGGGTCCCGATCAGGGGATGATCGATAAGTGGCTCAATTTTGCGACGGGGAGACCGGCGCCGGAGTCGCCGTGGCTGCCCCCTTTTGTGGATGAAACGGTGCTCAATCGCTTCGTGCGTTTGCGCAGGCATTATGAGGAAGGGTTTCTCACCCAGTTTAGCTCGTACGATAATTTTATCGTTCCCGCGGAGGTGGGGGATCAGTTGCGGGCGATCGTGGTCGACGGCAATCGGGTGCTGGGCTGGTTGGGTGTCGCGCGACGAGGATTCAGGGAGCGCTTTCGCAGCGGCGAAGAGCGGGTATTACAGAGGAAGTTGCCATCTCTGTCGATGGGGTTGATGACGGCGCGAACCCTGGAGGAAGAGGATTGGGGAGAAGACGAATGCTGTGCAGTCTTTGGGGCGGAGGGGAAGGTAGAGCATGGCTCGAGGGGATTTGCGCGGCGCTTCGAACAAGCGAGTATCGATGAGATAGGGCGAGCCGTACGGGCGCTGGATGAAGAGGCGTTGAAGGCAAGGGAATGTCTTCTGGTGGGTCATCTGAAGGTGCGGTTGATCCGGCTCGATGGAGCAGGGGGAGTGCGGTATATGGCGAGGGTGGAGAAGGCGAAATTGGCAGAGATCAACCCGCGGAGTTGGCTGACGGAGCGCCAACGAGAAGTGGTGGACTATGCAGTGGCGGGAGCGACGGCCAGGGAGATCGCAACGACGCTGGAGATCTCGCGACATACGGTCAAGACCCATCTCAAGAGCATTTATCAACGGCTTAACGTCGCCTCAAGGGTAGAGTTGGTCCAATTATTAGGGGACTCCTCGAAAGCAAGATGAGTGGTCCACAGTGGAAGCGCGAAGGGAGAAAATGGTGGAAGTCAAGAGATATGGAAGGTCGGAGGGCAAGAAGGTGGTGGTGCTCCACGGGGTGCCCGTGCCTCCGGAGAGTGTGGAGACGATAACCGAGAGGTTGGCCGAGGAGTACCGGGTCTATGTGGTCGACTATTGTGCCGTGGGGTTGAGGCCTCGGGAGACGAGGCAGCAGATCGAGGTCAGGTTGGCGGAGGCGGGGGTAACGTCAGCGGCGGTGGTGGGTCACTCGATGGGAGCCTATCATGCGTTTGGCCTGGCGATTGGAGGGGAGTTGGAGGTCCGGGCGATCGCCGCGGTGGGTTCTCTGGCCTATTTGCCGCAGGAGGTGGCGGCCGGATATGAGGAGTTGGCGCAGGGGATTGAGGCCGGCGTGGTCGACCTGGTGGAGGTGTTGAAGGGACAGTGGTTTAGCACGGCTTATCTCGAGGCGTCAGCGGAGGTGGAGGGGCGGCTTCGGCGGTGGTTTGAGGCGATCGGAGACGAGGGGTTGTGCCGGGCGGCCCGCGTGGAGTGCATGGGCCAAGATCTAAGGCCCAGGCTGGCAGAGATCGAGGCGCCGGTTCAACTCCAGGTGGGGGCGCTTGACGAAGCGACACCGCCGGCGTGGTCTGAGGAGATCGCCGATCTATTGCCCAGGGCGAGCCTGGAGGTCGTCGAGGGGGTCGGTCACTTTCCCCATATGGAGGCGCCAGAGGCGACGCTGAGGGAGATCCGGTCGTTTCTCGCCGACCATTGAGTCATCCAGGTTAGCCTGGATTATTCATGACTCGTCTCCTGCGGCTCATCAGAGCCCAGATACCTTCATCTCACTCCGCGACGATGCTCTGCATCGCCTGTGGGGCTTGATTTTGGCCTCTGAGCTCTGATTTTGCCTCACCCCAAGAGTACTTCTTCGCTTCGCTCAGGGCGCGTCACGACGTCTCATGAATCATCCAGGTTAGAAAGAGCCGCATTCCAGAGCATCTCGGCAACCATTGAGAGAGACGCCTTCGGGGACAACCCAGTAGTGAAGATCGGCGGCGTTATAGGGGTCGGTGCTGCAGGAGTTGACGGGTTCAGTGGCGCCGGGAGCGACGGTGCCCCAGGTCAAGACCTGGCGTTGCCAGCCGCCGGATTGGTGGTTGGGAAAGCAAAAGACGCCGGTCACGGGTTCATTGCAGACATTTTGGACGGTCACCTCGTAGCCAAATTCTGCGGGGTGGCCCAGGCAGCTTGCGTGCTCGCCAGAGACGAAGGACAGACAGGATCCATCGATGGTCGGGCAGTCTGAGCCCGTGCCCCCGCCCCCGCTGGAGGAGGAGCCACTGGAGGCCTGCTGGTGCCAGTGTTCATCGACGCAGACGCCGTGATCGCGGCCTTCGATGAAGGCGCATTTTTCGTCCAGGTGGCAATCGCTGTCGGAGAAACAGATATCACCGCATTGGCATCGCTGTTGGGAGGGGACCTGATCGGAGCAGACGCGAGCTTCGTTGGCTGCGCTGTCGTAGTCGCAGCGTTCATCTTCTTCGAAGAAGTCGACGCAGGATGCGCCAAAGAGCAAAATCACAAGCGTCAACACGAAAGCGATGGGGGAGTGGGTTAGTCTGGGGCACAGGTGGGGGGGCATGGCGATCCTCCTGAGGGCTAGAGATACGTGCGTTGAGCGCCGTTTTACGATCGAAGAAAGGTGTTCGAGGCCTTCAATTTAGAGAGGGGGCGAGGCGTTTCATATACCCCGAACGGGGGATATGGGGGGGAAGGGGCGATCGATAGAGTGGATCCCTGGACAGATTGAGATGGCAATTGAGGTCAAGGGAGAGATTCATGGGCGAGGGATACGAGATGATGTGGAAGAGGGTCGCGATCGCGTCGGTCGTAGGGGGCCTGATGGTGTGGATGGTGGGTTGTGAGAGGTTGGAGCAGTGGGGGTTTGAGGCCTGGGAGGGAGCGGTTTTCGAATGTGATTTGGATGGGGAATGCCCCGGGGGGTACTTCTGCGATGATGGGATCTGTGAGGAAGGAGCTGGTGGGGGCGGGGCATTCGAGGTCAGTGAAGAGCGGGTGGAAGTCCTATGTCTGGATTGGTGCTGGCAGAGGCAGGATTGCTACGGGGCCGATCCCCTGGAGCACTCGGTGTGTATGGAGGATTGCGAGGAGATCGTCTGGGGCTACGTCGAGGGGGCGGGAGAGGTCTGTGGCTCAGCGCTCATGGAGCTCGACGAATGCGCGGCGAGGCTGAGCTGCGAGGCGTCTAATGAGCAAAGCGAGGGAGTCTATGACCACTGTGCTCATGAGCGCAGGGTGGCCGACGAGGCGTGCGCCGAGCCGGTGCAGGAGTGGGAGACCGAAGAACTCTGTGCGGGGTGGTGTGAGGTTCAGGTCCAGTGTTTCGGGGAGGAGCGCCAGGAGGTGTGGTCCTGCGGTGAGGCGTGCGCGGGGAATCTCCAGGCCTGGCATGACGAGCAGAGTGAGGCCTGCGTCGAAGCCGATGTGGACTGGTGGGCATGCCTCTTGGAGCGGAGTTGCTCGGAGCTGGCGGAGGGGGACCAATGTGAAGAGGAAGCGCGGAGATATGAGGAGGAATGCGAATAAGGTCGGTGAGGCTAAAAATCGGGTGAGATGGATTATTGAGGAGAAGACATGAAGACCAAGAGGAAGGCGAAGCGATGGGGTTTGGCGGTGGTGATGGCGTCCACCGTACTGGGGTTGACGGCGACGGCTGAGGCGGAACCTCGTGGGGCTTATTTCGTCGGTGAGCTTGGGGGCGATTTTTCGAGTATACCGATTTATGAGGAGTTAGGGAGCGATGCGAACTGCGAGGACCATTGCCGGAGATTGACTTCGGTGGTGGGGGTGGGACCGACGGCGGAGTTTCGATTGGCGCCGGTCTTTCGAAGTTACTTTGGATTCGATGGAGGAGCGCGGGGGTATATGGGGTATTTGCGGGCTTCGGAAAGCGCAGCTCACCTGACGTTGGAAGGTCATGTTTCAGGGCGAGTTTATGTGGGATTTCCCTGGGCGCGCGCCTTCGCGGGCTACGAGTATGGGCATCGCTCGGTGAGCATCACCTCCGATCTGGGGTCGGGAGAGGCCAGTTTCCGGGTGCATTCCCCGATGGCGGGGGTCGAGCTATGCCTGGGGGGCCAGAGAAATAGCCCGAAGTATTGCGACGTGAACCTGGGGTTTGATGTGGCCTATGAGCGTCCGGGGTTTGGGATACCCTCGGAGTTTGGTCCCGATGGGTCAAATCGGGGCCATCGGCCGGTGCTCAACGGGCGGCTGGGCGTGGGAAATTTCTTTGTGGAGGGGAGTCTGGCCCGGGGGTATCCGGCGGCGAACCCACCGGGGGCCTGGTCGCGGGGGGGGCGCAGCGGTGTGGAGTCAAGCACGGGGCGAATGGCGAGCATTGGGATAGGCCTGAGCGGAGATATTATGAATGACGGCGGCGGCAGCCTTGGGTCGGGGCTGGAGTTGGTGGGGATGTTGCTCGACGGAATGGAGAGTACGGCGCAGAGCTCGGGAGTGGGCTCGACGTCGGCCGGGTTCGGAGTTCAGGGGCCGTCGATCGACGAGGAGAGGGACTTTTATCTCGAGATCTGCGATGTCTGGAAAGTGGCCAATTCCGGGGGGCATCAAGGCACCCGGGACCGGTGGGATATCAGCGATATTCCGCCGGGGGCGGAATTCGATATAAGGGTCAATGCCTACAGCATTCCCGATCGCTATGAGGTCGATTATCCGGGAAGCAGGACGGTACTGGATACGGGATGGCGCGGCGATCGGTCCTATGAGGGAGATCCCACCTATTCCGGGGGCATCGAAGGTCCGGGTCGAGAGGAGTATCGAGACGTCTTCAGGAGAGGGTTTCGCGATGATTTCGAGGTGCGTGTATTCGGAGAAGACCCGCAGACGCGATGGAAATATAGCGTGCGCTGTCGAACCTGAGCGAGGTCAGTGACGCTGGAGGACGCGCCGGTAGGTCTCGAGGACGGTTTGGGCAGAGGAGCGCCACTGGAATTGACGGGCGCGGGGGGGGCCGGCCTGCTGGAAGTGGTGGCGAAGGTCGTCGTTTTCGTCGAGGCGGCGCATGGCCTCAGCCATGGCGGGGATGTCGTCGGGATCGACGGTGAGGGCGGCGTCGCCGCAGACCTCAGCGGGGGCGCCGCGATCGGCGGTGAGGACGGCGGTGCCGCAGGCCATGGCCTCCACGGCGGGCAGGCCAAAGCCCTCGTAAAGGGAGGGAAAGAGAAAGATGCGGGCCATGGCGTAGAGGGCGCGAAGTTGGGGCAGCGTGACGCCGTCGAGGAGGATGACCCGGGAGTTGAGGCGGGGATCGTCGAGGAGTTGGCGCAGCTCGCCGTGGGCACCGCTGTAGATGCGGCGGACCATGACCAGGTACATCTGGGGATCGTCGGCGAAGGCCTCGATGAAGGCGCGCAGGGCGCCGGGGTGGTTTTTATAGGGTGAGCCCTGGCCGACGATGAGGGCAAAGCGGGTGCGCGGTGCCATCCAGTCGTTGAGCAGCGGCCAGGCCTCCACGGGGTCGACGGGACGAAAGTAGGGGTCGACACCGTTATAACTGACCGCGACGTCCTCGGCGTCGTTGGGAAACCAGTCCTCGATCTCTCGACGGGAGTGGTGGGAGACGGTGAGGATGGCGTCGGCCTCGTCGACGGAGGGGGGAATGACCAGGCGGTTAAAGAAGCCGGAGACCAGTTTTTTCAGGGGGCGGTTGGAGCAAAAGGAGGGATCGATGAGCCACATGATGTCGTGGAGGGTAAAAATGGCCGGCACGGGGAGGTCGCGGGGCAGCAGGTTAAAGGGGCTGTGGAAGAGATCGACGCCCTCAAAGTCCAGGCGGTGGCGGAGCAGATATCGGGTGGCCGGTGAATTTGGAGCGGAGTGAAACGTTTGATAGTCAACGCGCGTGTGTTCCACAGGGCGCGGCCGGTTGGGATGGGTGATCAGGCTCAGGCGTAGCTGATCATCGAGCGTGAGCAGATGGTTGATGAGCTGCTCGGTGTAGCGGCCGATGCCGCTGGGATGGCCGTTGAGATAACGGGCATCGATCATGACCGTGGCGTCGGTACTGGAAGTGACCGGCGATGTGCGAGATGGTGTGGCGTCCATAAAAACCTCCGCCGCTCTGATAGCACGTTTGAGAGTGTCGGCAAGGGTCGACGTCAGGCGAGTGAAGCAGAAGAAGTTAATGATCTTCGAGAGACGAGTGATCGACGATGTTGCGAGAGGGATTTGAGGCCTATTTTCGGAAGGTGGTGGGGCCCCATCACCGCAGGTTGACGGTGGCGAGCCTGGTGATGACGGCGCTGGCGGTGCTGGTGGTGGCGACGCAGTGGAATATCAATAATGATTTCCGCGAGTTGCTGCCCGGTGATTCGGAGGCCGGACGGGTGGTCGACGAGGTCAGCGAGCGGGTGGGCTCGGGGTCGACGCTCTTTGTGGTGATCGACAGCCCGGATCGGCAGGCGAATCGCGATTTTGCCGAAGCCTATGCCGAGGAGTTGAGGGCCCATCCCGATATTGCGCTGGCCCATTATCACAACGATCGAAGCTTCTTTGAGGAGCACAGGCTGCTGTACGTGGAGTCCGACGATCTGTTGGAGCTCAACGATCGGATTCGGAGTCGCATGCGCGAGGAGCGCCAGCGCCAAAACCCGCTATTCGTTGATCTGAGCGAAGACGACGAGGAAGAGGACGAGAGCGTCGATACCAGCGATATCGAGGAGCGCTACGACGATATGGCGCACCAGGATTATCGGGAGTACCTGGAGGCCGACGACGGCTATTCGCTGACGATTATGGTGCGGTTTGGGGAGGGGTCCACAGATCTGGCGACGACGCGGGAGTTGATGGAGGACGTGCGTCGGATCGGAAGGGATCTGGAGCCGGAGAGTTTTCACGAAGAGATGTTTCTGGAGTACGGGGGCGGGCTGGTCAACCGCGACGGACAGTACTCGTCGATCCTGGAGGATGTGGTCAAATCAGCGCTCTTTACGATCATCGGCCTGTTTTTGGTGATCTCGCTATACTTCAGGCGATTCCGGGCCGTGGGGCTGGTGTTGCTCCCGCTGGTGATGGCCGTGGTGTGGACCTTTGCACTGGCCTTTTTGATCTTCGGGGAGTTGACGACGATCACCATCTTTGTGTTTGCCATTTTGCTGGGTCTGGGGATCGACTTCAGCATTCACCTGCTCAATGGATACGATCGAGAGCGGATGGAGGGGCTAGAGCCGTTGGAGGCGTTGATGGAGTGCTACCGGTCGGTGGGCCGGGCGACGGTGATGGGGGGAGTGACGACGTTTTCGACCTTCGTGGTGCTGTCGTTTGCCCAATTCCGGGGGCTGGCCCAATTTGGTCAGGTGTCGGCGATCGGGGTGGCGATGATGGTATTGGCGATGGTGATGACCCTGCCGGCGTTGATCATGACGCTGCAAGAGCGCTGGCCCCATGCGCCGGATCGAGCGAAGACGATTCAAGAGAGGTGGGATCTGGATCGGTGGTATCACCGAGAGAATCTGGCGCGGGCAGCGCCCTGGATGCTGGGTCTGGCGGTGGTGATGATCGGGCTGGCGGTCACGCAGATCCCGAATCTTCAATTTGAGGAAAATTTCCGCAAGATCGGCGAGGTAGAGACGCCCTGGCAACGGGCGCAGGAGCCGGATCCGGTGGAGGAGGAACTCGAGGAGATCCGCGATCGGGCCTCGTCGCTGGGCGAAGACGTCGTCGATCGGGCCATCGAGGTGCGGGAGGCCGTCGATCCGGAGAGCTTCGTGCGCGATCGCGAACAGATGAGCACGGGGGCCAAATATACGAGCGCCCTGAGTCGGATGCATTCCTCGACGCCGACGCTCCTATTGCTCGACGATGTGGAGTCGGCCTTTGAGCTGTACTGGCATATGCACGAGATGCAGGAGGCGGGCGAGTTAGAGACCGTGCGCTCCGTGACGGCGGTGCATGCCTTTATGCCGGGGACCGACGAGGAGCAGCGCGATCGCCTGGAGGCGATGGAGACCTTGAGAGAGACTCTGGAGCACGATGATCTGCGTCGGTTGAGCGCCGAGGAGCGCGCCGATCTGGAGGAGCTTCGCGATCTGGTCGGGGTCAATGCAGTGACGGTTTATGACCTTCCCGATTGGGCCAAGCGCATGTTTATGGAGGCGGGGCCCAAGGCCAGGGAGGCCGCGGAGGGCGAGGAGTTTGCTTTTGAGTATATCCTGTACGTCAACGAGGCGATCGACCACATGGTGGGCGAGGAGGCGCGGCGGTTTTTGGGCCAGGTCCAGGAGGCGGTGGAGACCAGCGGGGTAGACGCTCGGATCGGAAGCCAGGCCTATATCTATACGTCGATGCTCGACGAGATTCAGACCGATGGGGCGAGGATGCTGGGCCTGGCGCTGGTGGTGGTGTTTTTGCTGCTGATGCTCTATTTCCGAAGTCCCGTGCGGGCGACGGTGGCGTTGATTCCCTTGATCGTAGGTACGATCTGGATGCTGGGTTTTGCGGCCTGGTTTGGGATCAAGCTCGATTTTTTCAACGTGATCATCTTGCCGGTGATCATCGGGATTGGCATCGATGATGGGCTCCACTTTTATAATCGCTATCTGGACGTCGGGGAGGGATCCATTCTGGACGTCGGCTATCACGTGGGCTCGGCGGTGGGGATGACGACGGTGACGTCGATGATCGGATTTGGAGGACTGGCGATCACCAATGAAGCGGGGCTACAGTCGATCGGGTATCTGGCGTTTACAGGACTGGGATGTGCCTTTATCGCCACCATCCTGATCATGCCGGCGCTACTGTGGGTCGCCGAGCAGCGCCGGTGGCGTTGGGTGCTGCCTCGAGAGGACAAGAAATGAATCAAAGCCAGGCGCCATGCGTCTAGGTTGCACAGGTGGCCCCCGGGCTACCCGACAAGGTCGGAGGAGGATTTCTTTTGAAGGTACAGAAGGATTACAGGATGAGACGAATAGCGATCATGATAGTTGCAGCCCTGGTGGTGAGCCTGGGCGTCAGTGCGACGGCCACGGCGACCGAGGGCTGGGGCAGCGGTCAGACGGCGGGAACGCCGACGATGGATGACCTGATCCCGTCGATGAGTTCGGGCCAGGCCTATTCGGAGCGCTATAGCTTTTCCTTTAATCCCGATCAGGGGGGCCATATCGGCATCAACCTGACGATCTCGAACCTCGGGGTTCGAAGCGGTTATGGAGCCTCGGAGCTGAGGCTGGATATGCCGGATCGCGATCGCTACAGCAAAAGCGAGCGCGAGAGCCGTCGAAATTGGTCCTACGATGAGGAAAGCTTCGGGCTCCAGATCGCCGATGCCGAGCTTCGGGCGGACGGAGAGAATGCCTTTGAGTACCGCTATGACGATGGCGATGTGAAGGTAGAGCTTCGCTTTGAAAAGCGGGTGCCCATGTGGCAGCCGGGCAACGGTGAGATCCGAAGTGGCGATGATTATTATCGATTCACGCTGGTGGCGCCCCGATCGCGGGTCACCGGCCGGGTCTATATCGATGGGGAGTGGCACGATGTGTCGACGGAGGACTCGGGCTATGCCGATCACGTGGTGACCAATGTGGCGCCCTTTGATCTGGGCAAGCGGTTTACGCGCTTTCGAGCCTATGAGGACGACGTCTTTATCCTGTGGCGAGAGATCGATTTGACCAGTAAGTATGGCGGCCGGCCCGTGACCTGGGTGGTCGTGGGGGTGGGCGATGAGATCGTGTACGAAGATGCCAATGCGGAGGTGCGGTTTGGCGAGGTGGAGCGCCACGAGTCCTCGGGCTATCAGGTTCCCCATGCGGCGCAGGTGCGCTCCGACAAGGGCGACGACCAGTTGCGCTTTTTGTTGAGGGGCGACGACTATAATCATCGCGATCTGCTGGCGAGCTATGGACGGGTGGCCCGGATGGTGGCGGGGTCGCTCAGCGATCCGCATCAATTCAACGTCGAGGGACGCTACGCTTTAGAGGTGACCGTCGACGGTCGACCGCTGCGGGTGACCGGCGAAAACCGGTTTACCATCGACTACGTGAACCAGTGAATCTGGGGTGATCAAGTCCTGGAGGGGAGAGCGCAAAACCCGTTGGCCCGGTGGCCGGCGGGTTTTGTCGTGACGTGAGAGGGTTGTTTTGAGCGCTATGGAGTTTATTACTTCAAGTGTCAGTTGCCCGTGCTCGCCATCTCTATGAGATGGAGGGTTCGGAGCTCAAAACTCACCGGTGCAATCAGGAGGCTATATGGATCGATTTGGACGAGAGGAATTCCGAGAGCTACTGGATGTGAATGAGACACCATCGGTCTCTATCTATATGCCGATCGAGCGCCAGGAGATGACCAATAAGGCGCTTCGGCTGCAGTTGAGAGCGCAGGTCGACGAGGTTGAAGAGCGCCTGGAGGCGACGGAGAGCGTCGATGATGAGGAGGCCAAGAAGGTCCTGGAGCCGCTGCGGGCGATGCTCGACGAGCGCGATCTCTTTGATCACTCGGGAGACGGCCTGGCGATCTTTGTCGCGCCGGGCCTGACAGCGCGGTATTTCTTGCCGGTCCGTTTTGAGGCCACGACGGTAGTGGGCTCCAATTTCCATACGCGACCGCTTCTGGAACATATCGCCATGCCCTCGGATTATTGGGTGTTGGCGATCGGTGAAAAAGAGGTGTCCTTCTGGGAGGGAAGCCCCACCGGAGTGCAGGCCAAGGAGATCGAGGATCTGCCCAAAAACCTGCAAGAGGCATTGATGATCGAGCAGGAGAAGGGCCAGGACGGGCTCAATTATCAGACGGGCTCCAATTATACCTCCGGGGGGTCGACGACGGATTCCGGGGGCGGTTCGCGCAGTTTGCCCTCGCCGGTCTATCACGGCCATGGAGGGGGCAAAGAAGAACACAAAGCCTATCTCAAGCGCTATTTCAGCGAGGTGTCGCAGGGGATTCGCGACTATCTGGGCAATGCCGAGGGACCTGTGATCCTTGCGGCCGTCGATTTTTGCCACCCGATATTCAAGGACGCCAGTCGCCTGAGGAATCTGGCCGACGAGGGTATTGAGGGCAATGTCCATTACTGGAACAACAAAGACATCTACGAGGCGGCCTGGCCGATCGCCAAGAGGCAGATGGACCAACGCCTGGAGAAGGCGCTGGAGGAATGGGAGAGAGCCTACGGCAAGGGCAATGGAGAACAGGACCTGGCGACGGTGGGTCGGCGAGTCATCGAGAGTCGCGTGCATCGCCTGCTTCTGGACGAAGAGGCCGAGTTGTGGGGCCAATTCGACAGGACCACAGGTGAGATCAAGCGATTGAGCGACGATGCCGATGAGGAAGAAAAGGCGATGGCCGTCGATGTCTACGATGAAATCGCGGAGACCGTGGTTCAACTCGGCGGTGACGTGGTGGTGCTGCCCTCGGAGCGCATGCCCACGAAGACCGGCATCGGCGCTATTTTGAGGGGCAATAGCGGTTGAGGGAAAGTTTGAAGGAGCAGGTGAAGGCCCGCGGGCATCGACAGATGTCTGCGGGCCTTTTTGGTGGGGGCTTGGGGAGGGAGGATGGAGCCGCGGCGGCTCATGGGTAATGTGGAGAGATGTTGAGGGACAACGGGCGAAGCGCTAGGTTGATGGGACACGCATTGAGCTACAAGAATATGGTTTTGGCCGGCACGATAAGGGCGAGATGAATCGAGGCATAGGGATTGCGATCGCGGGGCTGGTGCTATGGGCGACGGTGGGGTGTGCCGACTCGCCGGGGCTGGAGACGCCACCGGAAGTAGAGGAGGGTGAGTATATTCGCGCGATATACCAACTCGATGAGGGGGTGGTGCCGACGCCGACGGGTCTGCTCTATGACACGGAGGCGGGGCGGTTGAATCTGCCAGTGGAGGAAGGGGCGACGGTGGCGCAGGCGGGGTTTGTGGACTACCTCAACCAGCTCGATGGCTACCCGTTGTCGACGCCGATTCGGGTTCCCATGTCGGCGGCGATCGATGAGGGGAGTTTGAACCGATCGGTGTATATGATGAGCGCTCAAGGGGGCGACGAGATCGATGTGGAGCTGACCTATGACGAGGACCATCAGGCGATATCGGTGCAACCCAAACAGGAGTTGGAGCCCGGCCATCGCTACGTGGTGGGGGTCGAGGGATACGACTACGGGGTGCGCGGCGAGGATGGTCGGTCGGTGATCGCCGACGAGGCCTTCTTTTTGATCCGGGCGGAGGCGTCGCTCAGGGATCATCCGGACGCGATGCCCGGCGATAGCGCCGAGGAGCGACAAGAGCGCGCGGAGGCCCTGGCTGAGATTCAAGACGATCTGGAGGGGGGCTTTGATCTCATGGCCAGTCGAGGGCTGGACCGCGACGAGATGGCCGTGCTCTTTGAGTTTCGCACGACCACGGAGCCGGCGATTCGTTTTGATCCGGGCCAGGGCGCGGTGCCGATGCCCAATGACCTGCTTCGCGACGACGATGGTGTGGACCTTCCCATCGAAGCGTCGATGAGCGAGGAGGAGCAAGCGATTCGCCAAAACCTGTCGGGGAGTGACGGTTTTTCCATCTCCGGGGCGGCGACGGTGGAGAGCACCCATGATATCGGGCCCCGGGCAGAGGGGTTGAAGTTATTGGAGCGAGGCGAGGAGGGACAGTGGCAGCTCAAGCAGGAGGTGGAGGTGGGCCGACTGGATCGGGGCGATACGATGTGGCTGAAACCGCAGCTGAGCCTGGAGCCGGAGGAGGACTACGTGCTGGTGGTCACGGAGGCGATGGAGACGGAGAGCGGGCGTGCCCACCGCGCGCAGCCCCTGGGAGCGCTATTGACCATGGATGCGGCTCTGGTGGAGGGCGGGGCGTCGGCGGTGTCCGTGCTCAGCGACGATGAGGCGATGCGCCTGGAGCCCTTGCGCGAGCAGGTGGTGGAGGCCCTGGATGAGGCCGGTCCCTGGTCCGACGCGGTGATCACGGCGGTGCCCTTTCGCACGGCGTCGTCGGCGACGTCGGTATTGGAGCGGCGTCAAAAGCTCTACGACCAGCAGGTGAGCACGGAGGTGACGAATATCGAGAGCACCTGGCCCAGCGGGGGGGCGGGGTTGTTGCTCCTGGGGGTAGAGAGCGTGATCCGGGGAGAGATGACGGTTCTGGACCACCTGGATCCGACGACCCGCGAGTTTTATCCCGATGGTCAGGCCGTGGAGCGACAGGCCAAATTTGTGCTGTCGCTGCCCGAGGACGTGAGCGTGGCGGAGCCGATTCCGGTGGTGCTTTTTGGGCACGGGCTGATGACCAGTCGGGAGCTGCTCTATCTGGTGGCCAGCGAGTTTGGTCGCGAGGGCTATGCGGCCCTGTCGGTGGATCTGCCCTATCACGGTGGTCGCGCGGTTTGCATTCGCGACGAGGGCTGCGAGTCGGGGGCGAGCTGCGACACCGACGAAGGGGTTTGTCGCCACGACGACGGCAGTGAGGCGGGCCTCAACGAGTTGGACGTGACCTTTATGGCGCCCTTTCTGGCGGGGACCCAATACGAGGACCTATTGAGCTATCCGATGGATAGCGGTGAGGTGTTCATCGATATGGATTCGATTCCAGGGACCCGGGACCACTTCGCGCAGGCGCTGCTCGATCTGCAGCAGGCGGTGCGGGTGATCCAGGGCGAGGAGTTGGGGGAGGCCGTGGTCCAGGAGAGCGGGCTTTGGCTGGGCGATGAGATCGTCTATATGGGGATGAGCCTGGGCGGAATTCTGGGCTCAGCGCTGACGGCGACGGAGCCGGCGATCGAGGATTTTGTGCTCAATGTGCCGGCCGCCGATTTGACGACGTTGATCGAGCACTCCCTGGTCTTTGAGCCCCTGTTTGAGGATGCCCTCGACGCGCGGGGCATCGAGGAGGGCTCAGACGCCTATTTCCAATTCATGAATACCGCCCGGTGGGTGTTGGACCCGGTGGATCCATTGAATATGGTGCAGCACACCGTGGAGGCGCCATTGGATTATGGGGCCATGGATGTGGACAATATGCTCGACGACCGGCAGGTGCGGGTGATGATTCAGCAGGCAGAGGGCGATCGCGTGGTGCCCAATATTGGGACGCAGCGGCTTTCGGAGCGCATGGGCGTTGATTTTGTCAATTACCAGCCGGGGATCACGGATCACGCCTTTTTATTCGATCCAACGAATACCTCGGCGGCGACCCGCGATGCCCGCGAGGATATGATGGATTTCTTTGAGGCCCGAACGCCGCGCCAGTAAAGGCCACCACCGATGAGTCGACAGGGATTGGTATGAAGAAGCGCTGGGCGGTGGTGGGTGTGATGGCCTGGGCGATGCTGTGGCCCGCCGAGGGATGGACGTCGGGGTATGCCCAGAATGTGCAGGGGGCGTCGTCGGCCGGGGTGGCGGGGGCGGTGACGGGGCGGCCAAATCTGCCGGAGGCGGGCTATTATAATCCGGCGGGATGGGTACTCCAGGGAGATATGGGCGCAGCTGTGGGGGGATCGTTTATCCTGCCCTTTATCGATCACGAAGACCCGAATACGGGGGAGGAGACGCGCTCGGAGGTCGACGGGAGCACGCCGCCCTATCTCTACGGCTATGGGAAAATGAATAATGTGGCCGTGGGGGTGTATATGGGGGTTCCCTTTGGAGCGGGGCTGAAGTGGCCCGACGATTGGGCGGGGCGCTTTGAGGTGACGTCGACGGAGCTGCGGGCGCTGGAGGTGGCGCCGTCGGTGGCCTATCGGCCGGTGGAGCGGATCGCGTTCGGGGTGGGGCCACGGCTGGTGCGGGGGTCGGTGGGCCACGCCAATCGGATCGATTTTGCGCGAGAAGGCGAGGAGGGGCTCGCGGAGTTAGAGGCCAGCGCCTTTGGCGTGGGCGTTCAGGCCGGGGTTTGGGCGGAGCTCAGTGACTCCATCGCCATGGGGGCGAGTTGGCGAAGCCGAGTGGATCTGGATTTTCGAGGGGAAGCGGTCTTTTCGGATATCCCACCGGAGATGGAGGGATCGGCGAGCGATACGGGGGCGGAGACGACGATGGTGCTGCCCCATCGATGGGTGCTGGGCCTGGCCTATCAGTTGGAGCCCATGGGGATCTTGTCGCTGGACCTGGAGTATCGGCGATGGGGGGCCTACGAGACCTTTGAGGTGCGCTTTGACGATCCCGATATCGCTGATATCGAGGAGGAGCGCGGCTGGGATCATACGATCGCGATGCGGGCGGGTGTGGAGTACCGGGCGCCGGTGGATGGCCTGACGATCCGAAGTGGGCTGGCGATCGAGCCCTCGCCGGCCCCGGCGGAGACGCTGACACCGGCCCAACCGGACGCCGACCGGACGATCTTGAGCCTCGGCGGGGGCTTTGAGTTTAGCCCGGAGTGGCGAATCGATGGGGCCTATAATTTTATGATATTGGACCAGAATTCATCCCAGGGAGACGGGTTTGAGGGGATCTACGATGGACAGATCCACGTCTTTAGCCTGGGTTTGAGTGGACGACGATGAGGTCGAGGAGAGCGATGGCTGACGAACGATCGGAGAGCTTCCAATACCTGATGCTCAACAAGCCCCACGGGTGCATTACGGCGCGGCGCGATTTTGAGGATCGGGAGTTGGTCTACGACCATATACCGGCCCATATGCCGGATCTGCCCCATGTGGGGCGCCTGGATTATAATACGCAGGGCTTGTTGCTATTCACCGATGATGGGCGGCTGGCCCAGGCGCTGCTCAATAAGAAGTACGCCGGCAATGCGGATCCAGAGAACGTTGATCCCATCGAAAAGGTCTATCACGTGAAGGTGAAGGCCAAGCTCGAGGCCGACGACCCGGTACTGGAGAGCCTGGAGGAGCCACTGGAGTTTAAGCCGGGGCGATTTACGGCGCCGGCGCAGGTGGGCTGGGTGGCGGAGCGCTCGAGCTGTACCTGGATCTCCGTGACCATTACGGAGGGGCGCCATCGGCAGGTGCGAAAGCTCTGCGATCGATCGGGCCTACAGATCCGGAAGCTTCGGCGGATGAGGTTGGGGCCCCTGGAATTGGGGGACCTGAAGATGCGGTGGTGTCGACGGCTGGAAGACGACGAGATCGACGCTCTCTACCGGGTCGCACTACCCCGGGGATAGCCCGGGCTAATAGCCACGAAGAGATGGAGGATGAATTGGTCAGGGCGGTGATTTTTCGCTACCATTGGTCCACGCTAACCTGGATTATTCACGACTCGTCTACTGCGGCGCATCAGAGCCCAGATCCCTGTATCTCACTCCGCGACGATGCGCTGCATCGCCTGTGGGGCTCAATTTTGGCCTCTGAGCTCTGATTTTGCCTCGTCACAACATCT